>SXKQ01000187.1 GCA_005778045.1 Planctomycetia bacterium
CGAGGAAGAGGACGTGTTCGCCACTTGGGAGAAGGTGATGCGCGACACGTTCAAGGACGCCATGGGCATCGAGCTCTCGATCCCGTTCCCGCGCATGCGCTGGGAGGAGTCCATGGAGCGCTTCGGCGTCGACAAGCCCGACCTGCGCTTCGGACTCGAGCTGCACGCCGCGGACGCGTGGGCCAAGTCGTGCGACTTCCAGGTGTTCCGCTCCGCCGTTGAGTCGGGCGGCCGCGTGATGGGCATCACGGTCCCCGCGGCCCACAGCCTCTCGCGCAAGGACATCACCGAGCTCGAGGGCGTGGTCAAGGGCATCGGCGCCAAGGGCCTCGCGTGGTGGAAGGCCGGCGCCGCCGGCGGCTCCGGTCCGCTCGCGAAGTTCTGCGCCACTCCTGAGGCGGCCGCGTCGCTGATGGCGGCCATGGGCGCCGCGGAGGGGGACACGTGCCTCTTCATCGCCGACCGCAAGTCGCTCACGCGCAAGGTGCTCGGCGAGCTGCGCAACCAGCTCGGGCGGCGCCTCGACCTGATCCCCAAGCCGAGCGAGCCGACGGATCCGGTCCAGTGGCGCTTCACGTGGGTCACGCACTTCCCGCTGTTCGAGTGGGACGAGGACGCCGGCCGCTACTTCTCGGCGCACCACCCCTTCACCGCACCCGAGGACTGGAGCCTCGATGGGGCCCTAGAAGGCAAGCAGCCGGATCTGGGCAAGCTCTCAAGCCGCGCCTACGACCTCGTGCTCAACGGCTGGGAGCTTGGCTCGGGCTCCGTGCGCATTCACCGCGCCGAGGTTCAGCAAAAGATCTTCTCGATGCTCGGCATCGGCCCCGAGGATCAGCAGCGCAAGTTCGGCTTCTTCGTGGAGGCGCTCTCGCAAGGCGCCCCGCCGCACGCGGGGTTCGCCCTCGGCCTTGACCGCACCAGCGCGCTCACCTTGGGCCTCGACAACATCCGCGAGGTGATCGCGTTCCCCAAGACCGCCTCGGCCGTGGACCTGATGTGCGATGCGCCCTCGCAGGTCGATCCCGAGCAGCTCGCGGAGGTGCACGTGCGCAGCGTGCTCCCGGCCCCGTCCGTACCCGCGAACCCGGTCTCCTAGCGCGCCCTTGCCGCGCTGCGTATCCTCTTCACCCGTCCCGAGCCTCGAGCTCGCCTCGCCTTCCCGCCTGTAACCAAGGAGCTACGTGTCGTCCCGCAACTTCCGAGTCAACCGCCAGATCCGCATCCCTCAGGTTCGCCTGATCGACGAGAAGGGGGAGCAGATCGGCATCATCTCCACGGACGACGCGCGCCGTCGAGCCGAGGAGGCGGGCCTTGACCTCGTCGAGGTCTCGCCCACGGCCGAGCCGCCGGTGTGCCGCATCCTCGACTTCGGCAAGTTCAAGTACGAGCAGCGGAAGAAGGAAAAGGGCGGCAGCAAAGGCCACGCAGGTGGCCTGAAAGAGCTGCGCGTGCGCCCGATGATCGACAAGCACGACCTCGACTACCGCATCAAGCAGGGACGCGGCTTTCTCGAGGAGGGCCACAAGGTGCAGGTGGTGTGCGTGTTCCGCGGACGCCAGATGGACCACCCCGAGCACGGTCATCGCGTCATGGCCGAAGTCGCGGAGGCCCTCGCCGACCTCTCGAAGATCGAGTCGCCGCCCAAGCTGCTCGGCAAGCGCATGACCATGCTGCTCGCCCACAAGTAGCGGCGCGCGGGTCTAGGCAGCCCGATCCCACCGGTGCCCGCGGCGCCCCCTTCTGGGCCGCCGGGGCACTTTTTTTCACTTTTCAGGCGCTTGGGGGGCGTCGGGCTTGCATGGCTCGCTCGGTTCGCTACTCTCTTTGGCCCTCCAAACACTCCAAGGGGCGGTTGCCCCGGAGATGCTCCTCATGCCCAAGCAGAAGTCCAAAAGCGCCGTCAAGAAGCGCTTCCGTATCTCCAAGAACGGCAAGGCCGTGTGTAGCCACCCTGACCGTGGTCACGGCCACGCTCCGTTCAGTGGCGAGACCGGTCGTCGCCTGCGCCGCCGCATGGTGCTCAACAAGACCTGGTCTGAGCTCGTGCGCAACATGATCGGAAAGTAGCCCCATGGTCCGCTCAACCTACGGTCCCCCCAGTCGTCAGAAGCGCAACCGCCGTCTCAAGCTCGCCAAGGGCTATTGGGGTGGCCGTCACCGCCTGTGGCGCACCGTCTCGGAAACGCTGACGCGCGCCTGGGCCTACTCCACGGCCCACCGCCGCCTCAAGAAGCGCGACTTCCGCTCCATGTGGATCGTGCGCATCGGCGCGGCGTGCAGCATGCGTGGCCTGCCCTACTCGCAGTTCATCGATGGCCTGAACAAGTCCGGCGTCGTGCTGAACCGCAAGCAGCTCGCAGAGCTCGCCATCCACGACCCGCTGGCCTTCGACAAGCTCGTCGAAGAGGCCAAGGGCGCCCGCGCCTCGGCCGTGCACGCCTGAGCGCCGCTTCCCGTAGCACGGGAAAGCTCGATTCGTTCTGATTACGGCCCGGTTCTCCGGGCCGTTGTCATTTCTGCCGTCGAACCCGACGGTCGCGACACGACGCGCAGCACTGCCCGTCCCACCCCAACATGACCCACGACGCAGCTTCCGTCCGAGCGCTCCTCGGCGAGATCCTCGCGGCGCTCTCGAGCGCGGCCGAGAGCGATGACACGCGCACCTTGAGGGAGCGTCTCGAGCGCTTCGTCGCGCTCTCCGACGATGCTCTCACTCCGGCCGTGCTGCTCGAGGCCAGCGCCGTGCCCCTTGGCGCGATGCGCATCTTTCCCAAGGAAGCGCGCGGGCTCGTGGGCTCGAAGGCCAACGCGATCAAGCAGGCTGCGGAGGCGGCGCTGGCCGTGGAAAAGGAAGCCGCGCTCGCCAAGGCTCTCGAGGCGCAGCGCTCGGGCGCGGGCTTCGACGCCACCATGCCGCCGCCGCGCCAGACCTGCGGCTCGCTGCACCCGATCACGCAGGTCACGCGCGAACTCGAGGACCTGTTCACCTCGATGGGCTGGACGATCCTCGACGGCCCCGAGGTCGAGACCGAGCACTGCAACTTCGACGCGCTCAACATCTCGCCGGACCACCCCGCTCGCGACACGATGGACACGTTCTGGGTCAAGACCCAGCCCGGCGCGCCGCGGCTTGTGATGCGCACGCACACCTCGACGGTGCAGGTGCGCGCCATGCGCCGCCTGCAGCCGCCGTTCCGCGCCATCGTGCCGGGCAAGGTGTTCCGCAACGAGGCCCTCGACGCGAGCCACGAGCACACCTTCCACCAGATGGAAGGTCTCGTGGTCGGCAAGCATGTCTCGGTGGGACACCTGATCGCCGCGATGAAGACCTTGCTGCGCGGCATCTTCGGGCGCGAGATCGAGATCCGCCTGCGTCCCGGCTACTTCCCGTTCGTCGAGCCCGGCTTCGAGCTCGACGCGCGCTGTCCGTTCTGCACGGAGGGCTGCAGCGTTTGCAAGCGCTCGACTTGGATCGAGCTCCTGCCCTGCGGCATGGTGCACCCCAACGTGCTGAAGGCCGGCGGCATCGACCCTGAGCAGTGGACCGGCTTCGCCTTCGGCCTTGGGCTCTCGCGTCTGGTGATGCTGCGCTTTGGCATCGACGACGTGCGCCACCTGCTCGCCGGTGACGTGCGCTTCTTGGAGCAGTTCTAGCCATGAAGATCAGCTACCGCTGGCTCGCGCGGCACGTCGACCTCTCGGGCACGACGGCCAAGGACCTCGCCAAGGAACTCACGCTCTCGACGGCCGAAGTCGAGGGTGTCGAGAGCTTCCTGCCGCACCTCTCTGAGGTGACCGTGGGCCACGTCGTGCATCGCGAGAAGCACCCAGATGCCGACAAGCTGTCTCTGTGCCGCGTCGACGTCGGGCAGGGCGAGCCGCTGCAGATCGTGTGCGGCGCTCCCAACGTGCGCGCGGGCCTCACCGTCGCCGTCGCGACGACGGGAACCACGCTGCCGGGCGACTTCAAGATCAAGAAGTCGAAGATCCGCGGCGTCGAGTCGAACGGCATGATCTGCTCCGAGCGCGAGCTCGGCCTCGGCGTCGAGCACGATGGCATCTGGGAGCTTCCGCAGGGCCTCACCGTCGGCGCGCGCCTCGGTGCGGCGCTCGGGATGGAGGACTGGGTGATCGAGATCGACAACAAGTCGGTCACGCATCGGCCGGACCTGTGGGGCCACCGCGGTATCGCCGCGGAAGTCGCCGCGATCCTGCGCCGCCCGCTCAAGCCTCTCGACCTCACGCTCCCGGGCACGGGCAACGGCGTCCCGTGCGCGGTCCGCATCGAGAGCGACGCGTGCTCACGCTACCTCGCGCTGCGCGTCGAGGGCGCGCGCGCGGCGCGCAGCCCGCTGTGGCTGAAGAGCCTGCTGCTCGCGGTGGGTCAGCGGCCAATCGACCTGCTCGTCGACCTGTCGAACTTCGTGATGCTCGACCTCGGGCAGCCCAACCACCTGTTCGATGCGCGCAAGATCGGCCCGCACGGGATCGTCGTGCGCAAGGCGCGCGCAGGCGAGAAGCTCAAGACGCTCGACGAGGTCGAGCGCAAGCTCGAGCCCTCGGACCTCCTCATCTGCAACGGTGACGAGCCCGTGGCGCTCGCCGGCATCATGGGGGGGGAAGGCTCGAAGGTGACGGACGATACGTCGCAGCTCGTGCTCGAGGTCGCGGCGTTCCACGCACCGACCGTGCGCCGCACTTCTGCGCGCCTCGGACTCCGCACGGATGCGTCCGCGCGTTTCGAGAAGACGCTCGATCCGGAGCTTGTCCCGCTCGCAGCCGCTCACCTCGTGCGCTTGCTGCAAGCCGAGCAGCCCGAGGTGAAGCTCGGAGCGACCGCGACGGACGTCGGCAACTGGACCGGCGCGGCCAAGACGATCCGGTTGCGCGGTGAGCGCGTGCGCACGCTTCTCGGCGCAAATCTCGACGATGCCGCGATCACGGACATTCTGGTGCGCCTCGGTTTCGGCGTGACTCAGGACGGCGACGCCCTCGCGGTGCGCGTGCCCTCGATCCGCGGCACCAAGGACGTCACGATCGAGCAGGATCTCGTCGAGGAAGTGGGCCGCATCTACCGCTACGGCAACATCCCCGAGATCCCGCTCGTGGGCATCCTCGTGCCGCCGCCGCGCGACGAACGCCGCCGCCTCGTGCGCCGCATCGAGGACCGGCTCGCGGGCAGCGCGCGCTTCCACCAGCAGATCAGCTACTCGTTCGTTCCCGATACGACAGTCGAGAAGCTGGGCCTGCTCGCCACGCCGCACGTCGAGGTCATGAACCCGATCACCGAGGGCGCCTCGCGCGTGCGACGCTCGGTCGTCGTCAGCCTGTTGCCGCTCATCGAGCCCAACCGCCGTCGTGCTGCCGACGTGCGGCTGTTCGAGCTCGGCAAGGGCTACGAGCCGATCGAGGGTGGGGAGCCGCAGGAGCTCCACGAAGTTGCGCTCGTGCTCGCGCGTCCGCCGCGCAAGGCCCACGCGCGCTTCGACGATACTTCGCTCGCCGAGCTGCAGGGCGTGGTCGAGGATCTCGTGCGCTCGCTGGGCCTCGAGGGCTGCGTCTGGTCGCGCTGCGAGGCCGCTGCGAGCTGGGCACACCCCGGTCGCGCGACCGCGCTGCGCATCGGCGCGCAGGTCACGCTGGTGGGGGAAGTTGGCGCGCTCGAGCCGGGAGTGGCCCGCGCGCTCGGCCTCACGGGAGAGATCGAGAGCGATGTCGCGCTCGCCCGCCTGTCGGTCGATGCACTGCTCGCGGCCACGCCCCGGGCGCGCCGCTACTCGCCGCTGGCCCAGTTCCCGGCGACGCGCGTCGACGTGGCCCTTGCGTTGCCCGCAGAGCGCGGCGCGGCGGAGGCCAAGGCCGCTCTGGAGCGCTGTGGAAAGGGCCTCGTGGCCGCGCTCGAGCTCTTCGACGTCTTTGAGGGCGAGCGCCTCGGCGCCGGCCGGCGCTCGCTGGCATGGCACGTGACTCTCTCGGCTCCGGATCGCACTCTCAACGATGCCGACGTGAAGAAGTTCCTCGAGCGGGTCGAGCGCGAGGCGACGCAACTGGGCGGGGAACTGCGCCGGGAGTAGAGTTCGGGACGGGGGCTGGCCGATCCAACCGGGCCCCCCGGCCCCGCCCCGGGCCCCCGAACCCGTGAAGATCGTCCTTATCAGCCCGCCATCCCCGAGCGAGTTCCGCGTCAGCCGCGGACTCATGGGCGGTTTCGGCATGGCGGTCAACCCCGGGCTGCTCTACCCGCCGATCGAGCTCGCCCACGTTGCGAGCGTGCTCGAGAGCGAAGGGCACGAAGTCGTGATCCACGACTCCGATGCGCTCGGGCAGGGTCCTGCGCAGACGCTGGCCGCCGTCTCGGCGCTCGCTCCGGCGTTCGTGGCGCTCGACAGCTCGAGCACCTCGCTCGACCGCGACCTCGCGCTCGCCCGCGAATTGCGCGTGAAGCTGTGCGTGCCCATCGCCATTCTCGGCAGCCAGGTGACGTTCACGCCCGGCGAAATCTTCGCGCGGGACAACGTCGACTGTGTCGTGCGCGGCGAGCCAGAGCACACGGTGCGCGATCTCGTGCGACGAGTCGAGGCGGGGGAGAGTTTCGCCGGCGTCGAGGGCATCACGTGGAAGCGCCCCGACAGCGAGATCGTGCACGAGCCCGAGCGCGAGAAGCTCAAGGACCTCGACAGCCTGCCGCTGCCCGCGCGCCACCTGCTGCGCAACGAGCTCTATCGTTTCCCGGGCATCGAAGGCCCGATCACGACAGTCAAGAGCTCGCGCGGCTGCCCGCTCGACTGCTCGTTCTGCGGCTACACGCTCGCGCAGGGCCTGCGCTTCCGCTTCCGCAGCCCGGAGAGCGTGCTGCGCGAGCTCGAGGACATCGTGCGCGTGCACGGCGTGCACCATGTCGTGTTCCGCGATCCGATCTTCACTACGCGCAAGGATCGCGTGCATGCGATCTGCGACGGCATTCTAGAACGCAAGCTCGACCTGAAGTGGCAGTGCGAGACGGCCGTGAAGGTGCTCGACAGGCCGCTGCTCGAGAAGATGGCCAAGGCCGGCTGCATGCACATCTCGCTCGGCGTCGAGTCGGGCAACGAGCTGATCCAGCGCAAGCACTGCGGCTCCAAGCTGCTCGACCACGAGCAAGCCGTGCAGGTGTTCGCCGATGCGCGCGAGCTCGGCATCGAGACGCGTGCATTCTGCATGATCGGATTCCCCGAAGAGACGTCCTCGATGGTCGAGGACACGCTGCGGCTCGTCGAGCGCTGCGATCCCGATCAAGTTCAGTTCTGCGCTGTCACCGCCTACCCCGGTACGCCGCTCTACAAGCTGCTGAAGGGCGAGCGCGACTTCGACTACGCGACCATGACCGGATTCAAGGCGCTCGAGGGTAACGAGCACATGAGTGCGGCGCAGATCGAGGCCAAGATCCGCGAGGCCTATCGGCGGTTCTACCGCCGGCCGCGACGCATCGTGCGCGAGTTGCGCCACCCGCTGCGCCTCGCCAGCAAGGTCGCGCGCTACTTCACGCTGTTCCGGGCGCGGGCCTGAGCGAGAGCCTCCAGAGCGAAACACGGCGCTCGCACCAGACTCAGGGTACGACAGCGGCGCGCGAGAATCCCCCGTGAGGGCGCCGTGCCAGTTCGTGCTGGGAGAGGTCTGCCGGCTGCGCAGCATGCCGCGCTCGACGACCACGCGGCGTTCCGTGCCGGGGGCAGCACCTGCAGAGACTTCAGGATCTCGATCACGCAGTCGCGGCCGTAGCTGTCGAGCGCAAGGAACCCGGCCCGCAACGCATCGGCATCGCCGAAGTGGTTGAGCACCGCCTTGCGCAGCTTCGTGAAGCACCCGTGCTGGAAGTCGGGCGCCTCCTTGGCGCAGCCCGAGAGCTTCTTCGTCACGAACCTCGTGTTGCCCGCGCGGAAAGCGGGGGATTTGGCGGGAGCGTGGATGTCGAGCGACTCGCAATTGGGGTCATTCGGACCGGCGCGGATGTCGGGCAGCTTGAGGACCGTGAAGGCCGGGACGCGCATCGCACCGCCACTCGATGCGAGCCGCGGCTTGGGCAGGTCGTCGCGATTGAGGTTGACCCATAAGACGCCGTGCTGGGCGACGTAGGCGTGGCCGAGAGCGAGGTTGCCGGCTGGGCTGTAGGAGCTCGGGGCTCGCCGAACACGCTCGAGCTGAGCGGCGACTCCGGAACGAGGCGCGTGGCGCAGCCGGTCGACACGCCGAGCTCCTCCCACGTGCGAATCGCGGACTCGATTGCGGCATTCTTCGGGACGATACGACCGGGAACGGGCAAGTCATCTGGAACAGCGTGATCGCCGCGACGTCCGAGGTCGTCATCTCCGCTGCGAAGCCGTCGCCATCGACGTCGGCGGCACCAAAGCGCTCGATGCTCTGGTTGCCGTGGTGGTGGTTGATGGCGTTGTTCGAGAGCTGCCGCAGGATGGTGACGGCGGCTGCCTCGCGGAAGGACTTCAGCACGAGGTCGGGCTTCGCGCCGCCGAGCATGCAATGCTGCTGGCAATGAGTCCGGTGATCGCGCTCGCGTCGTAGCTGCAGTCCGTGGCGCGCGAGCCGTTCGACATAGCTGGAGCCGTACGTGCCGATGCTCGCCCGGAAGTTCGCGAAGTCGTCGAGCGCGACCAACCGCCCGGTCGCGTCGATGCGACCGCGCAGCGGCGTCATGTCGGCGGTATCGAAGTCCACGAAGTCGAAGCCCTGCTCGACCACGAACGCGCCGCCGACAAAGTCACCGCTACTGCCCGGCGCACCGAAGGGCGCGTTGTGGCAGGCCGCGCGGGAGTTGGCGTCGGGCCCCGAGAGACGGTTGAACCACTGCGCTTCGACGAGCGGCGAGCTCGGGTGCACCAGCGGGTCACCTGTGCCCTTCGTCCCGGGCCGCCCCGTGCCCTTCTGCACCGTCAAGTCGGCGTGAAGAGGTCGCGGCCGTGGTGCGGCAGCCTAGTGAGCGAGGAACGGAACTCGGCTCTGCCGGCAAGGTGCGGGCGCACGGAGTTCTCCTGAACGATGGACTGCGCCCGTCCGTAGAAGGCGAGCAGGACGAGGGCCGGGGCGGAAGCACTCGAGCGCTTCACGGAAGTGGGCCCCGTCGGAAAAAGTGGCCGTGCGCGGCCGAATGGGGCGACCTCTGGAAGCATGTACTTGCAGTGCCAACTTTCATGCTTGCCCGAAAGATCTGCGGGCCGCCTCCCTGAGCGCGCCCGGCGCAGTGCGCGCGCCGCTTGGTCGCTCGCCAAGTTTCTAGCCCTCGGCGGATTCCTTGCGCCACCAGTCGCCGGCTGCGACCTCGCGGATGCCCTGTGCGTAGGTGCGGGGCTCCCAGCCGAGCTCGAACTTCGCGTTCGTGATGTCGTGCTCGTGGTGCAGGTTGAAGTAAGCGCTCGCACGGCGGTCGGCCGTGTTGTCGGTGAAGATCCCCTTCAGGAAGATCAGCCGGTCGGCCCACGTCTTGGGGATGTTGCGCCTACGCAGCTTGCCGCCCGCAGCGGCGATCGTGAGGTCCACGAAGTCGTTGTAAGCGAGGCCCGCCGGCCCCGCGAGCTCATACACGCAGTCGATGCCGCGCTCGAACGAGAAGTAGCGCATGACCGCGTCGACGGCGTCCTCGACGTGCACGGGGTTGATCTTGGAGAGCCCGTCGTGGGGGACCCAGTAGCTGCCGCGCTGGGCCGCGCAACGCCGCAGGAACGGAGCGGTGTGGCGATAGTCGCCGACGCCGTAGACGAGCGTGGGGCGGAAGCTCGCCCACTCAAATCCCGAGCCCTTGATGAGCTTCTCCTGCACGCGCTTGGAGTCGCGGTAGTAGCTGTAGACCGGCGCACCGATCACGGCCGACGACACGATCCAGATCTGGAAGTCCTTGGCCGCCTCGCGGCGCGCGACGTCGAGCAGGTGCGTGGTGCCTTGGATGTTGATCTTCTGCATCAGCTCGTCGCCGAGATGGTCGTGCGCCGAGGCGATGTGGATCAGCAGGTCGATATCCGCGAGGAAGCCCTCGAGAGAGCCGGCGTCCACGAGGTCGCCGGTGTGGACCTCGAGCGGAGCGCCGGCGGGGCGCTCGAGAGCGCCTTCGCGGCCCGGGCGAACGAGCACGCGCACGCGGTGGCCGGCCGCCACGAGGGCACGCACCATGTAGCGACCGATGAAGCCGGTGGCGCCGGTCATGGCGATGTGCAGGGGACCCTTGCGGTGGAAGGCGGCCACGGGGGAGAGGTTGTAGCCGCGCCGAGGAGCGCCTCCAAGGGGCTCGCCGCGAGAGCGACGGGGACTCATGATAGGGACATGGCACCGGCGCGGACCTTTGGCCTCGTGTGCGCGCTGCGCGAGGAACTCGGGACGCTCCGCGAGCGCTCGGCGCTCCTCGAGCGTTCCCTCGGGCTCGAGCTGCTCCAAGTTCAGCTCGGAGACACCCGGCTGCTCTCGTGCGTCAGCGGCGTGGGCAAGGTAGCCGCGGCCAAGGCGACCGCCGCGCTCGTCGGGGCGGGAGCGCGCGACGGGTTGCTGGTGGTGGGGACCTGTGGTGGCCTCAAGTGGGGGCTCGGTCCCGGGACGCTGGTGCACTGCCAACGCGCCGTGCAGGCTGACCTTGCGGTGCGCGAGGGCCGTGAGGTCGAGGCCTGCGCGGAGTTGCGGGCGGCGTGGCGGCGCGTCGCAGCGGGGCCTGAGGGCTGGTTCCTGACCGCCGACCGGCCCGTACTGTCCCTGTGGCGCCGCCTGAGGCTCGCGCGGGCCTTCGCAGGGCCGGCTGTGGCCGACATGGAAACGGCTGCCGTGGCGGCTGTCGCATGCGCGGCCAACGTGCCCTGGGCAGCCCTGAGGGCCGTCACGGACGGCGCGACAGGGCTGGGGGCGGCCTCGTTCCGGCTGCACTACCCAAGGCAGGCGGGGCGGGCGGCCGATACCGTCCCGGAGCTGCTCCAGTCGCTGGACAGCGCGTCCCTCCCGTGAGCCCCCGACCAATTGCCCCCCGTCGCGCCCCCGCGGTAGCCTCTGCCCTTCGGGACCCGTGCGCTCTCGGCGCGGGGCCGAGTCGCGCTGCGGCGCGCGCGCCGACCATGTCCGCCTCCTTCCACCCCTTCCGAACTGGGCGCCACCCGCGAGCAGGGAGGTCCGCGTGAGCGCCACGGGGACCTTCGTCCGGCGCAACTTCGAGCCGCTGGTTCTATCGGTGCAGGTGCTCGTGGACCTCGCGGTCCTATGGCTCGCCTGCTGGCTCGGCTGGCGGCTGCGCGAGACTCTCGCCGGCCAGCCGGGGCCCGAGTACGCGCACTACCGGGATGTGTTCCTGCTCACCTCGGCCGTGAGTCTCATCAGCTTCCATGCGACGGGCATGTACAGCCCGCTCAAGAGCCTGCTCAACATCGAGGAGTTCAAGGCCGTCGCCAAGTCGACGCTGACGAGCTTCCTCGTGGTGCACGCCCTGCTGCTGCTGCTGCGCACGGCGACGGGCCTGCCCTCGCACGGCATCTACCAGTTGCTCATCCCGCTGCACAACTTCGTCAACATCGAGATCACGGACGAGCGCGGGGTCTGGCAGTTCTCGCGCATGGGCTTGGTGCTAGCGTTCGTGATGATCGGCGTACTGACCACCACGAGCCGCTTCTGCTCGTTCAAGGTGATCCAGTGGCTGCACCGGCGCGGAGTCGGCAACCGCAACGTCCTGATCTACGGCACCGGCGGCACGGCACGCCGGCTGCAGAAGAAGTTCGTGCTCGTCCCTACACTCGGGCTCAACCTGCTCGGCTTCGTCAGCGAGCGCAAGGAGGAGGTCGGCACGCGCATCGACCGCTTCGAGGTGCTCGGCGTCATAGAGGAACTCGAGCTCCTGATCCGACGCCACAAGATCAGCGAAGTCTTCGTCGCGGTGCCCGAGGCAGACGAGCGCGAGCTCATGGGACTGATCGAGTCTCTCGAGCGCGAAGGCGTGATCTACCACGTCGTGCCGCGCTTCTATCACATCTTCTCGCACAAGGTCCGGATCGAGACGCTCGACTCGATCCCGCTCATCACGCGCCCGGATCGCAAACCGACCTTCCTGCAGCTCGCCTCGAAGCGCGTGCTCGACCTCGCGGTGGCGGTCGCGGCGCTCATCATGACCGCACCGCTCTTCGCCATCACGGCCTTCCTGATCCGGCGCGAGTCGCCCGGCCCCGTGTTCTTCCGCCAGAAGCGCGTGGGCAAGGACGGCGAGCTGTTCGAGATGCTCAAGTTCCGCACCATGCTCGTGGATAAGAGCGGGGACGCGCCCAAGCCGAAGAGTCACCACGACCCGCGCCTGACGGCCATCGGTCGCTGGCTGCGGCGCTACAGCTTCGACGAGCTGCCCCAACTGATCAACGTGCTCAGGGGCGAGATGTCGATCGTCGGGCCGCGGCCGGAAATGAGCTTCATCGTCGAGCGCTACGGCCCGCTCGAGCGCGAGCGGCTGCGCGTGAAGCCGGGCCTCACGGGCCTGTGGCAGATCTCCTACGCGCGCGGCGAGGCAATCCACGAGAACATGGAGTACGACATCTACTACATCGAGCACCAGTCGCTGCTGCTCGACGTGGTCATCATCGCGCTGACCGGCTTCGCGGTGGTGAAGGGTACGGGCGCGTACTGAGCGGTCGAGCGTTGCACGTCCTGCACGTGATCGAGGCGACGATCGGCGGAACGCGCCGGCACGTCGTCGATGCCTGTCGCGGGCTGCGCGCGCGTGGCGTGCGCGTCACGCTGGTGGCCTCGGCCCTGCGCGAGCCCCGCTTCCGCGATGATCTCGCGCTGCTCGCCCATGAGGGCGTCGAGGTGCGCGAGCTGCCGATGGCGCGCGCGATCCGGCCGCACAGGGATGCGGCGCACGTCTTCGCGCTGAGAGCAGCGCTGAAAGAGCTGCGTCCGGATATCGTGCATTCGCATTCGAGCAAGGCTGGAGCGCTCGCAAGGCTCGCATCCTGGTCGACGGGCATCGGAGCCCGCGTTCACACGCCGCACACCTTCGCGTTTCTGTTCGGAGCGATGTTCTCGAGCTTCTCTCGCTCGCTCTTCCGCACGGTCGAGAAGGAGCTCGCGCGCAAGACGGACCGCTTCATCGCCGTCAGCGCCGACGAGGCGGCCACCTTCGCGTGCGCCGACTTCATTCCGGCGAGCAAGGTGCGCGTGGTCGGCAACGGCATCGACAGGGCTCCGTTCGAGCGCGCGGCGCCGCTCGAGAGGGGCGTGATCGGCGTGCCAGAGCATGCGCCGCTCGCCCTCGTGGTCGGACTGCTGAATGTCGCCAAGGGGCAAGACCTCGCGCTGCGGGCGCTGTCAACGTCGATGCTCGCGAACGTCCACCTCGCCTTCGCGGGCAGCGGCGAGATGGAAGCGGAGCTGCGCGCCCTCGCACGCGAGCTGGGTGTCGAGTCGCGCGTGCACTTCCTCGGCTGGCGTGACGATGTCCCGCGGCTGCTCGCGAGCTGCGACACCTTGCTCCTGCCATCGCGCTGGGAAGGCATGCCCTACATCGTGCTCGAGGCCATGGCGGCCGCGCGCCCGGTCGTGGCGACTCCGGTGGACGGCGCGCGAGCGTTGCTGGGGGACGGCCGAGCGGGTCGCCTGTGCCGATCCGACGCACCCGCGGACATCGCGCAGGAACTCGCGGAGGTGCTGCGGCTCGACGCGGCCTCGCGCGCCTCGCTCGGCAAGGCTGGTCAAGCGCTGGTGCGCGCCGAGTTCACGCTCGAGCACATGGTGGACGGACTGCTCGGCGTGTACGGGGAACTCGCATGAGAATCCTGCACGCGATCACGACGCTCGACGTCGGGGGTGCGGAGATGCACCTGCTCGCGCAGGTGCGCGGGCAATGCGAGCGCGGACATTCCGTGCGCGTGGTGTACTTCAAGGGACAGGGAACGCTGGAGCCAGACTTCTTGCGCGCAGGTGCGGAGCGGGTCGAACGTGTCTCCTTCGCGTCAGGCCTCTTCGGCGTCCTGCGCGAGAATTTGCGCTGGGCTTCGATCGTGCACACGCACCTACTGAAGGCCGACATGAGTGTCGCCGTGCTCGCAACGCTAGCTGGACGTCGCGCTGGCCTCGTATCGAGCAAGCACAACGACGAGCAAGTGCTCACCCGGCGGATCGTTTCGCTCGTGCACGGTGTCGTCGGACAACTTCCGCAGCGCACGATTCCGCTCTCCGATCACGTGGCGCGCTTCATCGAACGCCATGGGCGCATCTCGCTCGCGCGGCAAACGCGCATTTACTACGGACTCGATCCCCGGCCGTTCGAGCAGGCTGCGATCGCACCGGCCGTCGAGCGCGAGGCGCTGCGGCGCTCGCTGGGTGTCGAGAGCGACGAGATCGTGCTCACCTGCGTGGCACGCTTTGCGCCCCAGAAGGCACACGACGTCCTGCTCAAGGCCTTCGCGAAGGCTCGCGAGCAGCAGGGCGGAAATCGACTGCGGCTGCTGCTCGTCGGGGACGATCCGTTCGGCGCAGGGCGCGTGCGGGCCGAGGCGCTCGCGCGCGAGCTCGGAGTACATGGATCCGCGATCTTCGCGGGTATCCGGCGCGACGTACCGCAGGTCCTCGCAGCGTCGGACATGTTCGTGATGTGCTCGCTGTGGGAAGGTCTCGGTCTCGTGTTCCTCGAGGCCATGGCGACCGGACTACCGGTGCTCGCGACGCGCGTCTCGGCGGTTCCGGAGGTGGTCGAGGAGGGCGTCACCGGCCTCCTCGTGCCGCCGGCCGACGTCGAGGCGCTCGCGGCCGGGATGCTGCAGCTCGCCCGGGATGGCGAGCTGCGCCGCGGCCTTGGAGCGAGCGGGCGCGAGCGAGTACGAAAGAGCTTCGCGATCGAGCGCATGATCGAGGAGACGCTGGCCGTCTATTCGCGGCTGCACCCTGAAGGTCCGCGCAGCCGATAAGCCCCGCAGGCATGCCATGGCCGAGCCGGAACCCTCCTCCACGACTGCCCAGCCGGTGCCGCAGATGGCCGGGGCCGTTCCGGCGGCACTGCCGCGCGGTCCTGATCGCCGCAAGCGGCCGACGCAGCGCTTCTCCCGCTACACGCTGTTCGGCGGAAGGCGGCGCGCTGGGGGACGACGGGAAGGCGAGAACGACGGGGCTTTCGTGGACCAGTACAGCGGCAAGCTCGCGCTCGCGATGCTGTGGATCGCGGCCATGAATTCCCTCGACAGCTTCTTCACGCTGCTGCACCTGCAGTCGGGCGGGATCGAGCTCAACCCGGTCGCGGATACGATGCTGAGCACTGGCAGACTCGGGTTCGTGGCCTCGAAGTCGCTGCTGATCATCGTCCCGCTGGTGGTGCTTACGCTGCACAAGAACTTCCCGCTGGCGCGCGCTGGTATCTGGACCGCGGCCGCGGCGTACACCCTGCTGGTCGGGTACCACCTCACGCTGCTCTGACGGGCCTGCGCGGCGTCGAACCCGACCCCGCCTCGCCCTAGACTCCCGTCCATGCGCATCGCTCGAGTGCTCACGCGGCTGAATCTCGGTGGCCCTGCCCGGCAGGTGCTGGCGAGCGACCCGCTGCTCGTGCGCCGTGGGCATGAGGTGCGCATCTTCGTCGGCTCGCCCGAGCCCGGGGAGGGTGACCTGTTCGAGGTTGCGCTCGCTCGCGGCCTCGATGTCGTGCGCGTCCCGGGGCTCGCGCGCGGCTGGTCGCCCGTGGGAGACCTTCGAGCGCGCGCCTTCCTGCGCGACGCGCTCGCCGAGTTTCGTCCCGAAGTCCTGCACACGCACGCTTCCAAGGCCGGAGCACTCGCGCGCTGGGCGAGCGGCAAGAGCAAGTCGCTTCCCCGCGTCCATACCTTTCACGGTCACGTGCTCGAGGGCTACTTCAACGCGACGGTGTCGAAAGGTCTCGTCGCGCTCGAGCGCAAGCTTGCGCGCGAGACGGATCGCATCGTGGCCGTGTCACATGCGACCGCCGATGATCTCGTGCGTCTCGATGTGACACGCGAGGAGCAGGTCGTCGTGATTCCCCCCGGAATCGACCTCGAGCCCTTCCTCGCCCTCGGTGGTGGGAACGGCGTGCTGCGGGCGCAGGTGAAGGCCGGTCCCGAGGCCGTGTTCGTCGGAGTGCTCGGCCGGCTCGCGGAAGTGAAGCGACCGGAGTGGGCCATCGAGGTGCTCGAGGTGCTCGCCCAGCGCTATCCAGAGCTGCAGCTCGTGTTCATCGGCGACGGCGACCAACGCGGGATGCTCGAGCGTCGCATCCGCGCCCTGCCGCCCGGGCTGGGCGAGCGCGTGCACATGCTCGGGGCCGTAGAAGACGTTGCACCACTCTACGCGGACCTGTCGGCGGTCCTGCTCACTTCGCGGAACGAAGGTTTGCCCGTTGCACTGATCGAAGCAGCCGCGGCTGCCAAACCGGCGGTCGCGACGCGTGTCGGCGGCGTCGCGGAGATCCTCGCGGAGGAACGCACGGGGTATCTCGGAACGAGCGTCGACGAGCTCGCGTACGGACTCGCCCAGCTGCTGGACGCTCCCGCACAGGCGGTCGCCATGGGCCAGCGCGCGCGCATGCGCGCACAGTCGCGCCACTCGGCGGAGGCACTCGCCACGCGACTCGAACACCTCTATGAGGCCGTGGTCACAGCGCGGAGCCAAGCGAAGTGAAGCTCCTGTTCCTCACGCAGGTCCTTGACGCGAACGACGCGGTTCTGGGCTTCGTTCCGCGCTGGATCGAAGGTCTTGCGCGACGCTGCGAGCGCGTGCGCGTTCTCGCGCTGGAGGTTGGGAACATTCAGGGACTGCCCGCGAACGTCGACGTGCGGGAGATCGGCCGCAAGGGCTGGATCGGACGCTACCTGCGCAACCGCCGCTATCTGAGAGAAGCGCTGCTCGAAGAGGGCTTCGACACGGTGTTCGCGCACATGGTGCCGCGCTACACGCTGCTCTCCACCGGACTCGCCAAGAAGGCGGGAGCGCGTGAGTTTCTCTGGTACACCCACGGTGCCGTCGATGGGCGGCTCGAGAGAGCTGTGAAAGCCGTCGAGCTCGTTTTTACGGCCAGCGAGGAGTCGCTGCGCATCGACAGCCCGAGAAAGGTCGTCACCGGCCACGGCATCGACCTCGAGCACTTCTCCTCGCGCGGCGTCGAGCCTGTGCGCCCCATCCGACTGCTGGAAGTCGGCCGGCTCACGCCGGCCAAGGATCCACTGACGGTGATCGCCGCGGTGGGAATCCTCGTGTCGCGCGGCTTCGACGTGCACCTCGACCTCGTCGGCGGAGGACTCGTGGCCTCGGATGATGCCTACGCGCGGCGCGTGACCGAACAGATCGAGGTCGGCGGGCTGCGCGAGCGCGTCGTCCTGCACGGTGCCGTTCCGTACCGGGAGATCGTCCCGTACTACCAGCGCGCGACGATGGTCCTGAGCGCGAGCCGCACCGGAAGCATCGACAAGGTGGTGCTCGAGTCCATGGCGTGCTCGCGGCCCGTCGTGACCTGCAACGACTCGTTCCCGCGGCTCTTCCGCGAGCTCGGCGCCGACGGCGAGAAGCTCTTGTTCGAGTCCGGGAGCGCGGCTTCGCTCGCCGATCGCATCGAAGGCATCCTGCGACTGCGACAGCCGGAACGTGCGGCGCTGGGCGAGCGGCTGCGCTCCCTTGTCGCACGAGATCACGAAGTCGATGCCCTGATGGGACGACTCGTGGATCACATGCTGCGTACTCACCGAGGTGGGGCGTGAGCACCACGATCCCCGACGCACTGCTCGAGCCCCTACGCCGGGCGCTGGGGTGGCTCCTGTCTCTGCGCGATGCCGAGGGCCGTATCCTGTGCCCCGAGCACCACATCGAGCATACGGGCAAGAGCGCGGGTGCCGCAGTTCTCGCAGCCCGACTCTCGCTGCACGACCGGGAGGAGTTCCGCGCCGGGCACCTCGCCGCCGCCATCCAGCAGGGGCGGCGGCTGGTCGCCAACCTGCACCGCGAAGGCACGAGCGAGTGCCACACGTTCTGGCCCGGTCGCCACGACAAGTACAACAGCTCGAACGCCGTGATCGATGGCGGAGCGTGCAGTGACGCGCTGGCGGAGCTCGTGCTCACGCTCGGAGACGCGCTCGGCGCAGCGGATCGCGAGGAGTTTCGACGTGCGAGCCTGCTCCACGCCCGCACCTACCTGCGCTATGCAGTGCTCGACAAGGGCGTGCCTGCGCAACGCGCGTGGGGACTCACGGGACTCGCGGCCGCGTGGCGTCTTGAGCGCGATGCCACGCTCGAGAAGGTCGCGATCGAGGCCTTCGGCGGCATCGAGGCCGTGCAGAACGGGGACGGCAGCTTTCCCTATCATCCGCTGCACTGGGGTGCGGAGCATCCGGGTGCGAGCGATGCCTCGAGTTTCTATCACTCGCGCATTCCGGGCTTCCTGATCTTCGCGCTCGAGCAGCTCGGTCGCGATCCGTCGCGCGAGCCGTTCGCACACTCCATCCACTCGGCGCTCGTCTTCACGGAAGCGCTCCATGGCCCGGACGGGATCAAGGCGGGGCTCGTAGAAGCGAAGCCCTGGTACTGGGGAGCGGAGTACGAGGTCGCTTCGCACGTATTCGATATCTATGCGCTGTTGCGCGGCTGGAAGCTCTACCGCGAGCCGCGCTTCGCGCGCGCCGCGGTGCGCGCGTTCCGCACCTGGTGCGAACACCTGCTGCCGAGTGGCGAACCGCGTTCCCACCTGCCGGCTCGCGGTCGCACGAAGAGCTACCAATGCCCCGTGTTCTGGGCTTGCCACGCGGAGTGGATTGCCCGCGCGCTGCCGGAGCTGGCGGAAGCGCATGCGACCTTCGCCGAGACTGCCCCGCAGGAGACGCGTAGCATCGAGCTCTCTGTGTGCTGGTTCCCGGACGCGCAGCTCGCGCGACTTGAGGACGATCGCGTTGTCGCGTGGGTCCGAGGGGGGCATCCGCCGTCGAACGTTCACTACGGAAGCCCTCAAGGCAGCGGCCTGCTGCGCGTCGTGCGCAAGTCCGATGGGGCGAGCCTTCTTGCGCGCGAGCGCTGGAGTGCGGCACAGGAAGGGGAGTGGTCGGGGAGTGTCGGCGGCTTGGCGCTCGCGCGCGGCTGGAGGAGCAGCGCGAGCGAGCTGCGCTTCTCGCTTTGGCTGCTGCGCAACCACTGGCGCGGCGGACGCTACGGCATGGCGCTTCACGCACCGCTCGACGTGGCCCGACGCGGGCTCTTGGGTTTCGCCTCGTCGGAAGTCTCGAGCGCGTTCCATCGGGCGCCCGAAGTCCGCGTCGACGCCGGAGGCATCACGCTGACGACCTCCGTCGCGTGGCGTACCGGCGACGCGCCGGTCGGTCCGCGGCTCCAGCGCCGCTTCGAGGTCGACGGAGCGGGATTGAGCGTGTTCGAGCGCTGGCTCGATCCGAAACCCGTGCATTCCCTGACGTTTCACTGGCCCCGCACCGCCACCGAACGAGCGGGCGAGGGCACGTGGGAACGCTCCTACCGGCTGTGCTAGGGTTTCCCAACGGCAAGGCATCAGCGTGAACCAACCCCACAAGCACGGCGGACTCGGCCTGACGCTGCGTGCGGCGCTCAATGCCGGACTCGGGTCGGGCGCGGTCATCGGAATCGTCGACGGCGTGGGAGCTGGCCTGCGCACGGGCACGAGCGGCCTGCCGGCGTGGCTGGGTTGCCTTGCGGCGAGCGTGCTCGTCCATGGGGCGGTGCTCTCCATGCTCGCCTTGCTGATAGGAGTCGTCGGACATCGCTGGCTGCGCACGCGCTCCCTCGGCGAGCGGCTGACCACCCTGACGGCCATCGTCACGGGTCTCGCGCTGTTCGTGGGGCTGGTTTGGTGGACTCGCTCGTGGGTTTTCCCCGGGCTCTCGGTCACAGACCCCAAGCGACTCGCGGCCTCCGCGGTGCTGCTGCCCATCGGTCTCGCCTGTGGCTGGGTGATGGTCGCCCTCGGCGCGCGACTCCCACGCGCTTCGCAGTGGGCGCTCGCCGCGCTGGTGCCCCTGTGCTGGCTCGGTGGCGGCGCGTTCTTGCTCTCCTCCCGGGCGGACTCCGAGCGCCTCGGCGAGCTCAATGAACGCAACGAGAAACTTCCCAATGTCCTGCTGTTCGTGTGCGACGCGATGCGCGCGGATGTGCTCGGTTGTTACGGCAATGAACGCGTCCAGACGCCGCGCATCGATGCGCTCGCGCGCGAGGGCGTCGTGTTCGAGCGCGCCTTCGTGCAGGCGCCTTTCACGGGTTCGAGCTTTGGGTCGTGGTTCACGGGCAAGTACCCGCGGCGCCACGGCTTCGTGCGCATGGCCCCGGACACGCGCATGGCGCCCAACATCACGCTCGCGTCGCACCTGAAAGACGCCCCGCTGCTCTCGGGCGGCAAGCTCGAGCGCGAGGACTACCACTGCGTCACGTTCATGACCGGTGCGCTCTCGCAGTCGGCGGGGCTCGCGCGCGGCTTCGACTCGTACTTCGAGTCGTTCATGGGGCACCACCTCGTCGACGTCGAGGATTCCTGGAGCCTCTTTAGCTCGGAGTTGCTGCTCTACATCGCGCGCACCAAGCTCACCCAGAAGTTCGACTCCACGCCGGTCGCCAGCGAGGCGTCCGTCTGGCTGCGCGCCAACGGGCGCAAGCGCTTCTTCGCGATGGTGCACCTGTTCGCGACGCACACGCCCTACGACCCGCCGGCGGAGATTCGCGCGCTCTACTGCGACCCTTCCTACGACGGTCCGCTGAGCGTGTTCCGTTCCGACCACGCCTTTGCGATCCACGCAGGCAAGGTCAACCCGAGCGAGGCTGACGCGCGTCAGATCCGCGACCTCTACCACGGCGGCGTCACCTACACCGACCGCCAGATCGCCATGGTGCTCGCCGAACTCGAGAAGCAAGGCACGCTCGACGACACGCTCGTCGTGGTGACGGCCGATCATGGCGAGGAGCTCGGCGAGCACGGCGTGTGGGAGCACAACCACATGTTCCAGTCAAACCTGCGCGTACCGCTCGTGATGCACTGGCCGCGCAAGTTGCCGCTCGGCAAGCGCGTGGGGGCGCTCGTGGAGTCGATTGACTTCCTGCCGACCGTGTGTGAGGCGATCGGCGTCGCGGTACCTCAGGAATCCAGGCTGGACGCCAACGGTCGCGACTACGGAGCGCTCGACGGGCGCAGCGTGCTGCCGCTGCTCGACGGGCGCGCCACGGCCCTGCGCGAGCACTCGTTCGCGGAAAACGGGCTCGAAATGAGCGTTCAGGACCTGCGTTGGAAGCTCGTCGTCCCGTCCGTTGACGAGCAAAACAGTCCACTGACTCTCCAGGGCGAGACGCTGCAAACGCTGGCGGGACGAGGGATCGCGAAGCCGCGCCTGTACGACCTCGCTGTGGATCCGGAGGAAACCCGCAACGTGGTCTCCGAACTCGAGACCGACGCGCAGCGTCTGCTCTCCGCGCTCGTGGCGTGGGATGCGTCGATGCCGATTCCGCGCATCGAGATCGTGCTCTCTCCGCGCGATGTCACCGAGAACGCGCGTCGCATGGCGGAGATCGGATATGGCGACGGCATCGGTCAGGAACTGCCCCCGTCCACCGAGAAGCCGTGAAGCGCTCGCTCGCGATCGTCGCCAATACTCGCCTGCCCTCGGAGCGCGCCCAAGGGCTGCAAGTTGTACAGAGCGCCGCGGCCTTCGCACGCGCGGGACTCGAGGTCGAGATCCTCCATGCACGACGAGCACGGGAAGTCGCCTTACCAGCGGGCAGCGACTTGTTCTCGCATTGCGGAGTGCCGGAGGGGCCGCGACCGCGCGTCAGCGCCGTGGAGTGCTTCGACATCCTCGAGCGGTTTCCGCCCTCGCTCCAATTCTGGCCCTCCCGATTGCAGGAGTGGAGCTTTTCCGTGAACGCAGCCGCGAGGCTCCGGCGAGACACTAGCCCGCGTCTCGTGCTCTCCCGCGAGATCGAGTGCGCGGACAGGCTCGTGCGCTCTGGCCGCCGCGCCGTGTTCCTCGAGATCCACTCCGTGCCGGGCGGGCGCTGGCGCCGCCGCTTGCTGCAGCGCGCGGCTCGGGGAGCCCGCGGAGTCATCGCGATCTCCGGCGGGGTTCGTGCGGACCTGCTCGCGCTCGGCATCGAGGCCTCGCAGGTCGTGGTCGAGCATGACGCGTTCGAGCCGACGCGCTTCGTCTCGCTCCCGACGCGCTCCGACGCACGGGCCAGCCTCGGGCTGCCGCTCGATCGTCCTGTCGTGGCCTATGCCGGTGGTCTGCTCGAGTGGAAGGGCGTCGACCTTCTTGTCGAGGCGGCCCGCGTCCTGCCCGACGTGCTGTTCGTGATCGCTGGCGGCATGGAGCATGACGTGCTCGCGCTGAGGCAGCGCGCAGCAGGGCTCTCGAACGTCCGTATCGATGGCTTCCAGCCTCCGGCCAAGGTCGCGCTGTACCTCGTGGCGGCGGATGTCGGCGTTGCGCCGAACCGCTCGACGCCCGCCATCAGCGCCCGCTACACCTCGCCCCTCAAGGTGTTCGAGGCGATGGCCGTCGGACTGCCGCTCGTGGCGAGCGACCTGCCCTCGCTACGCGAGCTCCTGATGCACGAGACGGACGCCTGGCTGGTGCGCCCAGACAGCGTGGAAGAACTTGCCGGTGGCCTGAAAAAGCTGCTCGGAGATGAGCGACTGCGCGCACGACTGTCCCAAGCCTTCCGTGCGCGTGCCCCGGAGCATACGTGGGACGCGCGGGCGCGGCGGCTCCTGCGCTGGATGGGGGATCGGGCCCCCTGAGCCGATCCACTCGCACCGGTGCCGCCATGCGCGTCCTGTTCCTCACCGATTCCCTCTCCGACCTCGACGGTGTCGGGCGCTATGCCGTGCGCCTACTGCGTGCGCTCGAAGAGCAGCGTCCGGGGCTCGAGGTTCGCGTGTTGCTCGCGCGCAAGCACCGGCCCACGTCGGCCGACGTGCCCATGCACTGGAAGATCGAAGTCGCCCTGCCGCCCGACTACTTCTTCTACATGTCGCGCCTGAAGTTCTGGGCCAGCCTCCAGCTCGCGCAGCGCCGCATCGCGCGTGCGGCAGCGGATTGCGATCTCGTTCACGCGATCAAGGACTATCCGCACAACCTGGCGGCGCTGCTCGGAGCGGAGCGGGCGGGCAAGCCCTGCATCGCGACGGGTCATGGGACCTACACCGTGCAACCGCTCGTCGATGCGCGCCACGCCGCGCGCGCGAGCGCTGCGTACGCGCGACTCGACGCCATGATCGCTGTGAGTCGCTTCACGGCTGAGCGAGTGCGCGAGTTGCTCCCAAGGGATCACGCGCTGCTCTCCCGCCTCCATGTCGTCCCGAATGCCGTGGACGCAGGTCGCTACGCAGCGATCCCGGAGTTGACAACGCGGCCATGGCGCGGGCAGCGCTTCACGCTCTCGATTGGCGAGCTGAAGGAACGCAAGGGACATCACCTCGCGCTCGAGGCCTGGTGCGCTGTCGCTCGCCATCGCCCGGATCTCTACCACTATGTAGTGGGGCGAGGAGCCGGTGACGACTACGAGCGCTCGCTGCATGCCATCGTCGAGCGCGCGGGCGTAGCGGAGCGCGTGACGTTCCTCGGCAACGTGAGCGAGCCCGAGAAGATCGACCTGCTCCAACGCGCCGAGCTCTTCCTCCACGTGCCCGTGACGGCTCGCGACGGTGGGTTCGAGGGCTTCGGCATCGTGTACCTCGAAGCCTCCGCGGCCGGCATTCCGTGCATCGGCACTCTGGGCTGCGGCGCGGAGGATGCCATCGTCGATGGGGAGACCGGTTATCTGGTATCGCAGGACGCGCCGTCCGTCACGCAGGCGCTCGAGCGGATCCTGAGCGATGCGGCCCTGCGCACTCGGCTGGGCGAGGGCGGGCGCGCGCACGCCGCCCGCTCGAGCTGGCCGGCCAATGCGCAAGTCGTGCTCAAGCTCTACGACGAAGCCCTCGCACGGCGAAAGGGACGGCCGTGAAGCAGAGGCTGCTTGCCGCGATCCGTACCAAGTTCGTCAAGGACACGCTCACGCTGCAGGCGAGCGGATTCCTGACGCAGGCCAGCGGCTTCGCGGCCTCGGCCGTGCTGGCCTTCGCCCTCGGCGCGCACGGGCAGGGACTGTTCGTCATGGCCGTCACGCTGCAGGCGCTGCTCTTCAACCTCGTCAACGTCGGGGTCGTGCAGGCCACGGTGAGCCAAGTCGCGGCAGCCAGCTCACGCGACCTGAACGAGAAGGTCACGGCTTGGCTCGCCTTTCTCGTCAAGACATACCTCGTGACGGGCGCGCTGATGATCGGCATCGGGTGGTTCGCGCTTCCGGCCCTGTGCGAGCGCATCTACGGCGACGACCTGCCCATCAAGGAGGCCCGCAATCTCGGCCTCTGGGCATGGTGGCTGACGTGGTGGATCCTGATCGACACGCCGCGCGCCGTCGCGCAGGTCGCCTTCCACGCCACGCGCCGTATGACTCCTCTGGCGCAGCTCGATGCCTCGCACGAGTTCATCCGCCTGTTCCTTACGCTCGGCGGCGTGGTGATCACGAACTCGCCCGCGGGCGCGGTGCTCGGCGAAATCGCAAGCCGCATGTGCGCGGCCTATCTCGCGCTCAACATGTATCGCAATGCGCGCACCGATGGAGCCCAGTGGCTGCCGTCGTGGCGCGAGATCTGGACCAATGTCCCGAGCATCCCGCTAAGGACGGGCCTGCGGCTTGGGCTACGCCTCGGGCTGCTGAAGAATGCAACCACGATATTCATCAATGTGCTCCCGCGACTCCTGCTCTCGGGCTTCGCAAGCTTCGCGTGGGTCGCCTACTTCAACATCGCGCAGAAGATCATGGGGCTAGCGACCGTCGCCATGCAGGGCGTGTCGCGCAACGTGCTTCCAGCGCTGGCGGAGAGGCGCGGCAAGAGTGACTTCCCCGGCTTCCGCACGCTGTACTGGCGCGCGAGTCTCATAGGGGGCGGAGCCATCGCGCTGGCCATCGGACTGGGTCTCCTCGTCGCGCGTGTCATGATCGCCCGCTTCTATCCGGAGGACTACACCGAGCCGGTGTTCAAGTGCTGCTGGATCCTCGCCATTGGCTTGGTCCCGTCGGGCTTCGGCATCGCCCTCGATCCGTTCTACATCCTCACCAACAAGATGCGCGCGAACCTGCTGATCGCGCTCGTCGGGGCGATCGTCACGATCCCGATCAATGTCTACATCACCATGCTGTGGCCTGAAGTTGGCCCGGTCTGGGGCCAGGCGATCTACCTATCTTGGTCGCTGGTGCACTTCACGTACATCGCGTTCTGGCTGCACAACAACCGCAATGCCACCGAGTGGGGGAGCTAGGCCGCGTGCGCATCCTGTTCCTGAACGACCTCTCGGATCCGCGCATCGGCTCGTCGATCCGGCTGATGTACCAGCATGCGGCATGGCTGCAGGCGCAGGGCCACGAGACGGCGCTGGCGACCACCGTGCAGGATCCCGCGCTCGTCGGGGAGACGGAGATCGAGGGGCTGCGAGTGTTCCGGCTGCACTCGGACTACGACGTGCGCTGGCGCGCGTGGGTCTCGCTCGACAACCCGCGCGTGCGCTCGGCGTTCCAGCGCGTCCTCGACGTCTTCCGGCCCGACATCGTGCACAGCCATCTCGTGCACACGCACCTTTCCTACGAGTCCTTGGCCGCGGCTCGTCGTGCGGGCGCGGGCGTGGTGTTCACGGCCCACGACGTCATGACGTTCTGCTACCAAAAGCTCACGTGCTTCCACGGCGGTGAGGAACACGGGGGAGTCCTGCGGGACTACACCGCGCAGTGGCAGAAGTGCGTTCCTTGCCAGCGCTTCCGCTATCGCCCGGGCCGCAACGGAGCGATCCACCGCAGACTCGCGCGCGACGTGCATCGCTTCACGGCGGTCTCGCAGGAGCTCGCCGTCGCCCTGCGCGCCAACGGGATCCGCGTCGACCGCGTCGTGCCGAACGCCATCGCGGAGAGCGCCAGCCTGCCGAACGACGCCGCGCTCGCCGCATTCCGCGCCCGACATGGTCTCGAAGGCAAGCGCGTGCTCGCCATCGCGGGACGCCTCCACGAGCAGAAGGGCGTGCACCAGCTCTTCCGAGCGCTGGCGCGCGTCACTGAGCGCGTGCCCGAGGCGCGACTGCTCGTGATGGGGCACCGCAAGGTCTACGACCTCGAATTCGCAGAGATCGCCGAGCGCCTCGGCGTCGTCCGCCACATCGTCCCCACAGGCTGGCTCGACGGAGCCGAGCTCGCCTGCGCCTACGCGGCCACGGACGTGTTCGTGACCCCGTCGATCTGCTTCGACACCTTCGGCATGGTCAACCTCGAGGCGATGGAGCACTCCCGCCCCGTGGTGGCGACGTGCTTCGGCGGCAGCCCGGAGGTCGTCGAGGACGGGGTTACAGGGCGCATCGTGAACCCGTTCGACACGCGGCGGCTGGCCGACACGCTGGTCGAACTGCTCTCGGATCGCGAACAGGCCGTGCGGATGGGGGCTGCAGGTCGGCTCAGACTGATCGAGCGCTTCCGGATCCACCGACTGGGCTCCGAGTTTGCCGAGGAATACGGGCGCGCCCTCGCTGCACGGGGCTGAGAGCCCGCTGGAGGCCGCATGAATGGCCTTTCGTGGCCTCGGGCGCGCCTCCGCGTACCGGATAGCCGGAATCTGCCGTTCACGGTACATTTCTGACTTGCGCTCGTGCCGGGGTCTAGTTCCGGTCGATGAGCGCGACCGTCCCTCGAGCGAACACCACGATGCGCAAGACGCTGCTCACCTACGTCAAGCCCCACGTCCAGGAAGACCCGCTGGCGATGCTCCTAGGCATCACCTATCTCGGGGCATGCCTCGAGAAGGAAAAGCTTCCGGTCCAGCTCGTCGACGAGCGCATCGTCAACGACCAGGCCATGCGGGCCGCCATCGAGCAGAACGACATCATCGGGTTCAGCGCTCTGACCCCGAACATCCGCCGCGCCATCGCCTGGGCCAAGTACGCCAAGGAGAAGGGCAAGATCACGATCATGGGCGGCCCGCACGCCTCGGTCGACCAGGGGATCTTCCTCGACAGCGGACACTTCGACTACGTGCTCAAGGGCGAGGCCGAGGAGACGCTGCCGGAGTTCCTGAAGGCGCTCGAGGGCAACGACGACAAGGCGCTCAGCCAGGTGGCCGGTCTCGCCGGCGTGCGCGACCGCCAGATCTGGGTCGACAACTCGGCGCCGCCCCTGATCAAGAAGCTCGACGAGCTGCCGCTCCCGGCGCGCCACCTGCTTCCGATGGAGAGCTACTTCAAGCTCAACCCGGAGAAGCTCGCCTACGTGTTCACCACGCGCGGCTGCCCCTTCAAGTGCATCTTCTGCCAGAAGGAGCTGACCGGTCGTGGCTTCCGCGTGCGCTCGACACAGATGATCGTCGACGAGCTCGAGCACGTTGTAAAAACGTACAACCCCGGCGTGGTGCTGTTCGTCGACGAGATCCTCACCCTGCGTCGCAAGCGCATCCACGAGATGTGCGACGAGATCCTGCGCCGCGGCCTGAAGTTCGAGTGGATCGCGAACACCCGCGCCGACTGCGTCGACTACCCGCTGCTCAAACACATGCATCGCGCGGGCTGCCGCCGCATCTACTACGGCTGGGAGTCCGGCTCGCAGAAGATGCTCGACGTGCTCAAGAAGGACCTGACGCCCGAGCAGATCGTCGAGGCCGCGCGCATGACGCGCCGCGCCGGTATCTGGGCTAAGGTGTACCTGATCGTCGGCAGCCCGGGCGAGACCCCGGAGGACATCGCCGAGACCGAGAAGGTGCTGCGCCTCGCCGGCCCGGACCTCGTGCGCGTCAGCGTGTTCAACCCGCTGATCGGTACCGAGAGTTGGGACAACTATCAGGCGAGCATCGACGTCAACGACCTGCGTGAGAACTACGTCTCGTCGAATCGCTCCGCCTACGTGCACGAGCACTTCAATCAGGTCGAGCTCGAGGAGTTGCGCAAGAACATGGTGCGCAGCTACGAGCGCTGGTACTACGCGTACGGGCAGCGCGCCAGGCGCTTCTTTGAGCGCACGCTGTACTACATGGAAAACCCGCACTTTGGAAAGAAGCGCCTCGGCCGCGCCCTCGGGCTGGTGCCGCCGCCGAAGTCGGCCATGACCCACCTGAAGTCCAACGGTACGTCGCTGATGACGACCGAAGACACCCCGAAGAGCGCCTGATCCGGGACGGTCGAGCGCACGCGGCGGGTTTGGTTTTGCACCAGCCCCCGCGCGGGCCGATGATTCCGCCATGGCTGCACCGCTCGCCACGCGCGACGAGGACATCCACGTCGCAGCCTGCACGCGCGAGCACCGCGACGAGCAGGCGCGTCTCTACGCTGCGTGCTTCAAGAAGCCGCTGCCGCGAAGCGGGCTGCACTGGCGCTATGACGCGAGCCCGATGGGCGAGTCGGTGAGCCTCGTGGCCCGCGAGCCCGATGGGCTCGCGATTTCGGGCTATGCGTGTTCGCCGCGTGTCGCCATCACAGCAGGCGACGAGCGCACTCTCGCGACCGTCGGCGAGACCGGCGACGTGATGACGCATCCGCAGTGGCGCAAGCGAGGGTTCTTCAGCCGGCTCGATCGCGCGGCGATGGAAGCGGCTCGAGCCCGCGGCTGGGCGCTTGCTTTCGGCCTGCCCAACCGCCGCTCCGCGCACATCTTCCTCGAGCTCGGCTGGGAGCGCGTCGGGAGCGTGCGATCGCATCTGTTCCTGCTGCGCGACGACGCGACCGCGAGAGCCGCAAGGGGGAAAGAAGGCCGCTGGAAGCGCTGGACGACGGGCTTCGAGGCCCGACGTTGCGCACGGGCGCGCGCGGATCTCGCGGGGCGCGCGGGCAAGCTGCACATCCAGCCCGTCGAGCGCTTCGACGAGCGCGTCACGGCACTCTCAAGGGTCATCGAGCCACGCTTTGGGTTCATGATCCGCCGCAGCGCCGCGTACCTCAACTGGCGCTTCATCGGCACGCTTTCCGGACTGCACCGTGCGTTCGCGCTGCTCGACGGGACGGATCTTGCCGCGTACGTGGTGATCCAGGTGCCACGCACCGGAGAGCACGGCGGGTTCCTCGTCGACCTGCTCGCCCGCGACGACGCGGCGCTCGCGGCGGCCCTCTCCGCGGGTCTCAACGAGCTTGAGCGCGCGGGCGCCTCGTTCGTGGAGGCAACCGCACTGGCGGAAAGCTGGTGGGAGGGCGAGCTCGTTCGCACCGGCTTCGCGCCGCGCGGGGATGAGCATGCGCTCAGCGTGATCCTGCACCCGCTGCAGACCGAGCATCCGCTGGTTGCCGCGGCCCGCGACACCGCGAAGTGGTACTTCACCGACGGCGACCGCGACGACGAGACCGTAGGCTAGTCGATGCGATGAGCCTCAAGCACAAGCTCAAGCTAGGACTGCGCGAGACGTATGCGCGGATTCTGTTCCACACGGGCTTGCACGCGATCGTGAACGCGCTGACGCCGAGGCGTCTCGTGATCCTCGCTGGGCATTGCGTGAAGCCCGAGAACGGCGAATGGCCAGCAGGGCAGCACCTCTCACCCGACATGTGGATCGCAGAGGCGCAGCTCGAGGCCATCGTGCGCTGGTTCAAGCCGCGCTACGAGGTGGGATCGATTGGCGCAGGCGTTGCGCAGCTCGATGCGAGTGGCAAGCGCAGCTTCCTCGCGCTCTCTTTCGACGATGGCTATCGCGACAACGCGCGCGTGCTCGGACCGCTGGTCGAGCGCAACGGCGTCGGAGCCACCGTGTTCCTCGAGTCACGCCCTCTCGACGAGCGCCGCGTCAACTGGTCCCACAAGTACTTCTGGCTGCTCGCCAAGCGCGGCCCCGAAGCGCTCGTCGAGCGCTACGGTGCTCACTCGGGCCCGACACAGACGTTTCTCGCGCTCAACCAGATGATCGCCGAAGGCCGTGGCAACGAGCGCTACCACCTGAAGCGCATCCTCAAGTACGACGCGCCGCCTGAAGAGCGCGACCACGCGCTCGACCTCGCCTTCGCGGAGGCGGGCGGCGACGAGATTGGGCTGTGCGAGGACCTGTACATGAACTGGGACGAGGCGCGCGAGCTCGAGGCGCGCGGCGTCGAGCTCGGTGGACACACCGTCACGCACGCGATCCTGTCCAAGCTCCCGGCCGATGTGCAGCGACGCGAGATCGAGCAGGGCGCACGGAACCTCGCGCGTGGCCTCGGCAAGGCGCCCGCGACGTTCGCCTACCCGTGGGGCCGTCGCTGGGACTACGACGACTCCAGCAGGAGCGCCGCCCGCGCAGCGGGCTTCACATGCGCGGTGAACATGCACGCCGGCATCAATCGGAGCGCCACGGCGCGCTACGACCTGCACCGCGTCGCGATCGACGGCAGCGCGAGGCTGCACCTGCTCGTGGCCGAAGCCTGCGGCGGCTTCGAGCTCCTGCGCAAGCTCGGTCTCGACCTCG
>SXKQ01000188.1 GCA_005778045.1 Planctomycetia bacterium
GTCGTGTTGCTGTGGCCGAGGAGCGCTCCGAGCGAGGCCGGCGCCCTGCGCTTCCCGTCCGAGCCGCTGCTGCGCGGCGAGGAGCCGAGCCCGCTGCTCTTCCCGCGCGACGCGCTGCTGCTCGGCGAGGCGCGAGCGTGGCAAGCGCTGCGTTTCGAGCTCGCGCCGCGCGAGCGCGCGACGCGCTATCGGGTCGTGCTCGGCGCGACCGACGGCGGCGCCTTCGATGCACCGCGCGAAGTTCTGCGGCTCGACGCGGACGCCCATGAGCTCGCGGCGCCCGCCGACTTCGTCCTCGCCCCGGGCCACTACACGTGGGAGGCGTGGGTGGAAATCGACGGCCTGTTCGTCGAGCTCGGCCGCCGCGACTTCGAGGCCCGCCGCGAGCCCGGCTTGCTCGCGGAGCTCGACCGCCGTGCCGAGGCCAGTGAGCCGGCGCGCAGCGAGTCGATCCTGCACCTGCTGCACGAGCGCGGCTACGTCGGCGACGCGCGCGCCTTCGCCCGCACGCTCCCCACGAGCCCCGAGCGCGACGCGTACCTGTCGCGCCGCCCCGGTCGCTGAGCGACACGCCGACACCCGGCAGCGTAGGCCGCAAGCCCGCACGCTGCGCTGGACGCGGGCCCGCGCGCAGCGCACGATCGCGCGCGCACCTTGAAGCTCGCAGCGTCGATCCTCGCCAGCCTGTTCCTCGCGCTCGCTCCCGCCGCCGCGCAGGAAAGCTACGAACAGTCGCTGCAACGCTTCGCGGCCGCGCTCGCGGCCCTGCGCGACGGCAGCGCCGACGCCGGAGCGGCGCTGCGCGAGTCAGCGCGCGTGCTGTGCGAGTCGTATGGGCGCTGTGATCCGCGCGATGTGGCCGCACACTACCTCGCACTCGACGCCGAAGCGCTCGCGGCGGGCCGCGCCGACGAGGCGCGCTATGCGGAGCTGCGCGAGCGCGTGCGCGTCGCCGGAGAACGCGGGCTCGCTGGCGAAGGGTGGGCGGGCGAGCGTGCGACGATCCTGCACCAGCTCGACGCGCTCGCGCGCGAGTCCGAGGTGCGTCCGGACTTCGTTCCGGCGGCGCAGGCGCTCGCGCTCACCGCGCGCATCGAGGAACAGCAGGTCGAGACCGACGCGACGCTCGACGCGACCGCGCGCGCGCTCGTCGCCGCCCGAGCGACGCGGCATGCTCGCCGCGCGATCGAGCTCTATGCGCGCGCCGGACAGTCGACGCCGCGGCTGGAGCCGGAGCTGTGCCTCGCGCGGCTGGCGCTGCACCGCGGAGACGACGCGCTCGCACGCGCGAGCTTCGAATCGCTGCGCCTGCGCGCGCTCGCGCTGCGACGCGACGACTACCGCGAGCACGCCATCGCTGGCCACCTGGCCTTGGCGCGCGCAGCCGGTGACGTGCGCGAGGAACGACGCTGGCTCGAGGAACTGGCGCGATTCCTCTCGCCGCTGGAGAGCTGGCCGCTGGCGCGCGACTGGGCGCTCGCGCTGCTCGCGCAGGATCGCCCGCAAGCAGCGCTCGAGTTTCTTGCGCGCTGCAAGCCGGCCGATGGAGCGCACGCTGCCGATCGTCTCGAATGGCAGGTCGCGAGCGGCGCCGCCGCGCTGCGCAACGGCGACGTGGGGACGGCCCGCAGGCACCTCGCGCACCTCGACGATGACGCGTCGGAGCTCGCGCACCTCGCCCGGGCCAGCCTCGCGATGCGCGCGGGCGATGCCTCGGGAGTGCTCGTCGAGCTCGGCCAGGACTTTCTACCGGGCTTCTCGGCCAGCGGCCGCGTCCACGCCGCGACCCTCGTCGGCGAGGCCGCACTGGAACTCGGGGATCGCCCGCTCGCGCGCCGGGAGCTCGAGCTCGCCTTCGAGGCGACGCTGGCGGTCGATTCGGACCTGCGCGCGCGCCGCGAGAGCGAGCTCGGCGGCAGCGTGATCGGCGAGCGGCTCGGCCTGCACTCGGTCGTGCTGCTCGCCGAGACTCTCGCGCTCGAGGGCGAGCATCTCGAGGCCGTCGCACGCATCGAGGAAGCTCATGCGCGCTCGCTGCGCGCGAGTGCGCGCGAACGCATCGACGCACCCGCCGTACGTGCGTGGGCCGCGCACACGGAGCTCGGGCTCGTGACGTGGATCATCGGCGCGGATCGCTCGCTCGCTGCGCACGTCGCGCCGGATGGCAGCGCTCACGTCGAGCGCATGCAGCTCTCGCGCGCGCAGTTGCTGGACGCCGTGCGACGCGTGCGCGAAGCCGCGCTCGAGCCCCGCACGCAATCGGTGCGCTTCGCTGCGCTCGCGGGAGAACTCGGCGGCGCGCTCCTGCCCGGAGAGCTCGGCCTGCGCCTCGCGCGGCTGCGCGCGCAAGCAGGACCGGAGCCGCGACTCATCGTGCTCGCGCACGGTCCGCTGGAAGCAGCACCGCTCGAAGCCCTGCCGTGGCCGGCGCTCGGGAGCGATGCCGCTCTCGCGGTGCTGCCGGGGCTGCCGGAGCGCGCGCCCGGTTCGAGTGCCCCCGACGCGAGCACGACGGCCTGGAACTTGCTCGGCGCACCGCTCGACCCCGCGTCGCGCCCCGTGCTGCCGGGCGCTCGCGGCGAGCTCGAGTCGCTCGCGACACTCCACCCCGGCTCGATGCTCTCGATCGAGGCTGATTTCACTCGCGCGCGCGTGCTCGCCGCGTGCCAATCCGCCGCTCCGCTGCACATCGCCACCCATCTCGATGCGTCGTGCGACAGCTGGCGCAGCTTCGGTCCGTCGGCTTTGCGCACGAGCGACGCGCCGCTCTTGTGCGCCGACGAGCTCGCGGTCGCGCATCCTCGGCTTCCGCTCGTGGTGCTCTCGACCTGCTGGAGCGGTTCGGGAGCGCGCGTGGATGCCGAAGGACAGCTCGGACTCGCGCGCGCGTTCCTCTCCTCGGGCACGCGCAACGTCGTCGTGACCCTGTGGCCCGTCGAGGATCGCTCGGCCCCACGCTCCGCGCGGCTCTTGCACGAGGCGCTGCAGTCGGGCGCGACCCCGTCGCGCGCGGTGGCCCGCACCCGCGCCAGCCTGCGGGCCGCGGGAGCTCCGACCGCCGAGTGGGCGGCGCTGCGACTGCTCGGCCGCGACTAGGCACGCGGTCGCCGCGCGAGCGGCGCGTTCCACTTGCGGGAAGCGGAAGGAACTTCCCCGGGCTGCTCAAGGGGACCGGCGAGGGCTCCGATAGCTCGCCTGCCGCGGAATCTCGCGGTACTGCGATTCCCAGGAGTCCCCCCCCATGCTGTCCCTGCTCCTCGCCGCGAGCGCGCTCCCCGCACCGCTCGCGCCGGCCCCCACGCTCGACTTCGCGCTGAGCGTTGGCCCGCGCAGCCTGCGCGCCCAGAACACGAGCTTCGTCCCCGAGCTCGTCCTGCTGCGCGATCCCCGCACCGGCCGCGAGACGCGTTTCGTGCTGCCGCCCCAGCGCAAGCTCGAGTTGCGCTTCCCCGCCGGAGCGATCGACGGCCTCGAGCTGCGCGTTGTGACGCGCGACGCGCAGGGCCCGCGCCTCGGCGCCTGCTGGTCGATCGACCTCCTGCGCACCGCCGGCGACAGCGTCGGGTTCGACCTCGACACGCACCCCTTCCACGCGTGGGCGTTCGGCCCGCGCGGCACCAGCGTGCTCACCTCCAACGATCTGCCCGCGTCGGGCAGCCCCGCGCCGCTGTGCGCACCGCCGACGCCGCCGCATGTCCCGGTGATCACGCCCCACGATGGCACGCGCAAGGACCTGCCGCCGCGCCTCGAGATCAAGCCGCTGCCGCCGATCTGAAGCGGCAGCGCACGCATTCGGCCCCTGAGAGAGAGACCGAGAGAGACGGAAGATGGCCAGCGCTCGAAACGCTGGCCATCGGCCGTTTCAGGGAGTCTCGCGCGGGTTCCAGCGCGCGTAGAGGCCCGGCCTGCGATCGCGCTCCACCGGCACGCGACGACGCAGTTCGCGCGCGAGCGCGATATCGAGCTCGGCGACCACCAGCCGGTCGTCCGCTCGACCTTCTGCGAGCACCTCGCCGTGCGGCGAGACGACCAGCGAGTTGCCGGGGAACTCGAGCACGAGCTCGCGGCGGCCGATCACGTCGGTGCCCGTGCGGTTGCACGCCACCACGAAGCACTGGTTCTGCACCGCGAGTCCAGTCACGAGCGCGCGCCAGTGAGGTGCACGTGCGAGCGGCCACTGCGCGCTCGCGCACAGGACCTCGACGCCGTCGAGGAATGCGCTGTGCGTGAGTTCCGGGAAGCGCAGGTCGTAGCAGATGGCGAGCCCGACGCGCGTGCCGCGCAGGTCGACGCCACGGAGCGGCAGCTCGCCAGCGGAGAAGCTCTCCGTCTCCGCGGTCGGAGAGAACAAGTGCACCTTGTCGTGCTCGATGGCGAGCGCGCCGCGTTCGAAGAGCCGCGCGCGGTTACGGGGCAACTCTCCGGCTGCCGCGCCGAAGGCCGAGCCGGCGACAGCGAGGCCGAGCTCGCACGAGAGTTCCGCGACGTGCTCCCACGAGCGCGCATCCGACTCCACCAGACCCGCGAGATCCGAGTGCGGGCCGGGAAATCCGCTGGCCCACATCTCGGGCAGCACGACGACCTCGACTCCAGAGCGCGCGGCCGTGCGCAGCCCGTTCTCGACCACGGCGAGATTCTCGACGCTCGCGCCTCGGCGCACGTCGAACTGCAGGGCGGCCACGCGCATGGCGTCCTTCTAGCGGCGCGCGCGGGTGCTTGCCACCGCCCCGCACGGGGGGCACGATGCGCCGGTGCCGATCCTCCTCGCCCTCGGACTCGACCGCGCCGCCCTGACGATGCCCCTCGGCACGCTGCTCGCGCTCGGCGCCGGGCGCACACTCCTGTCGCTGCTTCCCGCGGGCGCCGCCGGCTCGCACGCTCCGCGCAAGCTCCCGCAGACGGCCCTGCTCGTCGCGCTCCTCGGCGGCTGGCTGTGGTTGCTTTCGTTCGCGCTCGCGAGCTTCCTCGGCGAGTCGGTCGAGCTCGCGCCGCTCGCGCTGGTGTCGCTCGTCGGACTTGTTCGCTGGCGGCTCGGCCCCCACGAGTTCGTCCCCCAGCACGAGCTCGAGGAGCCGCGCCGCACTTGGCTCGCGCGCCTCGCCCTCGGGCTCGCGCTGACAGCGAGCTTCACGCCGCTCCTCCGCGGAGAGTCTGGGCCAGCAGCCCTCGGCTGTGCAATCCTCGCCGCGCTCGCATGGTGGCTCGCGCGCACGCTCGAGCGCGCCGGTCGCTCCCCGCTGGGCGCAGCGCTCGTCGCGCTGGGCTTCGTCGCCTTCGATCAAGCCACCGTGCGCGGCGACTCGCTCGCGGTGTTCGCGCTGCAGGCCCTCGTCGCGCTCGCCGCGAGCGGTCAAGTCGGCTGGCTGCGGCGCGCCGATGCGCGCGAGCGAGCGCTGGCGCTGTTCGGCGGCTGCGCAGCGGCGCTCTTCGCTCCGGTCTTCAGCATCGCGGGACTCGCGGGCTGCTGGGCGACGACACACCGCCATGCGCGCAAGGCTCTGCGCGGCGCCACGCTGCTCGCGCTGGCAGCCGTCGCCCTTCCCTCGCTCGCCGCGTCGCGCCAGCTCGGCCTCGCCGAAGCCCTCGCGGACGGGGCCACCGGAGCGACGGCGCTTCCGAGGCTCTACGTGCTCGCCATCGCGGGAGCCGCCGCGCTCGCGGGCTGGCGCGGCGGCGAGCGTCGCCCCGCGTTCGGCACCGATCGTCTAGCTCCGCCTGCACGCGAGCTGGCGGCTGTCGGGATTCTGTGCGGCCTTCCGCTGCTCGCGGCCTTCGCTCTGGGCCCGCGGCTGGAGTCGCTCGGTCTCGGCCCCGCCTCCATCGAGCTCGCGGCCTGTGCCGTGACCCCGGCCGCCGCGCTGTTCACAGGTCTCGTCTTCGTGCGGGCGCGAGCGCAGTGAACGTCCCCGCGCCCGATCCGCTGCCGCACGCGGCGCTGGAGCGCGCGCTCGCGGCGCTCGCGGGAGGCGTGCCTTACAAGACGGCGCTCGAGGCGCTGCTGCTCGAGCTCGACGATGAGGCCGCCGATCGTCTGATGCAGCTCCAGCGCGAGGCCCGCGGCACGTGGCTGCTCGCCCTCTGCATGCCACGGAGCGGCGCGACGAGGGCGCGAGCGCTGTTCGTCGGCAACGCACTGTCGGGCGCGCATGTGCCCCTCTCGCACCACGGCTTCCAGGTCACGCTGCTCGACTCCAACGCGTTGCGCCTGCGCTGGGCCCGCTTGCGCAGCGAGGCTCTCAGTCCGGAAAGCTCCACGCTGGAGGTCATGGCCGACGGCGGCGCGCGCCTGCCGTTCGACGACGGTGCCTTCGACCTTGTCGTGCAGGAGGACGGGCTTCCGGCGCGCGAGCGTGGCTGGGGTCACGACCTTGCGGAGCTCGCGCGCGTGTGCCGGGGCGAGCTCATGCTCATCGCCGACAACCGCTTCGGCTACAAGCGCTCGACGGGAAGGCGCGGCGTGTTCGACGTGCCAAGCCCGGCCAAGTTCCTGCGCCGCGCGCTCGCAAGCCCGGAACGCACGCTCGCCGGCTATCGGAAGCTCGTCGAGCGCGCGGGCTTCCAACGAACACGCGCGTTCTCGCTCTACCCGCACGCGAGCGAGTTCACGTTCGTCGTCGGAGTGGACGGCTCGACGCCGAAGCTCGAGATCGGGCCAAAGGAGCGCGAGAACTCGGTCAAGCTGCTCGCCCACTCGCTCGGACTGTTCCGCTGGCTCACGCCGTCCTTTGCCGTGCTCGGCGCTCGCAGCGAGGTCGCCAGCGCGCCGCCGCGCTGGTCACGCCTCCTGGATGCGATCGAACGGGCGACGGGCGAGCTCGGCGCGGAGCTCGAGCATGTCGTCGCGACGCGCGGCAACTCGGCGCTGCTGCTGACGCGTAGCCGCGGGGCCGGCGACGAGGGGGCGTGGTGCGTGCACATCGGCCTGAGCGCCGCCCAGCGTTCCCAGCTCGCGACCCACGCGCGTCTCCTGCGCAAGCTCGCGTCGGAACACCCGCGCTGCCCCGTGCCGCAACTCCTGCTCGCCGGGGAGGTCGAGGGCGTTCACCTGACCGTGGAGCGGCGTGCGCGCGGCCTGACGGCGCCGCAGCTGACCGGAGACCTCGCGGCCGCGCGCCGCACGCTCGACGACCTCTCGAACGCCCTCGTCACGCTCGTCAGCGCTCCCGCGCGCGCGCTCGACGAGGCCGGGTTTGAGCGCCTGCTGGGGACGCGCTTCGAGGTCGTCTCCGTGCACTGCGGCGACGCGGACACGCGCGCCGCGCTCGCGCGCCTGCGGGCGAAGGCTCGCGACGAATGGGTCGGTCTGCGGTTCCCGCTCGTCGTGCAGCACGCCGACCTGCGGAGCAAGCACGTCCAAGTTGAGCGCGACGGCCGAGTGGTGGCGCTGCTCGACTGGGGCTCGGCGGAGGACGGCGACCTGCCGGGCTTCGACCTGCTGCACTACCTGCTGCACGAGCGCAAGCAGGCCGATGGGCTCGATGCGCGCGCGATGTGGCGGCTAGCGCTGGAGCCCGAGCGGCTGCGTGACTGGGAGCAGGCGGCGTTGGCGGCCCACGCCGCGGCGCTCGGGCTCGATGGCGGCTACTTCCCCGCCCTCGCCCGGGTCTATCCGGTGGTCGTCGCCGCCATGGCCGAGCGCCACTGGGACTTCAGCCGTCCGCGCTGGTTGCGGCACCAGTTCGGGATCGGCGGTCGCTGAATACGCATTTCCTCGTATCTTCCCCGCAGCTGGGCCGCCTTCCGAGCCAGTGAATCCTCGCGGAGACCGGTCGGCCGCGAACGCGGGCCTGCGGCGCTCACGGCCTTCGGATGGGCACCCGGGAAGCCCTAGCAAGATCGAGGGTCCACCGGTAATATTTTCCTAGTCACGGGGGGCGTCCCCACCTCTGTTTCCTCTCTCTCCGTTTCTTTGAACACTTTCAGGATTACCCCATGCATTCCTTCTTCCTTGCTCGGCTGCTGGCGACCAGCGCCGCGCTGACTACGCTCGCGCTAGCCGACGATCCGGAGGCGCTCCCCGTGTGCAACTACGGCGGCCCCTACGCCGCCGAGTGCAGCGGCGCATCGACGGCCGTACCGCTCGACGGTTCGGCCTCCTTCGATCCCGATGGCACGCCCTTGACCTTCCAGTGGATCGAGGAGTGCCCCTTCGGCTTCGTCGATGACCCGTCGATCTCGGAGCCCAACTTCGTGATCGACATGACCGGCCAGTGCGTGCGCCAGTGCTTCGTTGCGCTGCGCGTGTTCTCGGGCGGTCAGGGCAACGCTCAGAACGGTACCTGCAGCGGCTTTCTCTCCGTCAGCGACACGACCGCGCCGGTGCTCACCCTCCCGGTCAACGTGATCGCGCCGTGGGGCCTCGACACGAGCGTCGGCACGCTCGGCGCAGCCACGGCGACCGACCTCTGCGACCCGTCGCCGTTGCTGTCCTTCGCGGACACGGTGATCCCTTCGCTGGGTCCCGGCCACGAGCAGACCATCACCCGTCGCTGGACGGCCATGGATCGCTGCGGATTCTCGTCGTCGCTCGACCAGACGATCATGCTGACGAGCCCCGACACGTCGGTGAACGCCTCGTTCAACGTCGACTTCGACATCGGCGCCTGCCCGGACGTGCTCGACCGCGCCACGCAGGGTCCGCGCTTCGTGCTCACGCTGCTCGGCCGAGCGAACCTCTACATGAACGGCGTCAACCGGGCGACGGTGAAGCTCAGCCGTCAGGCTGATCCGTCGAATTTCGTCACGCCGACGAACCCGTGGCTGTACGCCGCGACCCAGATCGGGGTGTTCGCCGCCACGAGCTTCGGCGACTGTAACCCGGCGGGCACCGACGGTCGCGCGGACCTGCGCTTCCAGTTCAACTACGCGCAGGTGAGCGCAACCCTCGGTCTCGCCAGCCTGCCGGCGGGGACCGCGGTGCCGATCCAGATGTTCGGCCTGCGCACCAATGGCACGCAGTGGATCTCCTACGGCGAGATCATCGTCCAGTAGCTCCACGCCGCGACTCGCTCCGCAGCGGGGCTCTCCGGGACGAACTCCCGGGGAGCCCCGCGCACGTTGGAGGGTGCCCCCGGCGGCCCTAGACTCCCCGCCCCCATGGTGCGCTCGCCTCCGACCCGCGTCCGCGAGCTGCGCTCGAACCTGCGCCACGCGTGGATCGACGGCCTGCTCTACAGCGGCATGATCGGGGTCGGGGAGACCTACCTGCCGGCGTTCGTACTCGCATCGGGCCACGGCGAGCTGGCCTCGGGCCTCGTTGCGACGGTCCCGATGCTGACGGGGGCCCTGCTGCAGCTCGTCACGCCCCACGCCGTCGCGCGCGTGGGCTCGTACCGTCGCTGGGTCGTGCTGTGCGCGAGCCTGCAAGCGCTCGCGTTCGTGCCGCTCGTCGTGGGCGCGCTCTCGGGCTCCATGTCGGTGGCGAGCATCTTCCTCGTCGCGGCCGTGTACTGGGCCGCAGGCCTGTCCGGCGCCCCGGCCTGGAACACTTGGATCACCACGCTGATCCCGCGCGGCATCTGGGCGCGCTACTTCGCGCTGCGCACGCGCGCGATGCACGCGGCCACGCTCGTCGGCCTCGTCGTCGGTGGAGTCGCCCTGCACGGCCGTGAGATCGGCGAGGAGGGGCGCGCGTTCGCGGTGCTCTTCGCGCTCGCCGGCATGGCCCGCTGGTGGAGCGCGCGTCACCTCGCCGCGTACACCGAACCCGAGCGACCGCACACGCTGCCGACGCCTTGGGGAGTCGTGCTGCGCTCGCCCGCGCTGAGAAGTGCGCGCGCGCTGATCGTCTACCTGCTGTGCCTGCAGGTCGCGGTGCAGTTTGCCGCGCCGTTCTACTCGCCCTACATGCTCGGCGAGCTGGCCATGCCCTACGCGACGTACATGACGCTCGTGGCGTCGGCGTTCGTCGCCAAGTTCCTCGCCCTGCCCTGGATCGGGTCCCACGCGGCCCGCATCGGCGCCCGGCGACTGGCATGGTTCGGCGCGCTCGGCATCGTGTTCACCTCGTTGCCGTGGTACGCGACCATCGGCTTCTGGACGCTGCTCGCGACGCAGCTCGTGGCGGGCGTCTTCTGGGCCGCCTTCGAGCTGGCCTCGCTGCTCCTTCTGTTCGAGCACATTCCCGAGCGCGAGCGCACGAGCGTGATCACGCTCTTCAACCTCGGCAACTCGGCCGCGTTCGTGCTGGGCTCGCTGGCCGGCGGAGCGACGCTCGAGGCCCTCGGCTCGAATCGCGACGCCTACGCCACCTTGTTCCTCGTGACCGCTGGCCTGCGCGCCCTGACGCTGCTGCTCTTGCGCAGGGTCGGCGACGGGCCGTTCGCAGCGACGCGCGAGCGTCCTCAGGTCGGCGCGACCGCCGTGCGCCCGTCGCTGGGCTCGATCGACGCCGAGGTCGTGCCGGGACAGGCCCCGGAACGCGACTGAGCGCCTTCAGCCCGCGCCTGCGACGGTCGAAGAGGCCCCCGGCAGGGAAAGTCGGCCCCTCAAGGGCTACAGCGCGGAAGGCGCGGGCCGCGGGGCCTATCGGAGGAGCCATGGAATCGACTCGGACGTGGCTGGAGTTCGCGGCAGCGGCCATGGTTCCCTTTCTCGCCCTCGCGGCGCTGCGGCGCCCGTTCTTCGGAGCGCTGGCCTCCGTGGCGGCTGTGCTCGGCGTGGCGAGCGCTCACGGAGCGAGCGGCCTCTCGTTGGTCGTTCCCGCGACCCTCGCCGGCCTCGCCCTTGTCGTGTACGTCGTGCGACCGCTGCGGCGCGCGCTCGTGACGGCACCGATCTTCCCGCGGGTGCGGCGCATCCTGCCCAAGATGAGCGACACCGAGCGCGCGGCGCTCGAGGCGGGCACGGTCGGGTGGGATGGCGAGCTTTTCGGCGGCTCACCGGACCTGCGCAAGCTCGCCGGCGCACGGGACCGCGACCTCGACGAGCGCGAGCGCGCCTTCCTGCGCGACACGCTCGAGCCGCTGTGCGCCCAGCTCGACGACCACGCGGTCACGCGCGACGGAGACTTGCCACCGCACGTCTGGCAGGCGCTCCGCGCGAGCGGCCTGATGGGCATGATCATCCCGCGCAGCTTCGGCGGGCTCGAGTTCTCCGCGCGCATGCAGTCGACGGTGGTCGCGAGACTCAGCTCGCGCTGCGTGACGGCGGCCGTGCCGGTGATGGTGCCGAACTCGCTCGGTCCCGCGGAGCTGCTGCTTCACTACGGTACAGCGGAGCAGACACGTCACTGGCTGCCGCGGCTCGCGCGCGGCGAGGAGATACCGTGCTTCGCGCTCACTGAGTCCGCGGCAGGCTCCGACGCGGCGTCGATGCGCAGCGAGGGAATCGTGTGCCGCGGCCTGTTCGACGGCCGCGAGGTGCTCGGCATGCGACTCACGTGGGAGAAGCGCTACATCACGCTCGCGCCCATCGCGACCGTGCTGGGACTCGCGTTCAAGCTGCGCGATCCCGAGCGCCTGCTCGGCGGTGAAGTCGATCTAGGCATCACCTGCGCGCTGATCCCGGTCTCGACGCCGGGCGTCGTGACCGGCGAGCGCCACGATCCACTCGGGATTCCGTTCATGAACGGCCCGACGCGCGGTCGCGACGTGTTCGTACCGCTCGACTTGATCATCGGCGGCCCGGCCATGGCGGGACGTGGCTGGACGATGCTGATGCAGTGCCTCGCCGCAGGCCGTGGGGTCTCGCTCCCCGCGCTGTCCACCGGAGCAGCCGAGCTCGCGGTGCGCGTCACCAGCGCCCATGCGACCGTGCGCGAGCAGTTCTCGCTCCCCATCGGCCGCTTCGAGGGTGTGGAGGCGAAGCTCGGTCGCATCGCAGGCCTCGCGTACACGATCGACGCTGCGCGCATGCTCACGCTGGGCGCGCTCGATCGCGGCGAGAAGCCCGCCGTCGTGACCGCGATCATGAAGGCCTACACGACGGAGGCGATGCGCTCGGTGCTCAACGATGCCATGGACGTCGTCGGTGGGA
>SXKQ01000189.1 GCA_005778045.1 Planctomycetia bacterium
AAGTTCGTCACCAGCCGCCAGATCGCGGCGCGCCTCGAGCTCGCCCAGATGCGCGACGTGGCGCTGATCGTCTCCCCCACCGCTGCCTCCGACACCTACGAGGTCAAGGGCCGCGGCGTCATGCACCTCGGCGTGCTAGCCGAAAACATGCGGCGCGAGGGCTTCGAGTTCGCGGTCGGCAAGCCGCGCGTCATCCTCAAGCAGGTCGATGGCGAGCTGTGCGAGCCGATGGAGCGCGCCATGATCGAGGTGCCGAGCGAGCACGCCGGCAAGATCATCGAGTTCCTCGGCCGCCGCCGCGGCGAGATGCTCCACATGGAGCCCTTCGGCGTCACCAGCGTGCGCCTCGAGTTCCTCGTGCCCTCGCGCGGCCTGATCGGCGCGCGCACGGCGATGATGACGATGTCGAAGGGCGAAGCGATCCTGAGCCACGTGTTCGACTCGTGGCGCCCCGACCTAGGACCGGTCGTCGGCCGCACCAACGGCGTGCTGGTCGCCGACCGCTCCGGGGACTCGGTCCCCTACGGCATGTTCAACCTGCTCGACCGCGGCGAGTTCTTCATCGAGTCGGGCAGGCCCGTCTACGAGGGCATGATCGTCGGCGAGAACAACAAGGACTCGGACCTCGACCTGAACGTCTGCCGCGAGAAGAAGCTCACGAACATCCGCTCGTCCGGCGCCGACGAGAACGTGAGCCTGCCGCCGCCGCGCCAGATGTCGCTCGAGGAATGCCTCGAGTACATCGACGACGACGAGCTCGTCGAGATCACTCCCAAGAACCTGCGCCTGCGCAAGCGCATCCTGACTGCAGTCGAGCGCACCAAGGCCGCGCGCAAGGCGGCCAAGGCCGGCGTCTAGCCAACCCAAGCGTCCGGAACGTCGCGCACGGGCCAGCTTCGGGCTGGCCCGTCGCATTTCGACCCATGGGCGCTGTGCGCACGCTGAGCTAGCCTGTTGGCGCCATGAAGGGTTCTCTGGTTGCACTCGGGCTGCTGGGACTTGCCATTTCCTGCGCGGTCGCGACGGACTCGACTCCCCTCGCCACGGGCTCCTCAGATGTCGCGCACGCCTCGGTCGCGCTGCGGGTCGAGGCCGGCGCGGGCGCGTTTCTCGACGCGCAGCGCTGCGCGCTGTGCCACAGCCGCTCGCCGCGCGCACGCGCCATGACAACGCTCAACGGCGACGATGCATCGCCCCACGGCACATGGAGCGCAACCATGATGGCCAACGCGTTCCGCGACCCGTACTGGCGCGCGCAGATGGCGCACGAGGTCGAGGCCGAGCCGCACAAGAAGGCCGAGATCGAGGGCCTGTGCCTGCGCTGCCACGCACCGACGGAGAGCCATCAGGCGCGACTCGACCGTCGCCCGACGCCGACGATCGAGGACGCGCTGCTCTCGCCGCTGGCGCACGACGGCGTCTCCTGCACGGTGTGCCATCAGGCCCAGCCGACGAACCTCGGCACTCCCGAGAGCTTCTCCGGCCAACTCGACATCCGCGACGAGCAGCGCATCTTTGGACCGTACGCCAACCCGTCGACCGGCCCGATGCGCATGCACACTGGCTACACGCCCGAGCAGGGCGCGCACATCTCGTCCTCCGCGCTGTGCGCCACGTGCCACACGCTCTACACGCAGGCCGAGGGCTCGGAACGGCCGTTCCTCGAGCAGGCACCGTACCTCGAGTGGCGCAACAGCGTCTTCAGCGACGAGCACGGGCGCACGGACGAGTCCCGCAGCTGCGTCGAGTGCCACATGCCCGACGAGGGCTCGATGCGCATCGCGCGCAACCCCGGCGGCCGCGACTTCAACATCGAGGTCCGCGACAACGTACGCAGCCACGCGATGATCGGAGGCAACGCGTTCATGACCGACCTGCTGCGCAAGCACCGCGACGAGCTGCGGGTGACGGCGAGCGACGCCGCGCTCGAGCGCGTCGCTTCCGCCACACGCGCGCAGCTCGCGCACTCCACGGCGCGCATCGACGTGCGCAACGTGCAGCGCGCGAGCGGAAAGCTGCGGTTCGATCTCGCGGTGGAGAACCTCACGGGTCACAAGCTCCCGAGCGGATACCCGTCGCGCCGCGCGTGGCTTTCCGTCGAGGTGCGTGCCGGCGGAACGACGCTGTTCGAGTCGGGCGTGGTCGACACCGAAGGGCGAATCTCGGGCGTCTCCGACGAGCTAGCGCTGCCGCACTTCGACGTCGTGACCTTGCCCGAGCAGGTGATCGTGTACGAGATGGTCGCGGTCGATCGCCATGGCGAACCCACGGTCTCGCTCGCGGAGATGGTCGCGCATCGCAAGGATACGCGCCTCCTGCCGCGTGGCTGGCGCGCCGACGGCCCGCATGCCGACGAGACGGCACCGGTCGGCACGCAGGGCGACGACGACTTCGCCGGCGGCGGCGACGTGGTGACCTACGCGCTGGCGTTGCCCGAGGACTCGAGCGGCGAGCTCCTGATCATCGCGCGCATGCTGTACCAGACGATCCCGTCCGCGTGGGCCGACGGGCTGCGCGACTCGCGCACTCAGGAAGCGCAGGACTTCCTGCGCATGTACGACGGCATGGAGAAGCTGCCCGAGACGCTGGCCACGGCCGCTAGGGTCGTCCCGGCGCAGTGAAGCTCGCCCGCGCTCAGTAGCCGAGCATCTCGAGCATCTTCTTGTGCTCCGCGTCGCGATCGGCGCCCTCGGCGGGCGCTCCGATCGGCCGCACGGAACGCAGGAGGCGCCCGAGGCCCTCGCGCAGCCGCTGGGCGACCTCGGGGTTCTGCACCGAGACGTCGACGAGCTCGCCCGGATCCTGCTCGAGGTCGTAGAGCGCGGCCGGACCGCCGAGCTGTTGCACCAGCTTCCAGCGCCCCGCCTCCGTGCACGACATCAGTCCGCTCTCGAAGCGCGCGACGTCGTGCTGCGGGTACTCCTTGCGCATCGCGGCGAGCGGCTTGGAGAAGGGCCGCTGGTAGTCCGAGATGCGCACGCGGGTCGCCTTCGGTGCGAGCAGGCTCTGCGCGTGGCGCACACCGAGCTCCGGCACGGGCACGCCCGCGAGTTCGAGCAGCGTCGGGAAGAGGTCCATCGACATCACGGGGCTGCGATCGCGGCCGGGAGCGAAGCGCGCGGGGTAGCGCACGACGAGCGGCACGCGCACGAGCGCCTGGTTGAGCGCGTACTGGTGATCGAGCAGGTGCTGGTCGCCCAGATTCTCGCCGTGGTCGGCGGTGACGATGATCACCGTGTCGTCCGCGATGCCGCGCGCCTCGAGCTCCGCGACGAGTCCCGCGAATAGGCCGTCGAGCTCGAGCAGCGCCGCGTCGTACACGTCGCGCAGCACCTCGAGCTGCTCGGGCGGGTACTCGTACAGCCCGAAGCAGTACGCCCACGTGTCCTTCCAGCTGAACTCGGTCGCGTAGGTCGCCTCGACCTCCGCGGGAGTGAGCAGTCGCTCGCGCACCTCGCGCGGCGGGATCAGCGGCCGGTGCGACTCCATGTAGTTGAAGAACGCGAGGAACGGCTGGTCTTTCTGCGCGCGGCCATCGAGCCAGCGCGCGAAGCCCTCGCGTCCGAGCTCGCCGGCGGCCTTGATGACCCACGGGTTGGCGCCGCGATCCTCGATACGCTGTGCGAGCTCGCGCATCGACACGCTCGCTGGCACCTTGCGCTGGAAGATCTCGATCGCGCGTTCGCGCACCGACTCGTCGAACGGGTGCTCCTCGACCTCGAAGCCCTGCAGGAAGTTCTCTGTGCGCGAGATGTGCGGATTCGCGGCCCACGCGTAGGTCGAGTAGCCCGCGCCGCGCAGGTGCTCGGCCACGGTGACGAGCTTGTCGTCGAGGTACTCCGCGCCATGCATCGCGCCGTGCTCCGCCGGCAGCAGACCCGTGAACATCGACGCATGCGACGGCACCGTCCAGCACGAGGAGGACTGACAGTCCTCGAACACGCGCGCCTTCTGGGCGAATTCCTCGAGGTACGGCGTCGTCTTACGCTCGTACCCGTAGAGGCTCAGGTGGTCCGCGCGCGTCGTATCCCAGACGACCCACAGCACGTTGGGGCGCTGCGGCTCGGGCGCGCAGCCGAGCAGCGCGATCGCACACCCGGCGGCGAGCAGGCTACGCAGCATGGCGGCTCCGTCGCTGGAAGCGATCCCACACGGTCACGGCCCCGGCCCCCGCGCACAGCATGAAGAGCGGCATGATCGGCAGCCGGAAGCGCGTGAGGCCGAAGGTCACCATGTGGATCGCCGAATAGTAGTAGACGAGGAGCAGCGTGAGCGCCACGAGCGGCGTGCGGGCTCGCGCATACATCCACGGCAGCGCGAGTAGCAGCACCAGCACGTAGGCGACAACGCAGGCCCATGTGAGTGCGATCTCGAGCCCGCGGGGGATCTCGCCGTAGCCGCGCTTGAACAGGTGGCGCATCACGAACGAGGTCGGATTCCAGAGATCGACGAGCTTGTACCACCCGCGCTCCGCGGTCCAGTTCAGGTCGTCGAGCACGAACTCGACCGCGGCCGCCTCACTGCCCTGCATCATCTGCAGGTCCGTCGGCTTCTCGACTTTCAGTCGATCGCGCACCACGCGCACGATCTGGCTGCCGCCCACCTCCGCGACCGGTGCGTTGGTCCACGCGCTGAACGGCGCGGGAAAGCGCACGTTCCAGTCCGAGCCGAAGCGTCGCCGCGCGTACGCAGCCGGCTGGTTGCCGCGCCACAGGTTGTAGGGCCCGCTCGAGTCCATCAGCACGAAGCCACCGTGCACGCGCGTGTTGCGGATCGCCCACGGCGCGACGCACGCGCCCCACGCGAGGGACGCGAGCAGCACGAACGAGAGCGCGCGCCGCCAATGCTCGCGATTCCACAGCACATACCACGCCGCGAGCAGCGGTAGCAGGTAGAGCGCCGAGGACTTCACGTAGCACGCTGCCGCGAAGATCGCTCCCACCGCGAGCGCCGAGCCCCAGCGCCAGCCATTGCGCAATCGCACGACGATGCACAGCCCGGCGAGCAGCAGGAAGATGAACAGCGTCTCGTTGAAGAGGTAGTGCGTGAACGAGACCAGCGTCGGGTCGAGCGCGAAGAACCACGCGCCGACGAGCGCCGCGCGATGCCCGACGAAGTCGCGGCCTAGGCGATAGACGAGCCACGTCGAGGCGGCGCCGAGCAGCACCTGCACGAGCTTGACCCACTGGTCATCGCGCCCGAGGAGTCCCATCACGAGCGCCATGAACGCCGAGTAGCCCGGCGCCTGATACGCGCCCGTATAGCGCTGGAGTGTGTGCAGCTGGCGCTCGCCGGGGTTCTGCACCCACGACTGGTACGAGCCCGTATAGCCCTTGCCGTCGAGCAGGTCCTCCGCGCGCTGCACGTACGTGATCTGGTCGTTCCACGGCTCCGCATCGCGCGCGAGCCACAGCACCGCGAGCCGCACGCACAGCGCCGCGAGCACGACGAGCAGCACGCCCCGTCGCTCGCGCCGCGCCGCCGCGACCGTATCCCCCGTCGGGCTCTCCACGGGGCTCCCGTCAGGGCCGCTTGCCCTGCTCCTTGGGCTGTTCCGGCTCGACTTCAGGCTCGCCCTCGGGCTCCGGCTCCTCCGCCGGCCGCTCCGGCACCGCCGGCTCGCCGTTGCGCCCGTCCTCGCCGCCGAGGTAGCCGAGCGCCTGCATCTGCTTGAGCAACTCCGGGTCCGCCTCGCCCGCCTGCGCCGGCCCGAGCTCGGCTCCGCGCCGCTTCTGCAGCTCCATCATCAGCTGCATCTCGCGCTTGCTGGCCTTGGCCTGCGCCGCGTCCTTCGCTGCGAGGTCCGCGAGCTCGTGCGGATCGCCCTTGCGATCGAAGAGCTGGTCGCCGACCTCGGGCTCGTGGATGAACTTCCAGCGCGGCGTCGTGATCGCGTACATCTCGCCCGGATCCTCGGCGAGCTCGCGCCCCGTGCGCTGCGCGAACACGGGACGTTCCTCGAAGTCGCTCGCGAGCGCGTCGACGCCCGTCGCCAGCTGGAAGAAGTCGTTCCACTTCGGCGTCTCGAACGGCTGCACGCGCCCCAGCGCCGTCGGCAGCATGTCGATCAGGCTGACGAGCTGCCCCACACGGCCCGGCGCGACGCCGGCAGCCTTGGGGAAGCGCATCACGAGCGGCACGCGCAGCTGCTCGTCCCACACCAGCCCGTGCGCGGTCCACTCGTGCTGGTTCAGGCCCTCGCCGTGGTCGGCGGTGAGCAACACGATGCTCGAGTCGAGCACGCCCTTGCGCTTGAGCGCCTCGAGCAGCACTCCGAACTGCTCGTCCGCGTAGCGCACCTCGCCGCAGTAGTTGTCGAGCGCCGGCCGCGTCTCCGTGCGCTTGCGCGCGTTGCTGCGCACCGCCGCCTCGGGCAGCTTGCGCTCGGCGATCCACGCTTCCTTCGGTTCCGCGTCCGTGCCGCGGAACAGCGTGTCGTAGGGCGCCGGCGCGCGGTGCGGCCAGTGCGGATCGTAGAAGTGCACCCACAGGAAGAACGGCTGGCTCGCCTGCTGCTCGAGCCACGGCAGCGTCTTCGAGAGCGTCTCGCCGGCCTTGCGCTCGACGGCCTTGTCCTCGGGCTCGCTCCAGACCTCGAAGCCAGCCGCGATCCCCGACGGCGCCTTGAGCGGCGCGGCGCTGACGAAGCCCGCAGTCGTGTACCCCGCCTCCTTCGCCACCTGCGCGAACGACACCATCCCGCTCGCCCAGCCGAACGGCTTGCCGCCGTGCATCAGGTTGGCGGTGATGCCGTGCTCGAGCGGATAGCGCGCGGTGAGCATCGACGCGTGGCTCGGCAGCGTCGTCGCCATGGCCGCGTAAGCCTGGTCAAACACCAGCGACTCCTTGGCGAAGGCGTCGATGTTGGGGCTCGTGTCGCGGAAGTAGCCGTAGCAGCCGAGGTGGTCCGCGCGCAGCGTGTCGATCGTGACGAGCACGATGTTGGGCCGCTCGAGCCGCGGCTGCGAGTCGCCACAGCCTGCGAGAGCGAGCGCCACGGCGAGCGACGCCAGCGCGCGCGGGGTCCGGTTCCTGGGAGTGAGCATGCGACGGGTTCCTGCCCCATCGAGCGGGGCCGGTCGAGAAGTATAGACCGCGCGCCGCCCACGTCGCGCGCGCCGCCCCCTCGGTCCAGAGGGCCCAGTACGTACGCACTGGCTGGCAAGAAGTTCCGGGTGCGTCTGCCGTGCTCGGCGAATTCAGCCCGCACTGTCTCGACACGAGACTGTGCCGGTGTCTCGACGTCCGCCTTCCCCCCCGAGGCGGCCATCGCGGGGGAAGATCTGGAGCTCGCCTCCCGGGGCGCTCCCGATTGTCCATTCCCGGAGTCCCCATGAAGCTCTCTCGCACTCTCGCGCTGCTCGCAACGGCGAACGCGCTCGCACTCGGCGCTCTCGCCGCCAATGGCCAGCCCCAAGGCAACTGCAACACGACCTACACGGTCGATGCCGACTTCGACCTCGGCCTCCTCTTCAACGTCAACCACGACGTGCCCAACAGCGACCAGCTGCAGCTCAACACGGTCACGGCGCCGCTGCCGTTCGTGAACATCGCCTGCTCCGCGCGCGGCACGATCGTGCGCATCGACGTCAACACCGGCGCGATCCTCGGCGAGTACTTCACCGCGCCCAACGGCATGGGCTGCAACCCCTCGCGCACCACGGTCGACCGCCTCGGCAACGTGTGAGTCTCCAACCGCAACGAAGGCGGCGCCGTCAGCGGCGTGCCCCACGGCTCGATCGCCCGCGTCGCGATCGTCATCGGCGGCGTGCGCCGCGACAAGGACCCCAACACGGGCGCCTTCACGCCCAACCCGTCGGGCCAGTACCTGCAGGGACCGTTCCAGTACTCGACCGCCATCGACCGTGATGGCGACGGCCTGATCAAGATCTCGACCGGCCTCGGCAACATCCTGCCGCGGAGCAACGCCGGCGGCGTGGACTCCGCGGGCGGCGTCGTCACGGCCGACGACGAGTGCCTGATCAACTACACGCGCGTCAACGGCACCTACACGAGCACCGTCGCGATCGAGGCGAACAACGACGTGTGGACCGGCGGCATCGGCAACATGGCGCACGAAAAGATCAGCGGCGTCAGCGGCCAGCCGGTCGCGGGCACGCAGATCAACTTCAACGCGGGCGACTACGGCGGCGTCATCGACGGCGCTGGCGTGCTGTGGTCCGCGCGCACGGGCACGGGTCTCCTGCGCTACGACCCGGCGAGCGGCATCGGCCTACCGCTCGGCAACGCCTGCGATGACCACGGCCTCGCGGTCGATCCGGCGACGGGCAACGTCTGGCACACGCACTACCCGCACGGCAACTACTACGCGCAAGGTCTCGCCATCGACTCGGTCGGCAACGTCTGGGTCGCGCACTCCCTCACCGGCGCCACCACCGTCGGCCACATCCGCACCAACGGCACGCTGGTCGGCAACGTGCCCCTCAACACGGCGCTCGGCAACGGCAACGGCCCGACCGGCGTGGCGATCGACACCAACGGCAAGGTCTGGGTCGCGTGCATCAACTCCAACAATGCGATGCGCATCGACCCGAACGCGGGTCCGATCGGCGGCGGTGGCTTCCCCATCGGCGCGGTCGACATGGTGGTCAACCTCGGCGCGGGCGCCGGGCCCTACAACTACTCCGACATGACCGGCTTCGTCTCCGTGGGCAGCACGGCGCCGAGCGGTACGTGGACGATCGTGCAGGACAGCGGCGTCCTCGGCCAATACTGGGGCACCTTCAGTTGGACCTCGAGCGAGCCGCAGGGCACGAGCGTGGTCGTCCAAGTGCGCGCGGCCGACAACCCGGTCAGCCTGCCGCAGATCGCATGGACCACGGCGCTGAATGGCGTCTCGCTGTGCGACCAAGGCATCGTCGGTCGCTACTGCGAGATCCGCGCGACGCTGTCGCGCCAGGTCAACGTCGCGGCGACACCGGTCCTCTATGACCTCACCGCCCAGTGCTGCGCTCCCGCGAGCCTGACCTGCCCGGCGGACTTCACCGAGATCTGGACCGGCGGCATCCCGACCGGCCAGACCCACCCCGATCGCACGGGCTACGCCTCGTGGACCTCCGACTGCCCGCAGACGGTGCAGCTCGGCTGGAACGACGTGAGCGTGGTGGCCAACACCCCGCAGAACCCGCACGCGCCGGAAGTCGTCATCACGCGCCGCTGGACGCTCGCCGATGGCTGTGGCGGCAACCTGTCCTGCGACCAGACGATCACGCTGCTCTCGCCCGCTGGCCAGTTCGGCGGACTCACGCTCGATGTGCGCCCGGCGGACTGCCCCAACGGCGTGACCGTCCACGCACCGGGCGTCGCGCGCTTCGCGATCACCGGCACCTGGCTGCACGATGCGACCACGATCGTGCCGACGAGCCTGCGCCTCGCGCGCGTCGACGGCGTCGGTCGCCCGCTCGCGCTCGCCAGCATCCCGCGCTTCCTGCAGGACGTCACTCGCCCGTACTACGGCGCGAGCGGTGGCTGCTCGAATGCCGGTCCTGAAGGCTACACGGACCTCGTGGTCAACGTGCCGCACTGGATGCTCGTCCGCAGCCTCGGCCTCGGCTCGCTGCCCGCCGGCACCGATGTCGAATTCGAGCTCACGGGCTCGCTCTCGAACGGCACGCCGTTCGCGGTCCGCGACACCTTGCGCGTCCAGTAGCTCGCACTGAGCGCGCCGCCGCGGCCTGCCTCCCCTCCCGGGAGGCGGGCCGCGGCCCTTTGGCAGCGGTTCGAAGTGGGTGTCCGGGGCCAATTCCGGCCTGCGGCTAGACAGATCCGCGACTCGGTCGGAAAATGACGCCCGACGCTCGCGTGCAGAACTCCCCGCACACGGGCGCAGCGCCGTCCCCTAGCAGGAGTCCCACATGCGCTTCCCGTCCACTTCCCGCTTGCTCCCCAGCTCCCTCGCTCTCTCCGCGCTTTCGCTCGGCGCCCTCGCGCAGACCCAAGGCATCTGCGGTCGGACCTACACGAGCGACGTCGACTTCGATCGCGGAGTGCTGTTCAACGTCAACCACGACAGCCCCAACTCGAACCAGCTGCAGCTCAACACGGTGACGGCGCCGTTGCCGTTCGTGAACATCGCCTGCTCGAACCGCGGCACGATCGTCCGCATCGACGTCAACACGGGCGTGATTCTCGGCGAGTACCTGACGGCCCCCAACACCATGGGCCGCGATCCCTCGCGCACCACCGTCGACCGCCTCGGCAACGTGTGGGTCTCCAATCGCGCGGAGTCGGGGACCTTCAATGGCCAGTCGAGCGGCTCGGTCACGCGCGTCGGCATCGTCATCGGCGGAACGCGCGGCGACAAGGACCCGGTCACTGGGGCGTTCACTCCCAATCCGGCCGGCCAATACCTGCAGGGCCCGTTCCAGTACTCGACCTGCATCGATCGCGATGGCGACGGGCTGATCCGCACCTCGACCGGCCTCGGCAGCATCCTCAACTGGTCGAATGCCGGCAACGCCGACTCTGGCGGCGGCGTCTCCACCGCGGAGGACGAGGCGATCCTCAACTACACGCGCATCAATGGGTCCGGCGCGCGCACCGTGGCCATCGATGCCCAGAACAACGTTTGGACCGGTGGCCTCAACGACCAGGACCACGAGAAGCTCGACGGCGTCACGGGCCAGCCCATCCCCGGCAGCGCGTTCAACTTCGGCGCGGGCGGCTACGGCGGCGTGGTCGACGGCAACGGCATCCTGTGGTCGGCCCGCGGCGGGCAGGGCCTGCTGCGCTACGACCCGGCCACCGGCACGAGCCAGATCCTCGGCAACGACTGCGGCGACTACGGCCTCGCCATCGACCCGGCGACCGGCAACATCTGGCACACCGGCGTGTTCACCTCCACCATCGGCAAGATCAGCCCGTTGGGAGCCTGCCTCGGCACCTTCCCCTACGGCTCCGGCAATGCCCAGGGCTGCGCCGTCGACTCGACCGGCAACGTGTGGGTCGCCCACTCGCTCTTCGGCGCGACCACGGTGGGCCACCTGCGCACGGATGGCACCTTCGTCGGCAACGTGCTGCTCTCCCACGCGAGCGGCGTGGGCAGCGGCCCCACGGGCGTCGCCGTCGACAGCAACGGCAAGATCTGGGTGGCCTGCATCAACAGCAGCAACGCCCTGCGCATCGATCCGAACGCCGGCCCGCTGGGCAACGGCGGCTTCCCGGTCGGGGCGGTCGACATGGTGGTCAACCTCGGCCCGAGCGCCGGTCCCTACAACTACTCGGACATGACCGGCTTCGTGTCGGTCGGCTCGACCGCGCCCACCGGCACCTGGACCGTGGTGCAGGACAGCGGCACCAACGGCCAGCGCTGGGGCACCTTCAGCTGGAACAGCAACGAGCCCGCCGGCACCTCGATCGTCGTCGACGTGCGCGCGGCCGACAGCGCGATCAACTTGCCCCAGCAGCAATTCCTGCAGGTCGGCAACGGTCAGTCGCTCTGCAACGCCGCCGCGGGGGGCGTCCTCGGGCGCTTCGTCGAGATCCGCGCGACGCTCGCGCGCCAGTCGAACGTCAACGCCACGCCGGTGCTGTTCGACCTGACGGCGAACTGCTGCACGCTCACGCCGGCCACGCTGACCTGCCCCCCCGACTTCACGGAAATCTGGGCGGGCGGCATCCCGGCGGGTCAGGCCAACCCGTCGAACACGGGCACGGCGACCTACAACTCGAGCTGCCAGCAGGGCGTGCAGCTGACCTACCAGGACATCAGCGTCGTGCCGAACACGCTCGCGAATCCGGGTGCGCCCGAGGTCGTGATCACGCGGCGCTGGACGCTCATCGACGGCTGCGGCACGAGCCTCTCCTGCGACCAGACGATCACGCTGCTCTCGCCCTCGGGCCAGACGGGCGCGATCACGCTCGACGCGCAGCCGGGCAGTTGCCCCAACCCGGTCTCGATCCACGCTCCGGGCAACGCGAAGTTCGCGCTGACGGGCACGTGGCTGCACGGTGCGAGCACCATCCTCCCGCAGAGCCTCAAGCTCAAGCGCACGGACGGAGTGGGCCTGACTCTCGCGCTCGCCAGCCTGCCGCGCACGCTGCAAGACACGACGCGCCCGTACTACGGCCCGATCGGCGGCTGCAACACCGCGACCGGCGAGGGTCACAACGACCTCGTCGTCACCGTGCCGCACGCCATGCTCAAGCGCTCCTTCGACCTCGACAGCCTGCCGATCGGAACGTCGATCGAGGTCACTCTGACCGGCAAGCTCGCCGACGGCTCGACCTTCAGCGTCAGCGACTTCCTGCGCCTGCAGTAGCGCGCTCCGCCCAGCGGACGCCTTCCCCATCGACGGCGCCTCTCCCCCGCGGAGAGGCGCCGTCGCGCGTTTCGGCGGCCCGCTCGCACGCCGCGATCTCCGCCGGCGGGTGGGGCGAAGAGCGTATGCAGCGCTCCGGCCACGGGCTCCGAAATCCACGGACGTCCTCGGGCTTCCGCAGGCTCCGCATCCACACGCACACGCCATGACCACGACCCTCGAACGCAGCGCGTGCCCCACCGGCCGCGAGCGCATCCTCGGCACCGACGAGCTGATCGTC
>SXKQ01000190.1 GCA_005778045.1 Planctomycetia bacterium
CGTGTCGCAGATCTCGAAGGCCAAGATCTTTGCGCCGCGCGGCGGCATGGTGGTCTACGCGCAGCTCGAGCAGAACCGCATGGGCCAGAGCCAGCCGATCCAAGAGGGCACGCAGGTCCGCGAGCGGCAAGAGATCATCACGATTCCCAACGCGGCCGGGATGGTCGCGCAGGTGTCGCTGCACGAGTCGGTCCTCAAGCAGGTGGCCGTCGGGCAGACCTGCATCGTAAAAATCGACGCGCTCGGCGCGCGCGAGTTCCGCGGCCGTGTCAACTTCGTGGCCGTGCTCCCCGACCAAAACTCCTGGTGGGCGAATCCCAACACGCGCCTGTATCGCACCGAGGTGCAGATCACCGAAGGCCACCCGGACATGCGCCCGGGCATGAGCTGCGCCATCGAGATCCTCGTCGAGGACATCGCGGACACGATCTACGTGCCCGTGCAGGCGATCTTCCGCTCCGGCGGTGATCAGCTCGCGTTCGTGACCGGCTCTAACGGCGCCGATGAGCGCGTGGTGAAGACTGGGCGCTTCAACGACAAGTGGGTGCAGGTGCTCGAGGGCCTGACGGAAGGCGAGCAGGTCCTGCTCGCGTCGCCGCCGGGCTTCTCGCCGGCGGCCTCACCGGAGTCCAGCACGGCGAGCACGATCACTGCGGGCTCGGTCGAGCCGGCTTCGGCCGCCAGTGGCGCGCCGCAGGCCGGTGCCCAAGCTGTTGGAGCGGGCAAGGCAGCGGCGGGTGCGACGTCGGGCGCACCGGCGGATGCGACGTCGGGCGCGGCCACGGGTGGCGACGGCAGCGGCCGCTCCGGCGGTCGCGGCAACATCGATCCCGCTCAGATCGAGGAGTTTCGCAAGCGCATGGAGTCGATGACTCCTGAAGAGCGCGAGAAGATGCGCGAGCGCTTCGGTGGCGGCGGATCTGGCCGTGGCAGCGGCGGCGGACAGGGCGGGTCGGGCAACTAGCCCGCCCGCGAGAGTCCCGTGAGCGAAGCGTCTCGAGTTCCCGTCGCCGAGCTGATCGGCGTCACGCGTGAGTACCGCATGGGCCAGAACCTGGTCCGTGCGCTCGACGACTTCTCGTTCACCTTCGGCCGCGGTGAATACTGGGCCGTGATGGGATCCTCGGGCTCGGGCAAGTCGACACTGCTCAACGTGCTCGGCTGCATCGATCGCCCGACGGGCGGCGACTACAAGGTCGATGGCATCTCGACGGCGCGGCTCGCGGACGACGAACTCTCGGAGGTGCGCAGCCGCAAGCTCGGCTTCGTGTTCCAGAGCTACAACCTGATTCCTCAGCTCAACGTGCTGGAGAACATCATGGTGCCGCTGTTCTACCAAGACGATCCTCCCGAGGACGGCGAGGAGCGCGCGCGCAAGCTTGCGGAGCGCGTCGGACTCGCCATGCGCCTCGACCACAAGCCGACGGAGCTCTCGGGCGGCCCGCAGCAGCGTGTCGCCATCGCGCGAGCGCTCGTCAACCAGCCGGCCCTGATCCTTGCCGACGAGGCGACGGGTAATCTCGACAGCGCGACCGCGCTCGAGATTCTCACCCTGCTCGACGAGCTGCACGCCGAAGGTCGCACCATCGTGCTCGTGACCCACGAGCCCGACGTCGGGGAGCGCGCCCAGCACGTGCTGCGCCTCAGGGACGGTCGAATCGAGTCCGTGAAGCGCGGCCAGCGCAACGCCGTCGGGGCCCGCGCATGAGGCACTCCACCCTCGCGCGCACCGTCAAGCTCGGCATCTCGAGCCTCTTGCTGCACAAGCTGCGCAGCCTGCTCACCACGCTCGGGGTGCTGTTCGGCACCAGCTCGGTGATCGCGATGCTCGCGATCGGCGAGGGGGCGAGCGAGGAGGCGCAGGAGCAGATCCGCCAGCTCGGCAGCCGGAATGTGATCCTGCGCAGCATCAAGCCGCGCGAGGACTTCGCCACTGGCGGCGGCCAGTCCGTGCGCGTGCTGAGCTACGGGCTGACCGAGGAGGACCTCGGGCGCATCGCGGAGACCTTCCCGGGCGTCGCGCGCGTCGTGCCGGTGCGCGAGATCTACGAGGAAGTGCGATTTTCGGATCGCATGCTCAACCCGCGCGTCATGGCCACGCTCCCCGTGTACCGCGACGTCACGGGTCGCGTGGTGAGCGAGGGACGCTTCCTGACGGACCAGGACGAGCAGGGCGTCGCGAACGTTTGCGTGCTGTCCTATGAGGCCTCGCGCTACCTGTTCCCTGTCACCTCGCCGATCGGTGAGGAGATCAAGATTGGCGCCGACTACTACACGGTGGTGGGCACGACTCTCGACCGCGTGCGCCAGCAGTCCGACGTCGCCGGAGCCGGCAAGTCGTCCTCCGAGGTGTTCATTCCGCTCGAGACAGGTCGCAAGTGGTACGGCAACATGCAGGTCAAGCTGCGGGCCGGCAGTCGCGAGATGGAAGAAGTGGAGCTGCACGAGATCGTGGTCGAGGTCGAGGACCCGGCCAACGTCGAGCTCGTCGCCAACGCCTGTCGCGAGATGCTCAAGCGCAACCACAAGCAGTCGGACTACGAGATCGTGGTCCCGCTCGAGCTCCTGATGCGCGCCGAGGAGACCAAGCGCATCTTCAACATCGTGCTCGGCTCGATCGCGTCGATCAGCCTGCTCGTCGGAGGCATCGGCATCATGAACGTGATGCTCGCGACCGTGACGGAGCGAACGCGCGAGATCGGCATCCGCCGCGCGCTCTGCGCTAAGCGCCGCCACATCGTGTCACAGTTCCTCGTCGAGTGCGTCTTGCTCTCGGTTGGCGGCGGCCTGCTCGGCGTCGCGCTCGGGCTCGCGACCCCGTTGGTGGTCGAGCACTACGCGGAGATGCGCACGATCATCACCCCGACGGCACCGATCCTCGCCTTCCTGATCTCCTCGGGCGTGGGTGTCCTGTTCGGCATCTACCCTGCGTGGCGCGCCGCCACGATGGACCCGGTCGAGGCGCTGCGGCACGAGTAGGGTCGTTTCGGTCACAGGATCGGGGAGCGCAGCGCCAAGGCGCGCGCCAGATGGGCCGTCGCGGTGGCTTGGCTGCCGTCGAGGTCGGCCACGGAGCGCGCCACGCGCCTCAAGGACTGCACGGCTCGCGCAGAGAGGCCTCGCTGCCACGCGAGCTTGCCGAGCAGCGAGCGCGCGGCCTGATCGAGGGGTGCATGACGGTCGAGGGACTCTGCGTCGAGATCGCAGTTGCGGCGCTCCCCCTGTCGAGCGCGCTGCAGGGTGCTCGCGCGGGCGAGCTGGGACTGCAGTGCGGAGGCCGTGAGCCCAGCCGGCCCTCCGGCGGGCGTCGGTGCGTTGCCGAGCTCGTCGAGGGTTGGCGCGGCGAGCTCGACGCGCAGGTCGCTGCGATCGAGCAGCGGGCCCGAGATGCGGCTGCGGTAGCGCTGCACGAGTGTCGGCGCACAGTGGCAGGGCACTCGCGGATGCCCCATGTACCCGCACGGGCAGGGGTTCAGGGCGGCGACGAGCTGAAAGCGCGCCTCGAGCTCGAGCTGGCGCCCGGCGCGGCTGAGGGTGATCGAGCCCGACTCGAGGGGCTGGCGCAGGGCTTCGAGCACTTCGCGTCGAAACTCCGGCAGCTCGTCGAGGAACAGGACGCCGCAGTGTGCCAAGGTGATTTCCCCGGGCGCCGGAGGCGAGCCGCCGCCGACGAGGCCCGCATAGCTCACCGTGTGGTGGGGGGCGCGGTAGGGGCGCGCGCTGGCGAGTCCGCCGGGCCAGCGTCCGGAGGCGGACAGCACGCGCGTGATGTCGAGCCGCTCTGGCACACTCGGAGCGGGGAGCAGGGTGGTGATGCGACGTGCGAGCATGCTCTTGCCCGTTCCCGGCGGCCCGATGAAGAGCAGTCCGTGCCCGCCGTGCGCCGCAATGGCGAGCGCGAGCTTCCCCGAGGCCTGCCCGCGCACGTCGTCCACCGACAGTCCCATGTCGTGTCCGTCGTCCGCTCGCACGGGGGCGAGCGGCACGAGCGTGGTGCTGCCGACGAGGTGCCGGACCACGTCGTCGACGTGAGCGGCTCCGAACGCCGCGATGCCCGGAACCCAGGCGGCCTCCAGCGCGGTCGCGCGGGGCGCCACGACCTGCTCGACGCCCGCCGCGCGCGCGACCATCGCGACCGCCAGCCCCCCTGGCACCGCGTGCAGCGCCCCGTCGATGCCGACCTCGCCGAGAAACAGCCGACCCTCGACCGCACGACGCTTGAGATGGCCCGCGGCAGCGGCTGCGCCGAGCAGGAGCGGCAGATCGAGGATCTCGCCGGACTTGCGCCGAGCGGCCGGAACGAGGTTCAGGTACAGCCGTCCCGGTGGCACGGCCAGCCCGTTGGCCGAGAGCGCGCACAGGAGCCTCCCACGGCTCTCGCGGATGACCGGATCCGGGAGGCCTGTGAGCAGCACATCGACCCGCCCCGCCTCGCGGTCCTCTTCGTAGCGCGCCTCGATCGTGACGAGCTCGGCGCTCGAGCCCGCGAGGCAGGCTCCCAGGATGCGTACGGTTCCCACGCCCGCTCCGTCGATCGGACTGAGCGCTGGTCGCGACCCGAGCCGGAAAACTGCTCGCTCAGGCCGCGAAGCGCGGGGCGCTTGCACCGCTGCCCGCGGTTTCCGATCCTCGCCGCACGCCATGAAGCTCCGCACCGCGCTCCTGCCGCTCCTCCTCGCCGCCTGCCGTGCGGCCGAACCTGCCTCGCCGCCGCTCGAGGCCGCGCCCGTCTCGGCTTCAAGCCGCATCGAGCGCCCGTCGCTGCGCAACGACGTGATCGTCGTGTGTGGCGAGCGCGTCCCGATCGGCGTGCCGGTCGTCCTGTGGACTGAGCGCGGCGGCTACAACGCGTACTCCACCGAGCTGCGCTTCTCGAGCGAGCCGCCGAAGGAGCTCCCCGAGGGCCTGCGCTACCAGCCCGGCCGCAAGGTAGCCAAGGGCGATGGCACGACGCGTCTCACGTCGCTTTCGGGCACTCCGGCCTGCGGCGACGAGCTGCGTGCCGCGCTCGACCAGTTCGTGATCCACTACGACGTCTGCGGCACGAGCCGCCAGTGCTTCAAGATCCTGCACGACCGGCGCAAGCTCTCCGTGCACTTCCTGCTCGACGTCGACGGCACGCTCTACCAGACGCTCGATCTCTCCGACACCGCATGGCACGCGCGGCAGGCGAACTCGCGCTCGGTCGGGATCGAGATCGCCAACATCGGTGCCTATCCTCCGGGCGACACGACGCTCGACGAGTGGTACCCGACGGACGAGCAGGGGCCGTACGTGCGCTTCCCCGCGTGGATGGCGGAGACGGGCATCCGCACGAGCGGCTTCGTCGCGCGTCCGGCACGGGCCGAGCGGGTCATGGGCGCGATCCACGGCACGACTTACGAGATGCACGACCTCACGCCGGAGCAGTACGCCACGCTGGTCAAGCTCGCAGCCGGCCTGTGCCGCGCGTTCCCCACGCTGCGCCCCGACTGCCCGCGGGACGCGCAGGGCGCCGTGCGCATGGACGCGCTCTCGGGGGCGGAGTTCGCGCAGTTCAGGGGCATTCTGGGCCACTTCCACATCACGAAGGACAAGCAGGATCCCGGTCCGGCCTTCGACTGGGAGGGTTTCCTCGAGGCCGTGCGAGCGGAGCTCGCGAAGCCGGCGCCCTGAGGGTCTATCCCATGACCAACATCGGCCCGCGGGAGTTCCAGCGCTTCTACGTCGCGATGAAGGCGCTCGCCGTGCGCGACGGGCGGCTCCTGCTCGTGCGCGAGTCGACCCGCGAGGGCTGGTGGGAGCTGCCGGGCGGTCGCGTTGACGTGGGGGAGGAGCGGCTCGACCCGCGCGAGGTGCTGCGCCGCGAGCTGTCCGAGGAGCTCGGCACGCGCTTTTGCTGCGCGATCGGGGCGCCCACACTCACGTGGATCCGTCCCGTGCGGCACGAGGTCAAGGAGTTCTCCTTCGTCGTCGCGCACCTGTGTACCGATATCGCCGGCGAGATCGAGCTGAGCCACGAGCACGTCGACTATCGCTGGGTCGACGCACGCGAGACATTCGAGCTCGACCTCGCGCCGAGCTACCCCGAGCCCCTGCGCGAGTTCTGGTCGCACCACGCCGCGCGCTGAGCGCTCACGATGCGGCGCGCCGGCCGCACGCCGATCGTCACGAATCGCGCCGCGCGCGCATCGGACTCGGGAGAAAGATCGGCGAGCGCTCGTGCGTCACTCCACGCGACTTGCGCGTTCCGGCGAGCGCTGCGCCGAGCTTCCTGTGCGCCGAATGCAGCGGTTCCCCGCCCTGCTCCGACTCACGTGCGCCCGGCTCAGGAGAGCGCGCGGCGCAAGATCCCGCCGGCCTCGGCGAGGGCGGCGAGGGCCTGTTCGCGCGCGAGTCCCTTCTTGCGCATCAGGACCGCGACCTTCACCTGTCCGCCGGCGGCTGAGAGCAGGGCGAGCGCGTCCTCGCGGGAATCGCCAGTCAGCGCCGACACGATGCGCGCTCCGCGTTCGACGAGCTTGACGTTCTTCGATGTGTCCACGTCGACCATCATGTTGCCGTGGACCTTGCCGAGCTGCGCCATGGCGACCGTCGTCACGGTGTTGAGCGCGAGCTTGGTCACGGTGCCGGCCTTGAGGCGCGTGCTGCCCGCGATCACCTCCGGGCCGCTGACGATGCGCACGGAGACGTCGGCACGGTCGGGCACCTGCTCCCGCGGCACGCAGGCGAGGAACACGGTCGCGGCGCCGCGCGCCCGCGCGAAGTCGATGGCTCCGTGCACGTAGGGCGTGGTGCCGCCGGCGGCGATTCCGAACACGACGTCGCGCTCGCACAGTCCGCGCCGCGCGAGCTCTTCACCCGCGGCCGTCGCGCTGTCCTCGGCGCCCTCGACAGCTCCCGTGACGGCGGCCGCTCCGCCGGCGAGCACGGCCTGCACCATGCTCGGTTCGGTCTGGAACGTCGGCGGGCATTCGACGGCGTCGAGCAGCCCGAGCCGTCCGCTCGTGCCTGCGCCGACATAGAAGAGCCGGCCACCGGCGCGCAGGCGCGCGACGACGAGCTCGATGGCCTTGGAGAGGTCCGCGCGCGCGGCCGCGAGCGCGGTGTGGATGCGCTCGTCCTCGCGCTGCATCAGCTCGACGGCCGCGCTCACCGAGAGCGCGTCGAACTGCGCCGTGCGCTCGTTGTGCGACTCGGTGGCGAGGTGACCGCGGGGGGCGGGGACGTGACTCACGACATGCCTCCTTCGCGGCGCTCTCCGGGTTCCCACATGCCGCGCCCGAGCGACAGTCCGCCGTCGACGACGAGGCACTCACCGTTCACGTAGGCGCTCGCGGGAGACAGCAGGTACAGCGAGTGCGCGGCCATTTCCTCGGCGCTGCCGAAGCGCCCGAGCGGGATCTGTTCCTCGATGCGGCGCTTGCGGCTTTCCTCAGGCCACAGATTGTTGGCCGCGCCCTCGCTCTGGAACGGACCCGGCGCGATAGCGTTGACGCGGATGCCATGGCGCGCCCACTCGACCGCGAGCGTGCGCGTCATCGCCAGCACGCCCGCCTTGGCGCTCGCCGAGTGCACCACTCCCGCCATGCCGGTCCAAGCGTAGGTCGCGACCACGTTGAGCACCTGCCCGCGGCCACGCGCGATCATCCCGCGGCCGAAGTAGCGCGTGCAGTAGAACGTGCCGTCGAGCACGATCCCGAGCACCGAGCGCCAGGCGCGCGCGGAGAGGCGCTCGGCGGGACAGACGAAGTTGCCAGCGGCGTTGTTGACGAGAATGTCGACGCCGCCGTGCTCGTCGAGCTCGAGCGCGAGACGCTCCACGTCCCCGGCCTCGCGCACGTCGAGCGTGCGCGACTCGACCTGCCACCCGCGCTGCGCCGCCTCGACGAGCAGCGGCGCGTGGTGCTGCTGGCTGCGCGACGCGACGATCACGCGCGCTCCGAGGGCGGCGAGGCCGCGCGAGATCTCGAGGCCCATGCCGGTGCCGCCGCCGGTGACGAGCGCCACTTGGCCGGAGAAGGTCGCAGGGGGCAGCCAGCGGGCCGCCGGAGGGGGAGGGAGGGTGCTCACGCACGCCAGCCTGACGCCTGCGGCGCGGCGATCAAGGGCGAGCGCGGGCCGGGGCGAATCCGCCGGGTTTTCGCGGGCCGGCCCCGGAGGCGACGGAGCCCGGGGCCGGCGCTAACATCTTCAATTCCGATGATCGATCCGATGTCCCCGCAGCCGGTTCAACCAGAGCCTTGGGCGCAGCGCTTCGAGCTGCAGTCCGCGGTGGCCTCGCTGCTGTGCACGCTGCTCGGGGTGTGGCTTTCGAGCACGGAGTCCGGCGCGCCCATCGGCGCCTTTGCCCTGCGCGGCGCCTATGTCTGGGCCCTGATCTCGATCGCGCTCGGGATCCTGTTCGCCGTCCTGCGCGCGCGCAACGGAACCGGAGCCGCCTCGGGAATCGTCGCGCTCGTCCTCGGCGCCGCCACGTTCGCTTACCACCTCACGCTTCCGTCCTGAACATCCCAAGAGCTCCCGATGCAGAACCTCACGAGCCACGTCCAAGGTCGCTGGCACGCCGGCACCGGTGCGAGCGTCACGCTCTTCAATCCCACGAGCGAGGAGGCGCTGGCGCAGGCCTCGAGCGCCGGTATCGACTTCAAGGGCGTGCTCGAGTACGCGCGCGGGAAGGGCGGCCCCGCCTTGCGCGCCATGAACTACGCCCAGCGCGGCGCGATGCTCGACGCGCTCTCCAAGGCGATCCACGCGCACCGCGACGAGCTGATCGAGCTCTCGATCCAGAACGCGGGCACGCCGCGCAGCGACGCCAAGTTCGACATCGACGGCGCGATCGGCACGCTGGCCTTCTACGGCCGCCTCGGGCAGGAGCTCGGCGCGCGCACGTTTCTCTACGACGGCCCGGGCGTGCAGCTCGGACGCACGGCGCGCTTCTGGGGCGAGCACGTGCTCGTGGCGCGCCCCGGCGTCGCCGTGCACATCAACGCCTTCAACTTCCCGGCCTGGAACATGATGGAGAAGGCAGCCTGCGCGCTGCTCGCGGGCACGCCGGTGGTCGAGAAGCCGGGCACGCCGACGGCGCTCGTCGCGTGGCGCCTCGCGCAGCTGTGCATCGGCTGTGGCGCGCTCCCCGAAGGCGCGTTCCAGTTCATCGCGGGCTCGGTCGGCGACCTGCTCGACCACATGGGGCCGCAGGACAGCCTCGCGTTCACGGGTTCGAGCGGCACGGCGGCTCGCCTGCGCGGCCACGCGAATCTCGTGCGCCACAACGTGCGAGTGAACTTCGAGGCCGACTCGCTCAACGCGGCCGTGTTCGCGCCGGACGTCGAGGCGGGCAGCGACACGTTCAACTTGTTCGTCGCCAACGTCGCCCTCGACATGACACAGAAGTCAGGCCAGAAGTGCACCGCCGTGCGGCGTGTATTCGTGCCCAAGGAGCGCGTCGACGAGCTCACGGCCGAGATCGTCGCGGCCGCCAACGCGGTCAAGCTCGGTGATCCGTCGGACGCCGTGGTGCGCATGGGCCCGCTGGCGAGCGCGGACCAGTTGCGCGACGTGCGCGCCGGCATCGAGCGTCTCGCGAAGCACGCGCGGCTCGCGACCGGTGGGGCGGGTTCGATTCGCGAGCGCGGCTACTTCGTCGCGCCGACGGTGCTCGTCGCCAACGATGGCCGCAACCCGGCCTTCCACGCGGAGGAGGTGTTCGGCCCCTGCGCCACGATCCTCCCTTACTCGGGCGACGCCCACGAGGCGGCGGAGCTCGTCGCGCTCGGCGGCGGCAGCCTTGTGACGAGCGTGTACTCGAACGAGCAGGCGTTCCTCGAGACCGCGGGACTCGCCATCGGCGCGTGGTCCGGCCGCGTGTGGCTCGGCAACGACAAGATGGCCGAGCAGTCGCTCGCGCCGGGCATGGTGCTGCCCCAGATGATCCATGGCGGTCCCGGTCGCGCCGGCGGCGGCGAGGACCTCGGCGGCCTGCGCGGCCTCCCGTTCTACCTCCAGCGCGTCGCGCTGCAGGGCTTCAAGGGCGTGATCGCGCCCGAGTCCATGTGCGTGTCGAAGAGCGCTGCGCCGACGGCCTGACTCGCTGCGATCGCCCGAGCTGCACGAGCCGTCGCGTCCGGGCTCGCCCGGGCACGGCTGCTCACGAATTACTGGCCCGCGTCGCAGGCGTCCGCGGCCCATTGCCCGGCCGGTGGCGCGACGGATTCTGTTCCCACCACGTGAGCCAGGCGCGACTCGTGTCGCCCGGGTTCGCGCCGGTGAGATCCTTGAGCGCGTTGCGGACCTTGCGACTCTCGACCGCGACCGTCATCTCGGACATACCGATCACGCGCACATCGAGCAGCGCGCCTTCGACGAGCGTGTTCACCTGCGGATCCGCGACAGCAGCGCCCTGCGCCACCTCGACATCGAAGTCCTGAATGAACGCGAACTGCTTTCCCACGAAGATGTGCGACGCCGGCGCCTTCCATGCGCCACCGCCGCCGGGCGCGCTCGCAAGCGCACCGAGTCGCGCGATGAGCGGCTCCACCGCTGCCGGATAGTTCATCGTGCCGAGCGCCTCGATCGCGTTCTCGCGCACAGCCGCGGCGCGCGAGCCGAGCGCGCGCAGCACCGGCAGCGTGACCGCCTCGTCGCGAGCGTCGCGCAACGCGAGAGCACACTCCCTGCGCACCTGCGCCGAGCCGTCGAGCACTGCGCGCGTGACGAGTGCCTTGACTTCGCTGCCCGCAGCGAGACGCCGCAGGCCGAGGGCGGCGAAGGCACGAATGCGCGGAGAGTGGGAGTCGAGGGAGCGCACGAGTGCAGCATGGACCTGTTCCCGGTTCGACCTTTGGCCGAGCGCGAGGAGCGCGAGCTCCTGCAGCGAGCGCGGTGCAGAGGCTGCCTTGCGCACAGCGTCGAGCGGATCCGTCTCGTCCGCGCCGGGCACGGCCAACGCCTGCGGATAGGAGGCGAGCAGTGCGAGGGCCTGTGGCTGGTCCGGCTGAGAGTCGAGCGCGAGGTCGAGCTGCTGCAGGCTCTCCGCGAGCAGTCCCTCGCGCGCCAGCCAGTCCGCGTAGGGGACGCGCGTCGCCGTGTCACGGCGATCGACGTGGCGTTCGAGCTCGCGTGCCTTCGCGAGCACGACTCGTTCGAGCTCCGCGCGGGTCACTGCTCCCTGCTCGAGCCGCTGCCACTGCGTCCCGCGCTGGATCTCCCACCTGCCGTCTACGGCGCGCGCCTTGGCCCGTACGGTGCCACCCCCGCGCAGGTGGAGGATGCGGTTCAGCTCGGGCTCGTCCTGGGCCACGGACACGTTGGGCTGCGGGACCTTCGACGGAGCCACGGTTGGAACGAGGAGCAGCGTGACGAGCAGCGGCAGCATTTGGTGTCTCTCTTGGCCCCGAACGGACTCCCATTCCATACGCCCTCGCCGCGAGACGCGAGAGGGCCATGGCCCAAAACCGCGTGAGCGCTGTCTGCGACGGCGTCGTGGACTGCGGTCGCGAGGCCGAACTTCGAGGCGCATGGGGCCGTCGCGGCTGGTGCTTCGCCACGGGATTCCCCTCCGGTCCAGCTCGCGCTCGACTCCGCCCGTGCCGGAGGTGCTGATCCAGACTTCGCGCGGCCGCGCGCGATCGAGCAGTGCCGTGGTCCACGGCCCCGGGTCGCCGTGGTGGGGCCACAGGAGCACATCGACGGGTCCGCGCAGCGCCTCGGCCTCGAGCTGGGCCTGCAGTCCCTGTTCGACGGCGTCGCCGTGGAGCTGGGCACGCCACGGCCCCAGGGACGCGAGCAACGTGCGGGAGCCCTCGTTGTCTTCGCTGTCGGATCCGCGGGCGAGCTGCCAGCGCTCGTGGCCGCTTGCTGCGAACTCGAGGACGCTGCCCGCGCCGCGTGGATCCGCGCCGCGCGCGCGCCGCAGCTCCACGTCCTCCGGGATGGCTGCGCCGTACCACTCCAGGATGGGGTAGCGCCGCGACAGCCATGCGAGGGCCTCCGCATGGTCGCTGTCGGTGTGCGACAGCACTACGGCGACATCCCGCACTTCGCGCGAAGCGAGCAGCGGCCCAAGCGCGGACGTCGCCACTCGCCCGCGGTCGCGCGAACCCGCATCGAAAATCCATGTGGGGCCCTGCGGGCCGTGCAGGACGACGCAGGTCCCGTGCCCGACGTCGAGCGCGTCGACGCTCCAGCCCCGGGGCCTTGCGACCCACGGCACGAGCAGCAGGCCCCAGAGCAGCAGCCCCAACCGCGCGCTCCTCGCCGCGAGCCCCGCTCGGAACCAGCCGACGGCCAGCAGCGCGGTCGCGAGCGCCAGCAAGGCTAGGGGCCGCGGTGGAAGCACGCAGGGCGTACCCGGTAGCGTGTCGGTGAACTCGAGCATGCCGATGAACCACTTCGCCGGCGCGTCGAACAGCGCTCCGGGCACGAGGGGCGGCACGAGGATCGCGATCCAGCCGACCACGAGCAGCCAAGTGACGAGGGGCGTCGTCAACGCAGTCGCCACGACCCCGATGGGGGCCCACTCTCCGAAGGTCGACCAGCACAGGGGCAAAGTCGCGAGCACGGCGGCGAGGGAGGCGGCGAGGGCCGAGCGCGCGGAGCGCGAGACCACGCTCTCCAGCGCGCGACGTGCGGAGGTCGGACCGAGCTCGACTCGCACGGCCGCGCGCGGCAGGGTGCGTCGGATCGGTCCCGTGAGCAGCACCAGCCCGAGCGTTGCGAGGTACGAAAGCAGCAACGAGACGCTGAACAGTGCATCGAGGTCGAGAGCGGCCTCGACCAGCAGGGCAAGCGCCAGCAAGGACAGCGTGTCGACGCGTCGTGGCTCGCGATGCGCGCGCGCGCACAGGGGCGCGGCGAGCGTCAACGCGAGAGCCACCGCCGCGCGCCTGACGGGCGCGGCCCCACCCGTCACGGCCGCGAACAGGGCGAGAGCCATGCCTGCGACGAGCACCAGCACGACTCGGCGCCGTCGACCGCCCCCGACGAAGGGCGCGATCAGCACCGCGGCGAGCAGGCTGACGTGCATGCCGCTCACGGCGAGCACGTGGCGCATGCCCGTGTGCGAGAAAGTGTCCGCCAGTTCCGGCTCGAGCCGCTCGGTCGCTCCGTAGAGCAGTGCATGCGCCAGAGCGCGCGGCTCTCCGGCGGCGAACTGACCGCAGCGTCGCGCCACACTCGCGCGCAGCTCGCCGACCCACGCCGTGCCGCGCTCCCAGACTGGGGCTGGAGCGATGCGTTCGACCTCGTCCGGCCGCGCGCTCCACAGGACGTGCGGACGCTCGTCGAAGGGAGCGTGGGGCGGCGGCACCGGGCCGCGCGCCTCGCGGCGTGGACGGTCGCTGGGAGTCACGCGAAGCCACTCTCCACCCGCCGCGCAGTCCCGCGTGAGCTCGAGCCAGATGGGCGGCTCCGCCGGTGGATACAACTTGCCGAGCACGCCCCGGCGCGTGCCCCGCAGCGGCTCCCAGCGGCCCTCCAGAGATACCGGAGGTGCCACGCCCGCCTCGGCGACGACGCCGAGAGGTACCGGCGAGGCCATCTGTCCGCGCCAGCCGAGCGCGACAGACGCGAGAGCCAGAACGCAGAGGAGCGCGAGCCTTGCCGCCGCACGCAGCGCATGAGGCAGAGCGTCGTCTCCCGTCCTTCCTTCGCGTGTCGCGAACTCGAGCGCCAGCCATGCTCCTGCGGCGGTGGACACCGCACCCACGAGCACCAGCGGGGCCGGTCGCAGCGCTGCACCGAGCCACGCGCCGACCAGCACGGCGAGCGCAGCCCCCACGAGCGGTCGACGGGCCTGCAGCCGCAGCCCGCACTCACCCTCCGTCCCGCTCGTCACTGCCTCCGTCCCGCTCGTCACTGCCACGGTCCCTCTGTCGCGCGGGGGAGTCGCTGGTCGCGCCCCGAGTCTCGAACTTCCGCGGCGCTCAGCTCCCGTTGCCGTGCGTCCGCCCGGACTTCACCGCGCCCGCTCCACCGAGGCAGCTCTCGGTACGTGGCGGCGACTGCCCATCCGCCCGCTGGCGAACTCCGCGCCGGCGCCTCCGGGAAGGGCCGGGTGCAGCGGGAACTTCCTCGGCCAATTGCTAGGATTCGGACGCATGACCGCCCCTCGCCACGCGCTGTTTCCGGGCAGCTTCGACCCCGTGACTCTCGGTCACCTCGACGTGGTCCGCCGGGCCGCCGCGCTGTTCGATCGCGTGACCATCGCGGTGGCGAGCAACTCCTCGAAGCGCGAGCTCCTGCCACTCGAGCGCCGGCTCGCCCTCCTGCGCGAGGTCACCGCCGACATCGCGGGCGTAGCGGTCGCGCGCGTGGACGGCCTCACGGTCGACGGCTGCCGAGCGCTCGGCGCCAACGTCATCGTGCGCGGCCTGCGCAACTCGAGTGACTTCGAATACGAGTCCCAGATGGCCTTGAGCAACCGCGCCATGGCCGTCGAGCTCGACACGGTCTTCCTTCCGTCCGCTCCCGAGCACGCGCACATCTCCAGCACGCTCGTGCGGCAGGTGGCGGAGCTCGGAGGGCCGGTCGGGCTGTTCGTTCCCGCGGCCGTCGCACGAGCGCTCCGCGAGCGCGGCGTCGGCGCGCAGTAGTCCCCAGAGGATCTCATGAGCGATCGACGCATTGTCGCGACCGAAGGCGCCCCCAAGGCGATCGGTCCTTACAGCCAAGCCATCGTCGCCGGTGGCTTCGTGCACTGCTCCGGGCAGGTGGCCCTCGATCCCGCCACCGGCGCCTTCCTAGGAGGGGACGTGGCAGTCCAGACCGAGCGCGTACTGGCCAACCTCGCGGCGGTGCTCAGCGCGGCGGGCAGCAGTCTGTCGAAGGTCGTCAAGTGCAACGTGTACCTGACGACCATGGACCACTTCGGACCGATGAACGAGGTCTACGCCCGCCACTTCCTGGTGGGTGCGGCTCCCGCGCGCGCGACGGTCGCCGTCGCTGGCCTGCCGCGCGGGGCGCTGGTGGAGATCGACTGCGTGGCGCTCGCCTAGGGCGCTCGCGAGCGCCGCCGCGCGGCCCGCCATGCTGTTCAGCTCCCCGACGTTTCTGTTCCTGTTCCTGCCGGTCGCCCTGGCGCTCGGTCTCGCGCTGCCGCGCGCGCTGCGGAACTCGACGCTGTTTCTCGCGAGCATCATCTTTTACGGCTGGGGCGAGCCGCGCGTCGCGCTCGTCATGCTGGCTTCGATCGCCGTCAACTGGGCGCTCGCGCTGTGGGTCGAGGCGCAGGGTGGCCGCGCGCGCGCGCCGCTCGCTCTCGCGCTCGTCTTCAACCTCGGGTTGCTCGGCTTCTACAAGTACTGGGACTTCTTCTGGGACAACTTGGCCGCGCTGGGGCTGCCGGTCCCGGCTTTCGCCGCAGCGAGCGTCTCGCTCCCGATCGGCATCTCGTTCTTCACCTTCCAAGCGCTTTCGTACGTGATCGACGTGCGTCGCGGCGAGGGGCGAGCGCAGCGCAACCCGCTCGACTTCGGCCTGTACATCGCGCTCTTTCCGCAGCTGATCGCAGGTCCGATCGTGCGCTACCGCGACGTGGCCGCGCAGCTCGCCGAGCGCACGCTGTCGAGCGCGAAGTTCGCCTCGGGCGTGCGGCGCTTCGCGGTCGGCCTCGGGAAGAAGGTACTGGTGGCCAATGTCTGCGCCGAGACTGCGAAGACGATCTTCGCGCTCGACACCGCGAGTCTCGACGCGGGGACGGCGTGGCTGGGCGCGCTGTGCTACACGGCGCAGATCTACTTCGACTTCTCGGGCTACAGCGACATGGCGATCGGCCTCGGTCGCATGCTCGGCTTCGAGTTCCTCGAGAACTTCGACTTCCCGTACATCGCGCGCAGCGTGACCGAGTTCTGGCGCCGCTGGCACATCTCGCTCTCGAGCTGGTTCCGCGACTATCTCTACCTCCCGCTCGGCGGAAACCGCGGCGGGAGTGCCCGCACCTACTTCAACCTGATCGCCGTGTTCTTCCTGTGCGGCCTGTGGCACGGCGCGGCGTGGAACTTCGTGGCTTGGGGCCTGTTCCACGGCGCGTTCCTCGTGCTCGAGCGCGTGGTGCGCGGATCGGCGCGCGAGCGGGCGGGCTGGATCGGCTGGCCGTACACCTTCGTCGTGGTGGTCTCAGGCTGGGTGCTCTTCAACGCGTCGTCGCTCGAGCACGCGCTCGCGTTCCTGCGCGCGATGTATGGCCTTGGCAGCCGCGACGGCCTCGCCGTGCACGCGGGCCTGTATCTCGATCCGCTGCTCGTGTTCGTGCTGGCGGCAGCGGCGCTCGGCTCCACCCCGTGGCTTCCGGCACTCGCGCGCTGGCGCGCGGCACGGCTAGCCCGCGGCGAGGACGGACTGGATCGCGGGCTGGAGCTTGCGGCGCTCGCGCTCCCGGTGCTCCTGCTCGCGCTCTCCGCGGCGCGCCTCTCGGCCGGCACCTTCAACCCGTTCATCTACTTCCGCTTCTGATGGCCCCGCACGTTCAAGGCAGGTTCCGCGCTGTGTGCGACCGCGTGCTCGCCGGGCTGTTCGTAGCCTTCTGCGCGATGCCAGCCGTGCTGACATGGCTCGAGCCGCCGGCCTCGGGGTCGATCGAGCGCGAGTTCCGTCGTCCCGCGCCGCAGCCCGAGCGCCCGAGCAACCTCGCCGAGGCCGAGGCGTGGCCGGCCCTGTTCGATGCGTGGTACCAAGACCACTTCGCCCTGCGCCCGCGCTGGATTCGCCTGCACAACCAGTTGAGCCTCGGGGTCTTCGGCGTCTCGCCGACGAGCGAGATCGTCGTCGGGCCTGAAACGTGGATGTTCACGACGCGCGACCGCGCGGTCGACGTCTGGCGCGGCGCCGATCCGTTCAGCGCCGAGGAACTTGAGCTGTGGACGCGCGTGCTCGAGGACCGTCGCGAGTGGTGTACGCAGCACGGCGTGCAGTACCTGTTCGCGATCGCTCCCAACAAGGAGTCGATCTATCCCGAGCACTTCCCCGCGCGCTTCGACAAGCTCGGGCCTTCGCGACGCGAGCAGCTCGTCGCGCACGTCGCGCAGCGCTCGGACTTCCCGCTGCTCGACCTCACGCAGGCGGTGAGCGCGGCGAAGGCGACGTTGCCCGCGGGCGAGCAGCTCTACTATCCGCTCGGCACGCACTGGAACGACCGTGGGGCCGTTCCCGCCGCGCTGGCGCTCGAGGCGCGGCTGCACGCGCTCGACGCGCGCGTGCCCGTGCGCGCTGCGGGCGCGTTCCGCTTCGAGGCGACGGACTTCCAGGACGACTCGTGGGCCGGACGCCTGTACCTCGAGGATCGCCTGCGCCAGCCCAACGCGAATGCCGTGTTCGAGCGCGCGATTCCGGCCGCCGCCTGGGAGCGACTGCGGCTGTTCCTCGAGCGCCGCGACAAGACTCCCTCCGAGCGCGCGCGCTTCGAGCTCACGCCGCTCGCCGGCGAGCCCGCAGGCTGGCGCATCGAGGTGGAGAATGGCATCCACGTCAACGTGCGGCGCGAAGGCGTCGCGTTGCCGCGCGCGGTGGTGTTCCATGACTCGATGGGGGAGAAGCTGCGGCCACTCTTCGCGGAGTCCTTCGCTTCGATCGCGTTCCGTTGGGTGCCCGACTTTGACACCGCGACGATCGAGGCTGAGAGGCCCGATGTCGTGCTGCAGGTTTTCGTCGAGCGAGCGCTCGCCGCCGTCTCGCTCTCCACCTCGCCGCTCGATACGCAGGAGCGCCTCGCCGCGGAGTTCGCCCAGTCGCGCACGACGCTGCTCGAGGGACTCGAGCGCCTCACTCTTCCACCGGGGGGGAAGAGTGTCGCCGTGCCGGATGGGCAGGGCGCGCTGCGCGTGGACTATGGCGGGAGCGCCGTCGAGTTGCCCGAGCTCGAGGTCCCCGCCGGGTACTGGGCGCTCGTGCGCGTCGAGCTCGACAGCCCGCTCGACACGGCCTTGCTGCTCGAGTTCCTGAGCTCACGCTTCGCGACCTACTCGCGCCTCGCGCGTGGCGTGCAGCGACCGCTTCCGGCCGGCGAGGGGCGCGTGGTGTACGTCAAGTTGCGGGTTCCGGGCCTTTCCGGCCGGGTCCGGCTGCATCCGGGGCTCGCGGCGGGTTCCTATCGCCTGCGGAGCCTCGAAGTCCGAGCGGTGCCGCAGTAGACTCTTCGCCCTCGAAATCAGGGGCAAATTCATGGGTCTCGCCTGCGGCATCGTCGGTCTCCCGTACGTCGGGAAGTCCACCATCTTCTACGCCATCACGGCCGCCGGTGCCGAGAGCGCGA
>SXKQ01000191.1 GCA_005778045.1 Planctomycetia bacterium
CCGACCGAGGCGATCTTCAGCGAGGATGACCTCCCGGAAAAGTGGGCCGAGTACAAGGAGATCAACGAGAATCTCGCCTCCAAGTGGCCCGCGATCGGCTCCAAGAAGGACCCGCTGCCCGAGGCCGAAGAGTTCAAGGCCGTCGAGGAGAAGCGCCAGTTGCTCTCCGAGAAGCCCGCGTCGTAGCCTCGGCCCGTGCCCAGCGCGACCGGGGTGCTCACAGGCCGGTTCGCGGTCCCCATGGGCAACGCGGCGGCCGTTTTTCATGTGTTTCGCACGCGCCCGCATCATGCCGAGCGTCGCACACCTGACCCCTAGGCGCCGCGGCGTACAGCCCTTACTGTCGAGGGGGCACCGCGCTTCCTAGGCATGACTCGCTTCCCGCGCACTCCACCCACGCGAGACCTCGCTCTTGAAACTGCTGCTCTCCCTGTGCCTTCCCGTCGCTCTGGCCGCCCTCACGCGCGCCGAGGATCCGTTGCCTTCGATCCGCATCCCCATGCCGGTCGACAGCGGTGCACACTCCAACGCAGGCAGCGCGCCCGCCGTCGTGCTCTCCTTCCCCGTGGTGGTGGAGGGTGCGGCGTGGATGCGGCTCGAGTTCGCGCAGGTCGAGCTTGCCGGCAGCGTGTTCGACGGTTCGGGAGCCGTGCTGCGCATCACCTCGCTGTACGACGCCGCGGTGCAGGAGCTCAACGCCGTGCACGTCGAGCAGTGGCGCAGGACGTCGGCCTACTTCAACGGCGACGCGGTCCTCGTCGAGGTGCTTGCGCAGCCGGGCAGTGGGGCGAGTCGAGTCGTGCTCGCGGCCGTGACAGCCGACCTCGCGGGGTTGCCTGAGTCGATCTGCGGGGCGAACGACGATCGCGTGCTCTCAAACGACAACCGCGCCGGACGACTGGTGCCGGTCGGATGTACGGGCTGGGTGATCAACGACTGCAACAGCTGCATGCTCACGGCCGGACACTGCACCGGCAACAGCCTGCAGGTGCTGCAGTTCAACGTTCCGCTCTCGACGATCACGGGCGCGATCCAGAACCCGCCTCCTCAGGACCAGTACGCGATCGACACGGCCAACGTGCGGTCGAACGGCGGTCAGGGCGTCGGCGACGACTGGGCCTACTTCGGCGTGTTCCCCAACTCGAATACGGGCCTGATTCCGTATCAGGCCTACGGCGTGCGCCACGCGCTCGTCATTCCACCGCCGCTCAACACGGCGGATCCCATTCGCGTCACCGGCTTTGGCTCGCGCAGCAGTCCTGCGAACTGGAATCTGGTGCAGGAGACCCATGTCGGCGGCTGGGTGACGAACTCGGGCAACACGCTGCAGTACACGCCCGACACGACCGGCGGCAACAGCGGCTCCCCGGTGATCCATGAGCCCACGGGCAATGCCATCGGCATCCACACGCACGGCGGCTGCACCGCGTCCGGCGGGGCGAATGCTGGCACCAACGCGAATCACCCCGGGCTGCAGGCCGCGCTGTCGGCGCCGACGGGCGTGTGCGCGGCGGGCCTCTCGGTGGTGGGCGGAGCCCCGACGTCGATGAGCATCGGCACTCCGCTCAGTATTCAGATCCAAAACAGCGGCGGAATCGTGGCGGGCACGCCGACGCTGCATTTCCGCTACCGAGCCGGTGCCTTCACCGCCCTCTCGATGGCGGCGGGCTCGGGCGCGCTGTATGCGGCGACTTTGCCGGCCCCGCAGTGCGGCGACACTCCGCAGTTCTACATCAGCGCCCAGAGTGCGACGTGCGGGCTGGTGACGAGCCCCGTCGGAGCACCGGCCGCGTTCTACGCGCCGGTTTTGTACGGCGGCGTCGCGGTCGACGTGTTCTCCGACACGTTTCAGACCGACAAGGGCTGGAGCGCGTCGGTCAGCGGCGCGACCAGTGGCCAGTGGCAGCGCGGCGTGCCGGTGAACGACGCCTCGTGGGCGTACGATCCGGCGAGCGATGGCGATGGCTCGGGTGCCTGCTACCTGACGCAGAACACCGCGGGGAACAGCGACGTGGACGGCGGCTCCGTGACGTTGCTGTCGCCCGCGCTCGACCTCTCGGGCGGGAGCTGCGCACTGCGCTATCTGTACTACCTGAACCTCACCGTCGCCAACGGCGCGGACTCGTTGCTCGTCGAAGCGAGTTCCAACGGTGCCTCGGGTCCGTGGACGGCGCTCGCTTCGCACACGACGAGCGCGAACACGTGGCGCTCGAACGAGTTCACCGCAGCCCAGCTTGCGGCGGCCGGCGTGCTCGCGGGTTCGGACGTGCGCGTGCGCTTCACGGCCACGGACGCGGGCACCGCTTCGATCGTCGAGGCCGGACTGGACGGCTTCCGCGTGGTGCGCACGGCGTGTTCGCTGGTCGATCGCTTCTGCCAGAGCGGTGCCGCCGGCTCGGTGCTCACCGCGACCGGTTCGACGAGCATTGCTGCCAACGACTTCGCCCTGCACGCGAGCCATGTCCCGCCCCAGAAGTCGGGCTTGTTCTTCGGCTCGATCGCGCGGCAGTCGACGCCGCTGGGCAGCGGCACGCGCTGCGTCGGCGATCCGGCCCGGCGTCTGCCGATCGTGAACTCGGGCTCCGGCACGACGCTCGACTACGCGCTGAATCTCCCGTCGGAAGTGATCGCTCCGGTGACGGCCGGCGACCTGTGGAACTTCCAGTGCTGGTTCCGCGATGGGACGCAGTCCGACCTTTCGGACGCGCTGCAGGTGATCTTCGTCCCCTGACGGTCGTTGCCTCCGGAGTCGTGGCGCGCTCGCACTCCAAGTTGGTCGGCGAGCGCGCTTGTGCTTCAATGCATTCATGACTCCGGTCGAGTTCTTCAATCTGGTGATCGAGCGCGTCGAGGCGCACCCGCGGTATGGCGTGCTGATGCGCAACGCCGTCGCCGCGCAGGAGGAACTGGTGCTCAACTACCACACTCACGGCGCTGGTCAGCCCTACTGCGTGGCGGTGGGCGTGTACGACGGCGCGATCGCGCAGCTTGGGATCCTCGGCGAGTTCCGCGAGGTCGCGCACATCCGCGGGGTCGGTCGGGACGAGTCGGAGTGTGAGCCCCTCATGGGCATGTTCTCTGCGCTCCTTCAGCAGCGCTACGAGCTGGCGAAGACTCCACGCATCTACCTCGCGGGTGCGCCTTTCGATCCGGGGATGAAGTGAGCGAGCGCAGCCACAGCGTGGGGCTCGCCTCGGCGATGCTCGCGTGCGCGAGCGCTTGCACGGCTCCGCATCCGGATGCTCCGCGCGAGTGGATCGAATTCGGTGCCGGCATCGCGGACCCGACGCGCGGAGCGGCCGTGGACTACGGCGATGCGCTGATGGTCTCGCTCGGTGGTGGCTACGACCTCAACGACGACCCCATCGTCGCGAGCTGGGAGCTCGGCGCGAACTGGTCCAAGCACGAACTCGACTCCGGGGCGGGGGATGTGCACCTCTGGCGCGTCCAGACCGGCCTGCGCGCCCGAGCTCGCATCGAGGGCACCCCGCTCGGCGTCCATGCGCGCGCGGGCCTCGAGTGGCGCGACGAGTCCAGCGATGTCGTGATCGGCGTGGACCAGTGGGGCACGTACGCCGCTGCCGGCCTCGACTGGTGGTACACCCCGTTCGCATCGCTCGGGCCCGAGCTCCTGTGGTTCCACGGGCAGGAGAACGGCCTCGACGAGGTCCGTTTCGCGATCCTCGCGCGGATCTTCTAGCGTCTGCGCCAGAGCTCGGCGTCCGCCCAGGAGGCCGTGCGCTCCAGCGCGATTCCGCCCTCGGGAAGCGGCAGCTGCGCGCGACCTCCGAAGGGGAACCAAAGGATCCAGCTGGGGCTCTCGGACTCCGCGCTCCAGCGCTCGTAGAGGCGCGCGTAGCCAGCGGGCCGCGCCGGCAGCGCTCGCGCTCGCAGTCCAGCGAGCAGGAACAGCGCGTGCGGCTCGTTGGTGAATCCGAGGCCCTGCAGCGGCGCGCTGCGCAGCGCGGCGAGGGCTTCCGACGCGCGCCAGTCGGCGTTGTCATAGAGGCCGAGGCCGTCGGACTTGGCGCGCGCGAACTCGGAGCGCTGCGTGACAACCTGCCGTTGCGCGGCGAGGGCGAGCCACCCCGCGAGCAGCGCGATCGACCACCAGCGCCCGCGAGCGGAGACCAAGCGGTGCACTCCCACAGCGCCGAGCACGCAGGCCACCGCGTGCGCGGGTGACATCAGGCGCGATTCGATCGGATCGAACTCGACGAGGTGTCGCAGCGCGACGAGCCCTGCGGCGAAGGCCAGAGGAAAGGCCGCCACGGCGACTTCGGCGCACTTTGCTCCACGCCGGAGCAGCGCGATGGTGCCGAGCAGCAAGAGTGCGCTCGCCCCGAGTTCGGGCAACACGGCGATGTCAAGTTCTCGGGGTATGAACTGACCCAGCGCGCAGCGCAGGTCGTAGCCCCATGAGTCGCTCGCCGCGCCCCGCCGCGCCGCTGGGCTCGACGGCAGGAGCGCGTTGCGGGTTGCCCACGCGACGACGGGCAGCGCTGCGAGCGCGGCGACAACGAGCGTGCGCCGCAGGCGCGCTCCTGACGTTCCGCCGGCGCGATCGACGAGCAGTCCGAGCGACACCGACGCGAGCAGCAGGACACCGACATATCGCTGGAGGAGTGCGAGGGCGCAGCAGGTCGCGAGCGCCGCGAGGGCCCCGAGCGAGCGTCGATCCTGCCAGCGCAGCAGGGCCGCCAGGGAGGCGAGCACGAGGGTCGTGAACACCGCTTCGCTCCAGGCCATGGCAGCGGCAGGCAGCGCCAGCGCGACGACCGCGAACGACGCGAGTCCAGCGCTCGCGCGCGAGCCTGAGAGGCGCCACGCGATCCAGGCCGCGAGCAGTGCATCCGCCGCCAGCGCGAGCGAGTGCAGCAGCACCACGCGCTCGCCTTGCCCTAAGCCCAACCCGCCGGAGAGCGCGAGCAGCGTGGGGTGCAGCGGCGGCCACAGAACGTAGGGCTCCCCGTCCACGCCGAGCCAGCCGCGACCTTCGAGCAGGCTCGCCGCCGCGGCGAGGTACTGCGCGCCGTCGCTGTCGAGTCCGGGGCCGTGGGGCGCGGTCTGGGCGAGCAGCAAAGCCACGGCGCACAGGGCCGCGACCACCGGGGCGGACCAGCCCTTGGGACCGAGCGTCGCCTGCACCGTTTCCATGCTAGAGAAGCTAGCAGAGCACCCGCTGCGTGCAGTCTCGGTAAGTTCGCGGCCCCGTGTGGGCCTTCGGCCTGTGGCGGGTACCATCTTCGGCGCTAGAACTGCAGGGGCGAGGTCCGCCGCGCGCTGGAGCGTGCAGTGTCCGTCCCCCGAACCCCAGCACCCACAACCAAGGATCGTGCATGTCGCTCTCGTTCCGCGCCGTCGCCTGCTCGCTCGTCGGCTCGATCGCCCTCGTGGCCCCCTCGTTCGCCAATGAAGGCTGGACCGCGGACTTCGACGCAGCCGTCAAGATCGCCAAGGCCGAGAAGAAGGACTTGTTCGTCGACTTCACCGGTTCGGACTGGTGCGGCTGGTGCAAGAAGCTCGACGCCGAGGTCTTCTCGAAGGAGGAATTCCTCACGGCAGCCAAGAAGAGCTTCGTCCTCGTGGCGCTCGACTACCCGCGCGACGAGGCGATCAAGGCCAAGGTGCCGAACCCCCAGCGCAACAAGGAGCTCCAGGAGAAGTACGAGATCCAGGGCTTCCCGACGCTGCTGCTGATGACGCCCGAGGGCGAGGTCTTCGGTCAGATGGGCTACGTGCCCGGTGGTCCGGCCGCGTTCGTGCCCGAGATGGAGAAGATCGTCTCGACCGGCAAGAAGGACCTCGCAGACGCGAAGGCCAAGGTCGCGGAGTACGAGCAGGCGACCGGCGACGCGCGTATGGCAGCCTGGGACAAGCTCGCCGAGGCGCTCGAGAGCCTCTCGGCGGACAGCGTGGCCGCCAAGCTCTACGTCGCGACCGTGCGCAGCGCGCTCGAGTTCGACAAGGACAACAAGACGGGCCGCAAGCTGCGCGCCGTGAAGGCCCTGCTCAAGAGCGGCAACGGGGACGAGGCGACCTTCGCCGTCGGCCGCGAGCTCGATGCGAAGAACGAGAACGGCCTGCTCGAGATGTGCGTCCAAGCGCAGTTCCGCACCGTGCGCGATGACAACACCGCGCGCGCCGCGCTGACGGCGCTCGAAGGTCTCAACGCGACGGGCAAGATGGTCGACAAGGCGCTGCACTTCGAGATGAACTACATGGCCGCCATGTGGTGCTCGCAGCCGCTCAACGACATGCCGCGCGCCAAGATCTTCGCAGCCAAGGCCAAGGAGATCGGCAACGAGGACCCCGAGGCCATCGGCGCGCTCGACCAGATCCTCGCCCAGTGAGCCGTGCGGGAAGCGCCCCGCCAGCCCGATCCCAAGCAGCCCCGGCCAAGCTTCGCGCGGTCGGGGCTGCTGCACTTGCAGCTACACTGGCGCTTGCCGATGACGCCCGCTCTCCGCCGCGATTCTCTTGCCTGCGCCGCGTTCGTGCTCGTGGCCGCGCTCTGCGCGGTGTTCGCGAGCGCGAGCGCGAGCTCGCTGTACGGGCTGGGCATCGACGGCGACGCGGCGTGGCACCTGTCCGCCGGGGCGAGCCTTGCGCGTGGCGATGGGCTCGTGACTTGTCTCGGCGAGGTATTTTCCCTCTGGCCACCGCTCTATCCAGCGGTGATGGCCGCGCTCGACCTGCTCGGGTTCGACGTGCTCGAGGCCCTGCGCGCGCTGCACCTTGCGGCGCTCGCGGCGAGCATCGCCCTCGCCGCGTGGCTCGCGTTTCGACTCGCAGGTTCGCACCTCGCGGCGGCGGCGACCGCTGGCTCGCTGTCGCTCTCGTGGCGCATGCACGAGTACACGGTGCAGATCGTCTCGGAGACCTTCTTTCTGCCGCTCGTGCTGGGCGCGCTGGCCGTCGCGTTGGCACTCCAGCGCGAGTTCACGCGGAAGCGCTTCGTTTGGCTCATCGCCTTGAGTGCGCTGGCGTGCCTGCAGCGCTACCTAGGGATCGCGCTGGTGCTCTCGGTGGCGCTCGTCGCGCTCGCGCGGCCCGAGTGGGGGAGTCTCGCGCAGCGTCTGCGACGTGTGGCGACCTACTCGCTGCTCTCGCTTGCGCCGCTCGGGCTGTGGTTCCTGCGCAACCGCGCGCTCGATTCGAGCTGGACCGGGGGCCGTGACGAGACGCCGCAGGGCTTCACCGAGGCGCTGGACGCGGCTGCGCGCACGCTGCGGCTGTGGGCCGAGCCCGCGAACGCGAGCTGGATGAGCTGGACCGTGATCGCGGGTCTCGTCGTGTCGCTCGCGGTCTCGATGGTCCGGCGTCCCGAGCTGCGCGCGTCGCTGGCGTTGCTCGCGAGCTTCTCCGGCCTCTACGCGCTGCTGCTCGTGACCCTCGCGTCGAGCGTGGTGCTCGATCCGATCGGCGATCGGCTCCTGCTCCCTTTGCTTCCACTGCTCGTGATTTTGGCTTGGAGCGCATTTCTCGCAGCATGGCCGTTGCCGGCTTTCGCGGCTGCGGCGCTCGTCGCGCTCGCGTGGCTCGATGCCGCTCCGCGCGCGAGAGAGCGGCTCGAGCACTGGCGCGACGAAGGCGCCGGTGGATTCCACACACGGCTGTGGCAGGAGCATCCGGTGACGGAGGCTCTCCGAAACTCCACCCCGAGCGCCCCCTGTTGGTCCAATGGCCCCGAGCTGGTCTGGCTCGAGAAAGGGCTCGAGGTGCGCTTCCTGCGCGGCGGTGCCAAGGCTTGGGAGCGTGCGGCCGAGGCGGCGTCGCGGGTGGGTGGGTCCGTGGTGTGGTTCCAGGAGAATGGACGTCCCACGGCCTTCCCCGAGGCCTTCGCCGCGCGGACGAAGCTCGAGCCGCTCGCGTCCGTGCGCGACGGGCTGCTCCTGCGACTCGCGCCTCGCTGAAAGTCCCTCGGGCTCGCTACAGTGCGGGTCTTCGCCCCCTGAAGGCGAGAGGCCCCACACGAGCCATGAGCAACCCCGCCACACCGAATCCCGTCCCCGAGGCTTCCCACTTCGTCGAGGAGCGCATCCTCGCCGACCGCGCCGTCGGCAAGCACGGAGGACGCCTCAACACGCGCTTCCCGCCCGAGCCCAAC
>SXKQ01000192.1 GCA_005778045.1 Planctomycetia bacterium
AGCGCAGGTCGGATGGGCGTGGTGTGGGCGGGTGTGGCGGCGATGGGGCTCGCGGGTGGGGCCGCGGGAGGCGGGAGCGTTGCGCCGGTGGGGGTGGTGCAGGCGGGGCTGGGGCAAGTTGGTCTGGCGCAGGGGCGGGAGGGCGACGTGGAGGAGGCGTTTGCGCTGGCGGGGGAGCGCGGGAAGGTGCTGGGGCAGCTCATTCCGGGGAGCGTGGAGGCGTACCGGTGGGGGTGTCTGGAGCGGCAGTTGGCGGGGGATCTGGAGGGGGCGGCGGGGATCCTGCGGGCGTGGGAGGAGCGGCATGGGCGCGGCGGGGAGTGGATGGAGCTCCACAACCGCCAGATGCTGCTCGGGTTCGCGAAGGACCCGGAGGCGACGTGGCGCTGGATGCGCGAGGGGCTGGGGCTCGACCTGAGCCATCAGGCAGAGGTGCCCGGAGCCAAGGTCGACTTGCCGACGGCGCTCGATCCGGCGCTGGTGACGCTGCAGGCGTGGGAGCGGCGCGCGGCGGAGGCGAGCCCGGGGGATTCGAGCGGGTTCCGGGGCGCGGCGCTGGAGCGACTGGCGCAGCGCGAGTTCGACGACGGGATGCTCGCGAACGTGATGGCGCGGCTCGAGTACGCGGACCTGCCGGGGCTGCCGGCGCTCGTCGTGCGGCACCTGAAGCTGCAGCGCAGCGGCGGTTTCGGTTCGCTGGACGTGCACGCGAAGCTCACGCTCGGGCAGCTCGAGGAATGCGCGCGGCTGGAGCCGAAGCTGCTCTTGGAGCGGCGCTTCGTCGAGGCTTGGATCGCGCGGCTGGCGCCGGGAGCGGATGAGGACAGCGAGCGCGACGTCGCGGTGCGGCGCGCGCATCTCGAGCGGCTCGAGAGCTTCGGGGGCAGGCTCGGCGGCGGGTTCAACACGCTCAAGGCGCAGGTGCTGTTCCGGCGGCTCGAGCTCGACAGGCGCGCAGGCGTACACAACCTCGCGCGCTTCCATGCGTACCTGCGGCTGCCGCGCGCGAGCGCGCTTTTGCACCCGCGCGTGCGCGAGGAGGCGGAACGCAGCGGACAGTGGGCGCAGACAGGCGAGCGCTTCGTGCCCGGGCTCGACGCCATCGGCGACGAAGAGGCACTCGTGCGCGCGTTGCTCGAGCACTTTCTGGGCGACGCCGCGGACACGCGCGCGTTTGACGATCTCGTCGAGCAGCGCTACCTCGCGCGCGTGTTCGCGGAGACCAAGATTCTCGCGGGCAGCGGCGACATGGAGCGCTGGTATTCGCTGCTCGACGATCCGGCCTACCACGAAGAGCTGCGGCAGCGCGTGGAGCTGCGCTTTGCGCCGACGCAGGTCGAGCACTACGGCGCGAGCGATACCGTGACGATCGAGCTGGACGTCAAGAACGTGCCGACCTTGCTGCTCAAGGTCTACGAGGTGCACGCTCTCAACTGGTACTCGTCGCAGCTGCGCGAGATCGACGCGACCATCGAGCTCGATGGCCTCGTCGCCAACGAGGAACGCACGTTCCAGCACTCCGAGAGCCCGTTCCTGCGCGTGCGGCGGCGGTTCGAGCTCCCGTCGCTCGGCAAGCCGGGCGTGTACGTGGTCGAGTTCATCGGCAACGGCACGGCGAGTCGCGCGGTGATCCGCAAGGGCACGTTGCTGGCGCAGGAGCGCGTGGGCGCGGCGGGGCACGTGTTCCGTGTGTTGGATGAGCGCGGCGTTGCGCAGCCGATGGCAGCCGTGCATGTCGACGGGCGGCGCTACGAGAGCGACGCGAGCGGTGACGTGCGCGTGCCGTTCACCACGAAGTCGGGAACCAAGACGGTCGTGCTCGAAGTGGGCGAGCGCGCGTCGCTCGGGCGCTTCCAGCATCGTGAGGAGCATTACGAGCTCGCGGGCGGCGCGTTCGTCGAGCGCGAGGCGCTGCGCGCGGGGGAGACGGCGCGCATCGTGGCGCGGCCGATTCTCGTCGCGTGCGGCGTGCCGGTGTCGCTGTCGGTGCTCGAGGAGCCGGTGCTCACGATCAAGACGAAGAACTTCGAGGGCGTGGAGTCGAGCCTCGACGTGCGCGACCTGAAGCTCTCGGACGACAACGAGATCGTGCACGACATCGCGGTGCCCGAGCGGCTCGCGGAGCTGCAGGTGTGGCTGCGAGCAAAGGTGCAGAGCCTCGCCACGGGCGCGAAGATCGAGCTCTCTCGGGAGCTGTTCGAGCGCGATCTGTCCAAGATCGCGCCCAGCGCCCAGACGCACGCGACGCTGCTCGGGCGCAACGCGGACGGTTGGTTCCTCGACGTGCTCGGGCGCAGCGGCGAGCCGCGGCCGGACTTCGTGATGAACGTCGTGCTCGCGCATCGCGACTTTGAGGACTTCACCTTTGCGGTCAAGACGGACGCCAACGGGCGCGTGAAGCTCGGCGCTCTCGACGGCGTGACCGAAGTGGCGGCCTCGGGCTTCCCGGACGGTCTCAAGAGCTGGGAGCTCGATCGCGAGCGCGCGGACCTGCCCGATGTGATGCACGGAATCGTGGGTTGGGCGCTGCGAGTGCCCTTCCAGCGTGGGGCGACCACGTTCGATCGCACGCAGGTGTCGCTCATGGAACTCAACTCCGTGGGGGCGCCCGTGCGCGACCGCTTCGAGAACTTGGCACTCGATGCTGGAGCGTTCGAGTTGCGCGACCTCCCGGCGGGCGACTATCGGCTCGTGCTCAAGGGCGAACGGCACAGCATCGACGTCGTCATGACGGCGGGAGACGTGCGCGATGGCTGGGCGTACGGCAAGGTGCGCGCACTCGAGGTGGCGGAGCGACAGCCGCTCCACGTGCGGGGGATCTCGCAAGACGGCGAGGAGATCGTGATCGAGCTTGCGGGCGCGGGCATGGGCACGCGCCTGCATGTGTTCGCCACGCGCTACATGCCCGAGTTCGAGCCGCTGCGTGAGATTGGCGGCTGGGATGGACCCGACTTGCGGGAAGTCGAGCTGGGTGGGCCGGAGTGCGACCTGCGCGCTGGACGAGCGCTCTCGGACGAGTACCGCTACATCCTGGAGCGTCGCTTCGCGCGCAAGTTCCCTGGCAACATGCTCCAGCGGCCGACGCTGCTGCTGAATCCCTGGGCGCTCGACGAGGCTCGGACGGTGCTCGGGGTTGGCGGGGGCAGCGGCGGACAGTTCGGTGGTCGCCGCGGCGGCCGCGCCGAGTCTAAGTCGCGCGGCGTCGCGGCGGGCGGCGGCGGTGCGCGCTGGGGCGGCGCGCACGGCTTTGCTGACCTCGGGTTCCTGACCGGATCGCGCGAGCTCGCTGCGAACGTGCGCTCGGGGCGCTGGGATGGATTGGTCCGCATTCCGCGGGCGAGCTTGGGCGATGGCCAGCATATTCACGTGCTCGCGCTCGATCGCGACGGACGTGCCTACGCGTCGCTCGCGCTCGCAGAGACGCCGTTGTTGCCGCGCGACCTGCGGCTCGGCTCGGCGCTCGATGCGACGCGGCATCTAGTGGAGCGCAATGCGGTCGACCTCGTGCGCGCGGGGGAGACCCTGCGTGTCGACGAGGCCGCCACCGAAGCGCTGCAGCTCTTCGACTCGCTCGATGACGTGTACCAGTACTTCCGCGCGCGCAATGGCGCGAGCGAGCTCGAGCGCTTCGCGTTCCTCGTGCGCTGGCCGTCGCTTTCGGGCGACGAGAAGCGGGCGCAGTACTCGGAGCACGCGTGCCACGAGCTGAACTTGTTCCTGCAGCGCAAGGACCCTGAGTTCTTCACGAGCGTGGTGAAGCCGTATCTCGCCAACAAGCTCGAGAAGAACTTCCTCGACCACTACATGCTTGGCAGCGACCTCGCGCGCTACGCGGAACTCGCGGCCTTCCGCGACCTGAACATCGTCGAGCGGATCCTGCTCTCGCAGCGCGTCGGACGCGAGAAGGCCGTGCAGCGGCACGTGCGCGAGCTCGTCGAGGCGTTGCCGCCGGACCTCGAGGAGCGGCAGTTCGGCTTCGAGACGGCGCTCGGAAGCGGTGTACTGGCGAACGCCGCTGATGGATTCTTCGAGGGTCGCGGGCTGCGCGAGCCCGGGGCGCCGTCGGCGGGCAAGCCCATGTCGCCGGCGCCGGCGGAAGCGCCTTCGACGGGCGGACCCTTGACTCCGGGCGCCGGCGGTGGCGGCCTGCGCGCGGGGCTCGAGGCGGAGAAGAAGGGCAAGGATGCTCGCGCAGGCGATATTCCGATGATGGATGCGGAGCTCGCCGAGGGTGGGCAAAACGAGCTCGCGGACGACAAGAGCGGGGAGCTGCTCAAGCGCGACATGGACGACTCGCTCGCTCGCGAGCAGCTTCAACTTCTGTACCAGCCGGTCGGCGCAACGCAGGTGCTAGCGGAGCGTACCTACTGGAACGTCACGCTCGCGTCCCGCGAGAGCGAGCTCGTCACGGCGAACGACGTTTGGAGCGATTTCGCGGCCGTGCCGGCGGGGCAGCCGTTCCTGTCGTCGAACTTCACGCTGGCGACGCGCAATCTCACGGAGATGCTGCTTGCGCTCGCGGTGCTCGACCTGCCGTTCGCGGCGGGCGAGCAGACGCGCGGGAGCGAGCCGGGCGTGCGCACGCTCAAGCCGTCGACGCCGCTTCTGGCGGTGCGCCGCGAGCTGAAGGACGCAGCCAAGACCGCGGACGTCGAACCGCTGCTCGTCAGCCAGAACTTCTTTCGGCTCGACGACCGCTACGACACGACCGGCGTCGTGCAGCGCGACAAGTTCGTGCGTGACGAGTTCCTCGTGCACGTGGCTTACGGTTGCCGGATGGTGGTGACGAACCCGACCTCGGCGGCGCGCGGGATCGAGCTCTTCACCCAAGTTCCGGCGGGAGCGGTGGCGCTCGGCGGTGAGCGTGGCACGCGCGGTCGTCGCGTGCAGCTCGCGCCGTACTCGACCGAGAGCGTCGAGTACATGTTCTACTTCCCGCGCCCGGGGCGCTTTGCGCACTATCCGGTGCACGTGGCGCAGGACGAGGCGTTGGTGGCGTTCGCGGAGCCGGCGAGCTTCAACGTCGTCGTTGAGCCGAGCCGCGAGGATATGGAGTCGTGGTCGTACGTTTCGCAGCGCGGACCGCTCGAGCAGGTGCTGGCCTACCTCGAGCGCACGAACCTCGAGCGCCTGCATCTCCCTCGCATCGCGTGGCGCATGTCGGATCGTCGAGCTTTCGATGCGGTGATCCCGCGGCTTCGCGAGCGCTTCGAGTTCGACGTGGATCTCTGGAGCTATGCGGTGGTCCACAAGGACGCGGGCGTCGCGAAGGAGCTGCTCGAGAACTGGAGCGCGCGCTTTGGTGCACCGTTCGCGGGTCCGTACCTCGTGTCCCCGTTGCTGGTGGTCGATCCGGAGCGCACGCGTGCCTTCGAGCACCTCGAGTTCGATCCGCTGGTGAATCCGCGCGCTCACCCCTTTGGCCAGCGCCGCGACGTGCGCAATGAGCGTGCGGAGGCCCAGTGGCGCGAGCTGCTGCGCATCCTGTGCTACAAGCCCGCGCTCTCGGCGCAGGATTGGCTCGAGGTCACGTACTACCTGCTGCTGCAGGATCGCATCGAGGACGCGTTCGCTGCCTTTGCCAAGGTAGACGTCTCGCAGGTGACCGAGCGCATGCAGCTCGATTACTTGCGTGCCTATCTCGCGTTCTACGGTGACCAGCCGGAGACGGCGCGCGCGATCGCGGAACCCTACCGCGAGCATCCTGTGAAGCGTTGGCGCGCGCTCTTCGGGGATGTGCTGGCGCAGCTCGACGAGGCTGCTGGCCGCAAGGCTGGCGCGAGCGACGAGAGGGACCGCGAGACTCGCCAAGCGGCGCTCGCGGCGAGCGAGCCTGCGCTTGACGCGAAGGTCGAGGGGGCGCGCGTGACGCTCGCTTACGCGAACCTCGCGGAGTGCGAGCTCAGCTACTATCCGATGGATATCGAGTTCCTCTTTTCGACGAACCCGTTTGTCGGCCAGAACTCGCGCGACTTTGCCTACATCCGTCCGCGGCTCAAGGAGCAACGCAAGCTCGCCGCGGATGTTCGCGAAGTTTCGTTCGAGCTGCCGGTCGAGCTGCGTGCCACGAACGTGCTACTCGAGGTGCGCGCGGGTGGCTTGGTGCGTCGAGTTCCGTGCCTGCAGGGCTCGTTGCGCGTGCAGTGGCTCGAGCGCTCGGGACAGCTCGCTGTCACCGAGGCTGCGAGCGGAAAGCCGCAGTCGAAGGTGTACGTGAAGGTCTATGCGCGGCTCGGCGACGGCAGCGTGCGCTTCCACAAGGATGGCTATACGGACCTGCGCGGTCGCTTCGACTACGCGTCGATGTCTGGCGAAGGTGCGAACGACGCGTTGCGCTATGCGGTGCTTGTCTCGAGCGAGAGAGCCGGCGCCGTGATCCAGGAAGCCGCCCCGCCCGCGCGCTGAAGTCGTGGCGGGAGGCTCTCAGCCGTGCAAGGGGCAGAAGCTCGCCGCCGGCGGGGGCATGCCCTTTGCGCGTAGCCGAGAGGAGCGCGCCCACACGATCAAGTTGCGGCGCGTGCCGGAGGCGATCGGCTCGACTCGGTGGCGATGCAGGCCAGCGTGCAGGAGGAGCACGCCGGGCTGGTGCTCGAAGGAGTGTACTTCCTCCGGTCCGGGGCGTGTCTGCATGTGGTCGCGGCAGCGAAGGCCGAGGAATGTGAGTTCCGCGCCGACGAAATCGTCGCCGAGGCACAGGTTGAGCGTGACCTCGCTGTCGTCGGCGTGCCAGGCGAGCGACTCGTCGAGGTCCGTGCCGTACTCCACGAGGTAGCTGTGGTGCGAGTCGAGTCCTGCTCCGTCGAACGGCCGATAGAGCCGCGCGAGCAGCGGTTGCAACCGCTCGAGCAGCCCGTCGATGCGCGCTCCGAAGCCGAGCTTCACGAGGTCGACGCCGTGCTGGTGCATCGAGTTCGGCGGCTCCGAGTCCGCGAGCCGCAAGCGGGCTTCGGCGATCTCCGCCAGCCAGCGCTCGCAAGCGGCCGGAACGAGGAGCGGCAGCGCATAGGCGCCCATGCACACGACCTGCGGGGCGCGCGCATCGGGGGAGCCCTGTGGCTGCAGCGCGTGCCAGAAGTCGGAGCGGAAGTCCGACGGTCCGAGGGGGGCGAAGTGCACGTTGCCGAGCCTACTTGCCCGCGGAGGCCTCTGCCGGCGCCGCCGCGCGCAGGCGCGCAAGGCCCGGATGGTCCGGAGCCAGCTTGGTGGCGCGGAAGCAGCTCGTCGACTCCACCGGGCTCGGCCCCTTCGGAGGCGGGGCCGCGTTGCCGGCGCTGACTGGGATCTCGCCGCCATGGGGATTGCGGTACTCCCAGACAATCTCGCCCTTGGGAGTGACTTCGAAGAAGCGACCCTGCTTGCCCGAGCAGATGAAGGTGTTGCCATTCGCGAGCCGCTGGGCGCCGGAGATGAAGAATGAGAAGAAGTCCGGCTTGTTCGGAGCCGTGTAGCTCCAGATGGGCGACGCGGGAAGGAAGGCCTTGCCCGGTTCGCGCAGGAAGCCCTTGCCCGGATCGAGCGGCAGCACGATTTCGTCCACGGAGCTGTACTCGACGTCGCTGCGCCGCGCGCCGTTGTTGAAGACGAGGATGTTGCCGGCGCCGGGGAACCCCGGCGGTATCCAGTCCGGCTGGTGCTGGTAGAAGAGCTGCCGATCGCCCTTGCTGCCGCAACCGTAGGTCCGTGGGTTGCCCCAGCGATACAGGAGTTCCCCACCCTTGCCCCAGCGGCCGTCCTTCGATCCGCGGGCCTCTTCCGTCGTGGTCGAGTGGTCGAGAATCCACAGCTCGTGCAGGTGCGGCGTCGAGAGCGCGATCAGGTCGTGCTCGGGCATGTAATGGATCGAGTTGATGTGCAGGAAGTCGCCGCGTCGCTCGCGCGGAGCGTCGGCGCCTGCCTCGTGCTGCTCCTCCTCGTCGGCTCCGGCGTAACCCAGTTCGCGCAGCTTGCGGAGCTCCTCCGCGACGCGGCGGCGCTCTTCCTCGGTCATCGGCGGCTGGTCGCGGTGGTCGCCGTTCACGTCGATTCGACCGGGCTGATTCGCCACGCTGCCCCAGTTGGCCTTGGTGCGGTCGAAGTCCTGCACGAGGTGGTCGCGGGCACGCCACTCCCAGACGATCTCCGCACCGCTCTTCGGCAGCGGACGCAGCTCGAGCACCACGTCCGGCCACCAACCCTTCTCGTCGACGAAGCGCGGGTCGCGACCGAGGGCGATGGCCTCGGCCGCGCTGAGATGCTCCCACGCGATCGCGAGCAGGTTTCCGTTGGGCAGGATCTCGAGGTCGTGATGCAGCGAGCGCCCGGCGTCGGAGAGCACGTACTCCCACACTTGGTTGCCGTTCCAGTCGTACTCCGTGATACGCCCGCCGAGGCCACCGCCGAAGAAGGTCGGGTTGGCGTCGATGCGCGAGGCGAGCAGCACGTTGCCGTTGTCCTTCAGGTACGCAGTGATCGGCGGTAGGCCGTGCTTCCACTCGTGGGCCGTCCGGCCCTGCTCGTCGAGGAGATAGATCGAGCCCGAGCGCAGCGGCGCGAACAGCACGTAGCCATCGCTCGCGCCCTCGAGGTTCGTGATGAGGCCGGTCGGCGGAGAGTCGGACTGCGCTTGCGGAGCTTGGACGGCGCAGGGCAGGAGCGATGCGATGGAAGCGAAGAACCGCAGCATGGAGACGAGCCTAGCGAGCTTCAGCCTGGAGTTGGAGCTAGGCTCTAGCACATGGCGACGCGACGGGAGTTTCTCGGTGGTTCGGTGGCAGTGGGGACAGTGCTGGCGGGATCGGCTGCAGGAACGGAAGTCGCTCCGGCGAGCGCATGCGCGGCGGTGGCGCGTCGGCGGATCCCGTGTACGGGCGAGCTGGTGCCGTGCATCGGGCTGGGGACGTCGCGCACGCTCGACGTGGATCCCGCGGGCGAACTTGCCGACCTCAAGGCCGTCATGCGGCGCTTCTTCGATCTCGGCGGCTCGGTGATCGACTCGTCGCCGATGTACGGGCGCGCGGAGGCGGTCGTGGGCAAGCTGCTCTCCGGGCTTGGGCGCAGCGACGCGTTCTTCGCGACCAAGGTGTGGACCGACAAGGGCCGCGAAGCCGGGATCGCGCAGATGGGGGACTCGGAGCGCCTGATGGGCGCCGCGCGGATCGACCTGATGCAGATCCACAATCTCGTCGACTACTCCACGCACCTCGCGACGCTGCGCGAGTGGAAGGCGGCCGGCCGCATTCGCTACATCGGCGCGACGGAAATGAAGCGCTTCGACGAGGTCGAGCGCATCGTGCGCGAGGATGGCATCGACTTCATCCAGATCCCGTATTCGATGAAGGAGCGCGTCGTCGAGCAGCGCGTGCTGCCCGCCGCGCGCGAACACGGCGTCGCGGTGCTCGTGATGCGTCCCTTCGAGCGCGCAGGGCTCTTCGACCGCGTCGAAGGCAAGCCGCTGCCGGAGTGGGCCAAGGAGTTCGACTGCACGAGCTGGGCTCAGTTCTTCCTGAAGTGGGTGCTCGCGCATCCCGCGGTCACCTGCCCGATCCCGGCGACGAGCAAGGTGGAGCACCTCGTCGACAACATGGCGGCGGGCGTCGGCCGTCTGCCGGACGAGTCGCTCCGCAAGCGCATGCTCGAGCACCTCGGCCTCTGAAGGGCGCGAGCTTTCTTCCTCTCGCCAACGCGAAGGAAATCCCATGGTCACGTGGTCCCGCACGCGGCCGATCGCAAGGCGATGGCGAGCCCCGAGTTCTGCGCCAAAATAAAGGCGGGGCCCAACTTGCTCGTCTACGTAGGTCCGCGCGGGGTGCCGAAGATGCCCGCCTTCCTCGGGCGCTCGATCGCGTACACGTTCCTCGTGTCGCTCGTGGTCAGCCGCATCGCGCGCGCGACGCTCACGCTGGGCGCGAACTGCCTGCAGGTGTTCCGCGTCGTCGGCGTGTCCGCTTGGCTCGCGTGCTCGTTGCAAGGGCCGTCCGACTGGATCTGGAAGTACGAGCCGACCTCAGTCGTGCTGCGCGGTTTCCTCGACGGTCTCGTGTACACGTTGCCCTGACTGCGGGCGCTTTCGGCTGGCTGTGGCCTTCGGCATGAAGTTCCGATGGGGACGGGGCGCATGGAAGGACCTTCCATGGGGCCGAGGGCGGTCCCGCGCTAGACTATGTGGGGGCATCGGGCGAGCGGTCTCGGCGCGCGCCTTCCGGTGGACGGCCTGTGCAGTCCGCCGGTAGGACGCGCCGATACTGCCCGCGGTCGCAGGGCCTCCCCAATCACCGTCGCGCGACCGTCCCCCGAGCCAGCAGAGCGAGCCCAACCCCAGCCATGTGCGGCATCTTCGGAGTCGTCTACGGTCGTGACGCGTCCTTCGACGCGTCCTTCGCCGGAAAGGTCGTCGAGACCTTGTTCCGCTGCTCGGAGGCTCGCGGTCGCGAGGCGGCGGGACTCGCGGTGCACGATGGGGACTCGATCCACGTCCTCAAGCAGGCCGGCTCGGTCGACCAGTTCCTCGCCAACCCCAAGTATGGCGAGGTGATGGACGGCGCGCTCTCGCGCTGGACCACGGCGGTGCGCGAGGGGCGGCCCGCGACGCTCGCCATCACGGGCCACTCGCGGCTCGTCACGAATGGCGCGCAGACGGAAGGCGACAACAACCAGCCAGTCATCGCGCGCGGATCGGTGATGATCCACAACGGGATCATCGTCAACGACGCGCAGCTGTGGAGCAGTAACCCAGACCTCGTGCGGCGCACGGAGGTCGATACCGAAGTGCTCGCCAACCTGCTGCGCAAGCACTTCGAAGCCTCGCAGGACGTGGTCTGGGCGACGCGCAAGGTCTTCTCGGAGATCGAGGGCGCCGCGAGCGTGGCGTGCTTCCTCGACGACGTCTCGAGCCTGCTGCTTGCCACCAACACAGGCTCCCTGTTCTTCGCGATCAACGAGCGTCGCTCGTTCCTCGCCTTTGCATCCGAGCGCTTCATCCTGCAGCGCCTGCTCGATTCGCACGGAGTCGCGGAGCACGTCGGCAAGTGCGAAGTCGAGCCGCTGCACGCGGGCAGTGGCATGCTCGTCGGCCTGAAGGACCTCGGCGTCCAGTCGTTCAACAGCCTCGGCAAGGCCGTGGAGGACCTGCCGGGCGCCAGCGCACCGGCGGTGCATTCGAAGGTCGCGATCCAGGACCACACCAAGACGGGCAAGAACCTCCAGCGTTGCAAGAAGTGCATCCTGCCGGAGACCTATCCGTTCATGGACTTCGACACGAACGGCGTGTGCCGCTACTGCCGCAACTGGCGGACGATCGACGTCAAGGGCGAGGAGGCGCTGCTCAAGGCCGTCGAGCCCTACCGCTCGAAGGACGGCAGCCCGGACGTGATCGTCGCCTTCTCGGGCGGCCGCGACAGCGCCTACGGTTTGCACTACGTGAAGAAGAACCTCGGGATGAACCCGGTGGCGTTCACGTACGACTGGGGCCTCGTCACCGACCTCGCGCGCCGCAACCAGGCGCGCCTGTGCGGCAAGCTCGGCGTCGAGCACATCCTGCGCTCCGCCGACATCCCGACCAAGCGTCGCTACGTGCGCAAGAACGTCGAGGCGTGGCTCAAGAAGCCCGAGCTCGGCATGGTCACGCTGTTCACGGCCGGCGACAAGCAGTTCTACAAGTACGCCCGCGACCTGCGGAAAGAGACAGGCATCAAGCTCGTGGTCTTCTGCACGGGCAACATGATCGAGGACACGCCGTACAAGACGGGGTTGTGTGGCATCCGTGAGAAGGACCACGGGATGACGCTCACGGGCTTGCACCAGTGGGACGAGTTCCGGCTGCTCTGGTACTACTTCCAGAACTACGTCAAGAATTCGGGCTACTGGAACGAGTCGCTCAAGGACACGCTGGACGCGTACTACCAGACCTTCGTGGTGAAGGACGACTTCCTGTACCTCTACCACTACCTGAAGTGGGACGAGCGCACGATCGTCGACACGATCCGCAACGAGTACGACTGGGAGGTCGCGACCGATACCACGACCACGTGGCGCATCGGCGACGGCACCGCTCCGTTCTACAACTACATCTACATGACGATGGCGGGCTTCTCGGAAGACGAGGTCATGCTGTCGAACATGATCCGCGAGGGCGTGCTCACGCGCGACGAGGCCTTCAAGAAGGCGGCGGAGTTCAACCGTCCGCGCTGGCCGAGCCTGCGCGAGTATGCGCAGATCGTGGGCTTCAACCTCGAAGAGGCGATCCAGAAGATCAACGCGGCGCCGAAGCTCTATTGAGCTCGTCGGCGCTCGGCGCAGCGTAGGTCAGCGGCGCGGCTCGATCGGGCCGCCGCACAGGGGCTGGCGCGGCACGTTCTGGATGTCGAAGGCGAAGGACTGCGTCAGGAACTGCACGCCGAGGATGATCGGCATGGCGGCGATCATGACTTGGCCCGCGGTCGCGTCGACGTGGGTCTCCTGCACTTCGAGCCACACGATCGTGCCGTAGATCGCGCCCCAAAGGAGCACGGGCAGGCCGAGCAGCAGGTAGAGCGAGACGGCCGTGAAGTCGTAGACGAAGTGGCGCCAGAACATGCGCCGCAGGAAGCCGAACAGGAGCTTGGGCGGGAAGCCGAACAGCGTGCGCGTCACCGACAGCGAGCTCTTCTCGTCGCCGTAGCGCGCCGGAATCGCGATGTCCTTCACGACGGCGCGCATGATGCCGAGTTGGATCAGGAAGCCCGACTCGAAGAAATAGCGCTTGTGCAGCTTCTCGAGATCGACACGGCGCAGAAGGTCCGCGCGCATCGCGACGTAGCCGTTGGCGGGGTCGAACAGGTTCCAGTAGCCCGAGGCGAGCTTGACGAGGAACGTGAGGCCTGCGTTGCCGAAGATGCGGACCGCGGGCATCGACTTGAGCGCGGCGACGTGCTCGTAGCGGTTGCCCTTGGCGAAATCGCAGGCGCCGTCGAGCAGCGGCTGGATCAGGCGCGGCAGCTCGCTCGGGTCCATCTGGTCGTCGCCATCCATCTTCACGATGACGTCAAGGTTGAGCCCGAGCGCGTGGCGGAAGCCGGTCTGCATCGCGCCGCCGACCCCCTGGTTGATCTCGTGCCGCAGGATCTCGACGCGCGGGTCCGCGAGTGCGACCAACTTCTCGTACGTGTCGTCGGGACTCGCGTCGATCACGACCACGATCTTCGAGACGTAGGAAGGCAGCCCGCGCACGACGTTTTGGATGTGGCGCGAAACTTGGTAGGCGGGAATCACCACGCCAATCGAGTAGCGGGAGAACTGGGCGGCTTCCATGGTCAGCAAGAAGGGTAGCGAGACAGCCCGGGGGGCCGCCATCCGGTGCCCTTATCGGCGCGGGGGGCCGAAGACTTCGATCACAGGGCCGGTCCTGCGGGCCTTGAGGACCCGGAATAGAAACAGGGGAGCCTCCACGCTGGTTTCCTCCTGGTAGCCAAGGGGGTGGTCGCTCTCGGTTCCGGGACCGTCGGGTCCGATGCGGACGAGGAGCTCGCGGCTCGCCGACAGTGCCTCGCGCACCCGCGTGCCGGCCGGGTCGGTACGGTTTTCGGCGAACACCTCGATCACGGTCAGCGTGCCCGCTTGCTCCGCGACGTAGCCCGCAGGGTCATTGCGCATCTGGAGCGGCTTTGCGGGCATCCAGCGCAGCTTCCAGCGCTCAGGCGCGACCATGTCCGGATGGAGCGACTGGTAGCGGCTCCACGGCCATTGGAAGCGCGCCTCCAGCGGCAGCTTGGGGCCGGGCCAGGGCCCGAGCGTCCCGGGGTCGCGCGCGAGCGGGAGCTCGAGTCCCGGCCACACGGCGACGTCCTGCTCGGGTTGCGCGCTCGAAGAGAGCCACTGCGCCGCCACCGCGGTGGTGTGGGGCGCGGAGCGGATCTCGCTCAGGCGCCAGGACGCGAACGCGGGCAGGGCCAGCGCCGCCGTGCACAGTCCGATCTGGCCGGAGGGTTCCGCGAAGGCGGAGCTGCGGCGGGAGAGCATGCGGGAGAGCTCGCGCAGCGCGAACGCCGCCGCAAGCGCGAGGTAGGGCAGGAGCGGCAGCAGGAAGCGCTCGTACGTGCGCTCGTAGGCGAGCAGCAGCAGCGCGTAGGGCACGACGAACGAGAGTACGACCCACGTGTCGCGGCGACGGGTGAAGTTGTCGACCTTGGGCGCTTCGGCGGGCTTGCGCAGCAGGCGCGGGAGCACGAGCACGCCGGCGATGACGAGCAACACAAGCAGCGCGGGCTCGTAGGAGACGAGCGAGCGGAAGGTGGGCTCGACGCCGCGGCCGAGAAACTGCCGGAGGAAGATCTCGTGGCCGCCGAGGAACAGCGTCCACGTGTCGGCGTCGAAGCCGAGGTTGCGCGTGGCGGAGTCTGCGCTCTCCTGCGCTGCGGGGAAGAACAGGAACGGGTAGAAAACGGGCAGCGAAAGTGCCACGAAGAGCAGTGCGAGGAATAGCCGCGGCTCGAGCCACTTCGACTTGTAGGTGCGACGGGCGAAGTGCGCCACGAAGAACGTGACGAGCGTGAGCACGCCCGTGTGCAGCGTTCCCACCGCGATCGCGCATGCGGCGCCGGCGAGCGCATAGCGCAGCGTCGTGCCTTGGTGGCGCAGGTGCACGGCGGCAACGACCGCGGCCAGGAACGTCGCGCAGGCGACGGCGTGGGGTCGGGATTGCTGCGAGAAGCTGTGGTGGAGCAGGCTGAAGGCGACGAAGGTGGAGGCGACGAGCGCCCAGCGGCGCTCGAGGAACCACGAGGCGAGCAGGAACGTCAGCGGGATCGCGAGGACCGCGAGCAGCGCCACCGTGAGCCGCGACTGGATGTGGGGCGCCGCGGCTGCCTGCAGCTGGTCCTCGAGCGTCGACGGCGCGACATCCGGCAGCGCGACGGCGCCAGACTTGACGACGTGCGCGACGAACAGTGGGTACCAGCGGAACTCGCGATCCGAGCGCCATTCCGAGCCGCCCTGCTGGAGCAGCTCGACCTGCCGCGGAATCTTGCAGTCCTGCTCCAGCACCATCGGAAGCCCGTGCGAGATGCCTCGGACACGCAGGCCGAAGGCCAAGAGCACGAGCAACGCGACGAGGATCCAGGCCAGACGGGACTTCTTCATCGCTCGCTCACAGTTGGAGTCCGACGAGGCGGGTCACCATGTCGCGCAGCACGAACGTGGCGCACACGAGGCACATTCCGGTCGCAGCGGCGGCCCCCTCGAGGCCGAGCACGGGGATCAGTGCGGCGTTGCCGAACACGTTGACGAGCACGATGCTCGACATCATCAGCGTGTGCCAGCCCGGGCGGTTCGCCATGAGCAGCGTCTGCGCGAACGGCATGTAGCCGGAGGCGAACAGCATGCCGGCGAGGATCAGTCCGAACGGGATCCAGCCCGCGGCGAACTCGGGGCGCTCGAGGACCTGCAGCAGCACGGGGAAGCCGCCAAAGGCGAGCAGCGCCACGACAGTGAACAACGCGTAGGTGACTCGCCGGCCCTTGTGCACGATCGGCTCGAGCTCGCGCAGCTTGCCCGCGGAGATGTGCTCGGCAAGGATCGGGTTGTAGTTGTTCTGCAGCACGACGAGAATCTGGTACACGCCCTCCGCGACGAAGGCTGCGAAGCTGTAAACGCCGACCTTGCCGTCGTCGAGAAACAGGCCGAGCATCAAGACGTCGACGCGCGAGTTGAGCTCCAGCAGCATGCCGCTCGCGAAGCTCTTGGCGCCGTAGCGCACGTGCTCGCGCGCCCACTCGCTCCACATGCCGCGCGCGGGGCCGCGCACGAAGCGCGCGACGTCGATCGCGAGCGGAACGAACAGGATCGTCTCGGCGAACGTGAACAGGAACGCGATGCGGCTCGAGTCCATGCCGCTCGCCATCACGAGCAGAAGTCCTCCGAGCATGGAGAGGTAGCGCAGCGACGAGTACAGCGCGTAGGCCCTCATGCGCTGCTGCGCATTGACGACCGCGAGCAGCACCTTGTTGAGCGCGAAGAAGAACAGGCCGGGCGCGGCGGCCGCGATCCCGTCGGCGACTCCGGGGCTCTCGAGGGCGCGCGCGAGCAGCGGGCCGGACACGAGGAACAGCGCGGCCGCGAAGAGTGCGAGGGCGAGGGCCGGTGCCAGCGCGCCGAGGATCGCCGCCGCGACGCGCGGCCTGTCGTGGGGGGCCTCGGCGATGGCGCGCAGCGCGGAGCGGTCAATGCCGCCGACCGCGAGCTGGCTGAAGAAGATGTAGGCCGCCCAGACCTGATTGTAGACACCGAACGGCGCGGCTCCGTACTCGTGCCCGATGCCGAGGTTGATGGCGAAGCCGCACAGGGCGAGCATCACCACGCTGGCGAGATTCCACAGCGCGTCCTGCTGGAACTTGCCGGACAGGGCAGAGCGCAGGCGGGCCGCGAGGCCGCCGGAGGGGCTCATGCGCGCGGCCTCGGCGGGCGGAGAGGCATGGGGCGGTGCACGTGGAGACGGTACAACAGCGCGCGGCGCGGTAGAAAGGGCACATGCAGACCGACGAACGATCCCGGCGTGATTCGCAGGCGCTGCGCGAGCTCGGGCGAGCCCTCGGGCTCGCGTGCGTGGGGCTCGTCGGAGCGCTGCCCCTCGCGAGCGGGCCCGCGGGGCGCGCCGGCGATCCGTTGCTCCTGCTCGCGTGGCTCGCGCTCTGCGCGGCGCCCTGCGGCGCGGCGCTGGTGGCCCTCGGCCTGCGGCCGTGGCCCTACGCGGCCGCCGTGGTCGGAGCGTGGGGGACTCTCGTAGTGATGGTGGCCGGAACCGCGGCGCGCGAGGTGCCGACGCCGCTGTGGGGCGTGCTGGCGCTCGCGGGGCTCACGGCGGGTGGAGCGGCTCTGGCCCAGCTCCTGCGCGCCTCCGCGCAGGTGGCGCTCGCGCTCGGGGCGCTCGGTCTCGGACTGGCGCTGCTTCCGGTCGCGCCGGGAATCGCTGGCGCGCCGTGGCCGACTTCCGTGGCGAGTGCGGCGCTCGATGCCTCGCCCGTCACGCTCGTGGCGGAAGCGAGCGGTATCGACTGGATGCGGACGGCGGGCGTTTATGATGCCTCCGGCACGGACCGGCTGGAGCGCACTCCGTGGAGCGGCGAGCTTGCGGGTCCGGTCGCGCTTGTGTTGGGATGTGCCGCGTTGGGTATCGCCGCGCTCGTCCGGCGCTCGCCCAGCCCGAAGGAGCCAGCCTCCACATGATGCGCAAGTACTTCTGCACGTTCCCCCAGCAACTGATCAGGGAGCCGATCGTCAGCCACACGCTGGGTGTGAAGTTCGGCGTGATCCCGAACATCCGAGCCGCGAGCATCACCGACACCATGGCGCTGGTCGCGGTCGAGATCGAGGGCGATGGCGCGGCCATCGAGCGTTCGGTCGAGTACCTGCGCGAGCGTGGCGTCAAAGTCGAGGAGATGCAGGACGAGGTCGGGAAGGCCAAGTGAAGGCGCTCGGGCTCGCGGCGGCGCTGGCGCTCGTCGGCTGCGCTGCGACCGGGGAGAGGTTGCCGCGCGAGGGTGCAGTCGTGTGCGAGCAGCCGCTCGCGGCCGATGTCGGCGTGCAAGTCCTGCGCGCTGGCGGCAATGCCGCGGACGCGGCCGTGGCGACGGCGCTGGCGCTCGCGGTTGTGTATCCGCAGGCGGGAAATCTGGGCGGCGGCGGCTTCGCCCTGTGGGCCGAGCATCGCGGCGAAGTGCTAGCGCTCGACTTTCGCGAGGTGGCGCCGGCGAAGGCGGACACGCAGCGGCTGTTCGACGAGCAGGGGGAGCCGCTGGTTGAGCTGCTCCTGTGGAGCCCGCTCGGTGTCGGCGTGCCGGGATCGCCGGCCGGCCTCGAGGATCTGCTCGCGCGCTGCGGCTCGGGACTCTTCACGCTCGCGCAGCTCTGTGCGCCCGCGATTCAGCTGGCGCGCGAGGGAATCGCGGTCGACGCGTTCCTCGCGGAGGAACTGCGAGACGCGGAGTCGCGCGAGCGCTTTGAGCGCAGCCCTGCGGCCATGGCGCTCTTCTATCCCGGCGGTGAGCCGCTCGCGGCCGGGGCGCGGCTCGTGCAGCCGGAGCTCGCGCGCACTCTCGAGTTGTATGCACGTCAGGGAGCGCGTGGCTTCTACACGGGCGAGACGGCGGACGAGCTCGTGGCGGAGCTAGAGCGCGCGTCACGGTCCTTGCCCGAGGGGCAGCGCTGGGACTCCGGCTGGATCGAGTCGGGAGATCTGGCGGCGTACCAGCCGGTATGGCGCGAGCCGTTGCGCGCGGAGTTCCGCGGGCACGAGGTGTGGACGATGCCGCCACCGAGCTCGGGCGGCGTGATCTTGCTGCAAGTTGCTGCCGTGCTGGAGCGCGCAGGCGCGATCGGCGCGACCTATGACGCAGCGTTTGCGCACGCGCTCGCCGAGGCGTTCCGCCTTGCCTTCGCGGAGCGCGCCGAGGTGCTCGGCGATCCTGCTTTTGCCTCCGTGCCCGTCGAACGCCTGCTCGGAAACGCGTGGGTCGAGCGAGCGGCCGAGTCGATCGGCGAGCGTGCGGCGCTCGACAGCGTGCCTACGTTGCGCAGCGAAGGCGTGAACACGACGCACCTGTCGGTGATCGACCGTGAGGGCAACGCCGTCTCGCTCACAACGACGCTCAACTCGACGTTTGGGTGCGGACGCATGGTGGAGGGCGCTGGGTTCCTGCTGAACAACGAGCTCGACGATTTTGCGCTCGGCGGTGGCGTGCGCAACCAGTTTGGGCTGGTGGGCAGCGACGCCAACAAGTTGCGAGCGGGTGCACGGCCGTTGTCGTCGATGACTCCGACGATCGTGCGCAAGGAAGGCTGCGTGGAGCTGGTGCTCGGTAGCCCGGGTGGCCCGCGCATCATCACGGCCGTGGCGCAGGTGTTCCTGCGCTTGCTCGCGTTCGGCGAGCCGCTTGCGGACGCGGTAGCGAGCCCGCGCCTGCACCAGCAGTGGAGCCCGCGTACAACGCGCGTCGAGCGCGACTTCTCCACGCAGCTTGCCGAGTCGCTGCGCGCGCGCGGCCACGAGGTCGAGCGCTCGACGGGCACCTTCGCGAGCGTGCAGGCGATCCACGTTGCGCCGGATGGCAGCGTGTGCGGAGCGAGTGATCCGCGCCGTGGCGGCGCAGCGCGCACAGAGCTGCGCTGACCTTCCCAAGCTCGAAATCGGGCGCTCGGGAGCGCGAGCGAGCGAGTCGCGTGCAGGGGCGCCGTTGGCCCAAGGGAGCGAGTCGCGTTGCGGTGGAGCGTGGCGGGATCTCGCGTTGGGGAGCGCTTGCCCGCGCTCGCATCTGGGGTCAGGGCGGCGTCACGGCCGTCTTGGAAAGCACTCGCGCTCGCCCCGATCGCTTCGATCGGGGCGAGCGCGAGTGAGAGCAAGTTCAGGCGCGGTTAGAAGTCTTCGAGGCCGCTGGCGGCCTTGCCATCACCCTCGGCGGGCTTGGCAGCTTCGCCTTGCTTCGGGAGCTGCTTGGTGAAGCCGAGCCACTGCTGCTCATCCTCGCCGACGGTCTCCCAGATCTCGAACCACTTCTTGATCGCCTTCTTGTTGTAGACGACGTCCGTGGGCTCGGTCGTGTACTGCCAGCCGAAGTTTCTGCCATTGCAGATGCGCTCGAGCGTCTTCTGGATCAGGTCGCCGGCCTTGCGGCCGTCGTCCGTGGCCGGATTGATCGTGCGGAACTGGTTCAGCAGCGCCGGGACCGCGAGGCGTCCGGATTCCTGCAGGCGCTTGCCGGCACGACCGCCCTTGGCGCCCGCAGCCGGGTCAATCAGGGTGCGAGCGTCGTCCTGCAGGGTTGCCCACTGCTCGTCGCTGCACGAGGATTGCTTGGGCAGCACGGGAAAAGCGGTCAGGTCGATGTCGTCGATGACGTTGGAGCCCGCGGCCTTCGGCGTCACGGGCTTGTCCGCTTGCTTCTCTCCGCTCGCGGAGGAAGCGGCCGGCGCGTCGCCGCCCTTCTGTTGATCGGCGGCGGCTGCCGCAGCGAGACGGGCCGCGTCGGCGGCCTCCATTTCGGCCTTGTCCTTGGCGGCCTGAGCCTCGGCGGCTTCGCGCTTCTGCTTGGTGAGCGCTTCGGCGGCCTCCTGCTCGGTCTTCTCGTCGGCCGGCATCTTCACTCCGAACCACCATGCGGAGGCGCCGATCATGGCGACGCAGAACACCGCACTGAGGATCATCGGGGTGTTGCTCTTCTTCTTTGGCGTGTGGCGCGCGCGCTTGCCCTCGGCCTCGCCCTGCTCCGCGGCGCCCGTCTTGGACTTGGAAGCCGCGGGCGTCGTGGCGCCGGACTTAACCTTGCTCGCGGCGCTCGCGGCGGCGTCGCGCACGCTCGGGGCGGCTGACTTGGCGGCGGCCGCAGGCTTCGTGGGAGCGGCGGCCGCAGGCTTCGTGGGAGCGGTGGCCGCAGGCTTCGTGGGAGCGGTGGCCG
>SXKQ01000193.1 GCA_005778045.1 Planctomycetia bacterium
AACCGCGTGGTCGAGCTGATGAAGCTCTCCAACAAGATGAAGCTGCCCAAGGCACCGAAGGCCGCGGCCAAGCCCGCCGTCGCGGAGGCCGCCCCCGCGGGAAAATGACCAGCGCGTCGGGTGCCGGCGCCGCTGGACTCGACGCGCTCGACGTCAAGGGGAAGCGCGTCCTCATGCGCGTGGACTTCAACGTCCCGCAGGACGCGAGGGGAGCGATCACCGACGACACGCGCATCCGCGCGGCGTTGCCGACGATTCGTGAAGTGCTCGCCAAGGGCGCGCGCGCCGTGGTCCTGATGAGCCACCTCGGACGTCCCAAGGGCGTCGACGAGAAGCTGCGGCTCGCTCCCGTCGCGGAGCGGCTGTCGAAGCATCTCAAGCTCAAGGTGCTCGCGCTGCAGGACAGCACGGGCCCCGCGGTCGAGAAGGCCGTGGCGGAAGCGACCTCGGGCAGCGTCGTGCTGCTCGAGAACGTGCGCTTCAACGCCGGCGAGCAGAAGGCGGATCCGGCGCTGAGCGCGGCCTACGCGCGCCTCGGCGACGTGTTCGTCAACGACGCCTTCGGCACCTCGCACCGCGCCGAGTGCTCGGTGAGCGAAGTCGCCAAGCTCCTGCCGAGCGTCGCCGGCCGCCTGCTGCAGGCGGAGATCGACGCCTTCGGTCGCGTGCTCAGGGAAGCGAAGCGGCCGCTGGTCGCGATCCTCGGCGGTGCCAAGGTCAGCGACAAGCTGCTCGTGATCGACAACCTCCTCGAGCGCTGCGACACGCTGCTCGTCGGCGGTGGCATGGCGTACACGTTCCTCAAGGCCATGGGACAGGGGATCGGCAAGTCCCTGTGCGAGGACGAGCGCATGGACGTCGTGAAGGCGGCGCTCGCCAAAGCCAAGGCGCGCAACGTCGAGTTGCTGCTGCCTCTCGACCACGTGGTCGCCGACCGCTTCGCCGCGGATGCCGCCGCCAAGACGGTCACGGCGATCCCGGACGGCTGGCTGGCGCTCGACATCGGTCCGAAGACGCGCAAGCTGTTCGCCGAGCGCATCGCGGGTGCCCAGACGATCGTCTGGAACGGCCCGATGGGCGTGTTCGAGATGCCGGCCTTTTGCGAGGGCACCAAGGCGGTGGGCAAGGCCATCGCGGCGGCCAAGGGCTACACGGTCGTCGGCGGCGGGGACTCCGTCGCGGCGCTCGAGCAGCTCAAGTTGTCGGCCAAAGTGAAGCATGTCTCCACGGGCGGCGGCGCTTCGCTCGAGTTGCTCGAGGGCAAGGCGCTCCCGGGCATCACCTCGCTGTCCGTGAAGCGCTGAGCTGCGACGCGAGACTGGGCGCACCCGCGCAGGCGAACGGCCGGCGCGGGTGCGCTCGTTTTGGGGCGAGGCTAGCATCGACGCATGGCCGCACTCGGCACACCGCGCTTTCGCATCGCGCTCGCACTTGCGCTCCTCGCGGCCTTCGCGCTGGCCATGGGACGCAAGGTGTGGCTCGACCCGCGCGTGCCCTTCCTCGCACAGCACGACGGCGCGGAGTGGATCACGTTCCCGGCAGCGCCCACGGCGGCGCTGCGACGCGTCGCTCCCGTCACCACGGAGTTTCGTCGCGAGTTCGAGCTCGCCGCAGTTCCGCCGAGCGCCGCGTTGAGCGTGAGGGCGCGAGAGTCGTTGCGGGTGACTTTGAATGGCTCCGAGCTCGCCGTCGCGGAGCCGGCCTCGTGGAAGGACGAGCGCGGGTTCAACCTGAGTGCGGACCTGCACACGGGCACGAACGTGCTCGTGCTCGAGGTCACCTGCGAGCGCGGTCCGCCGGCTGTTTGGGCGCAGTTGCGCAGCGCGGAAGCCGTGCTGTCGACGGACGAGAACTGGTCGGCTTCGTGCGCGGGCTCGAGTGTACGTCCCGCGCGACGCGCGACGCTTGCGATGAGCGCTTGGAGCACGGACGGTCCGGATGCAACTGGCGCGCTGGGCGCCGTCGGATCGCCGGAGTTGAACCCGGAGCCCTTGGCGGCGCTCGCCGGACGCTGGGGCCAATTCACCGCGATCCTCGTGGGCGCTCTGGTCGTGACATGGGCGCTCCGGCGCCGACGAGTCGAGTGGACGCCGCGCACGCTGTCCTTGGCCGTGCTGGCGCTCGGAGGCGCGCTCGGGGCGCTCTTTTGGAACAACCGCGGGCTCGGAGCAGAGCAGGGGTTCGATGCGCTCGCCCACGTCGAGTACGTCGAGCACGTGCATCGGACCTGGACCGTGCCCTATGCCGATCAGGGCTGGGAGATGTACCAGCCACCGCTGTACTACTTCCTCGCTGCAGCACTCTGGAAGCTCCTCGGAGTGGAGCCGGGCTCGGATGGCGCGCTCGCGTCCCTGCGCATGCTTGGCTGGCTGGCGTTGTGCGTGCAGCTCGCGGCGCTCGCGGCGACCCTGTGGGAGCTTTTCCGCGAGGAGCGCGAGAAGCTCGCGGCCGGACTGCTGCTGGCGGCCGGGCTACCGATGCAGCTGTACCTGTTCCAGTACGTCACCAACGAGAGCCTCGCCGCGATGTGGATCTCGCTCGCGCTGTGGCTCGCGGTGCGTGCGCTGCGACGAGGGGAGCGTCGCGTGGGGCCACATGTCGCGCTCGGTCTCGTGCTGGGCTGCGCGATGCTCACGAAGTTCTCGGCGTTGCTCGTGCTGTGCGGCGTGGTCGCGTTGCTCGCGTACCGCGCGGCGATCCTTGAGCCTCAACGCTGGCGCAGTCTCGTTCGCGGCCCCGCCGTCGTGCTCACCGCTTCACTGCTCCTCTGCGCTCCGTACTACGCCAGAGTGTATGCGCGTTTCGGATCGTTTCTCGTTTGGAACCTCGACGATTCGACCGGCTTCGCGTGGTGGCAGGATCCGGGGTATCGCAGCGCGCACGACTTCGCCCAGTTCGGCGAGAGCCTCTCGCGACCGCTCTTGAGCGCGCTGCACTCCGTTCCCGACGCGCTGTTCTCGACGCTTTGGAGCGACGGAATGCTCGGTGGAAGCGCGCGTGTCGACGCACGGCCGCCGTGGGATTACGTGGGCCTCGCGGCGCTGCAGGTGCTCGCGCTACCCCTCACGCTGGTCCTCGCCTTGGGGTTCGCGCTCGCGCTTCGCCGCTGGATTCGAGACGGCGATCTCGGCGCCAGCCTGATCTTCGGGCTCGCGTGCGTGACGCTTGCTGCGCTGCTCTCGTTGACGATCGACCTGCCGACGTTCGCGCAGGCGAAGAGCGTCTACGCGAGCTCCGTGATGGTTGCGATCGCCGTGTGCGCCGCTCTGGGGTTCAGCGCGGTGGCCGCGAGGCTTTGGCGCGCGAGTTGGATCGCAACGGCTCTCGTGCTTGGGTTCGCCGGCGCGTCCTATGCGTGCTTCTGGACGGACGGCTCGTCGCGCGAGCGCGCGCCGAGCGCGGACGCGGTGCCCAGCCGCGCCGACTTGCTCGCCGCCGCCGGGGGTGATGCGGAGCGCGCGCTGGGGCTCGCCCGGTCCGAGTGGGAGCGCGCTCCCGAGCAGGCCTGGGCCGCGCGCAACCTCGCCTTCGTCCTGATGCGGCGCGGCGAGCGCGAGGCGGCGCTCGCCGGGGCTCGCGATGGATTGGCCGTGGATCCTTGGAATGCGGACCTGCAACGGCTGCTGGCGGCTCTGCTCGAGCGCTCCGACGCTGCCGCCTTCCGGACGCACACCGAGTTGGCGGGCGAGTTGGAGCCCGGGCATGTACCTACGGCGCTGCGGCGGGCCGCGTGGCGTGGCGAGGTGGGGGACCGCTCGGGTGCCATGCGGGTGCTGTCCAACGCACGCAGGGCCCTCTCCGGGGCTCCGGAGGCCGATCGGGAGCGCGTGGAGGCCGCGCTGCGGGACCTTTCCGGCGGGTAGGGGCGCGTCGTAGCATCTGGCGGCCCGCCGCGGGCGCCCCGATGCAGCCGCACCTGATCTCGCCGTCGCTGCTTTCCTGCGACTTCGCCCGCCTCGCGACCGAGGTCACCCGGGTCGAGGATGCGGGCGCTGACTGGTTGCACGTGGACGTCATGGACGGTCACTTCGTGCCCAACCTGACCATCGGGCCCCCGGTGGTCGAGGCGCTCGCCAAGGTCGCGCGTCGGCCGCTCGACGTGCACCTGATGATCACGGACCCGCTGAAGTTCGCGCCGCACTACGCCAAGGCGGGTGCCCACGTGCTGACGTTCCATGTGGAGGTCGCGGGTTCCGCCCCGGACTGCCGCGAGGTGATCCGCGCCTTCCGCGGCGAGGGCGTGCGGCAGGTCGGCATCGCGCTCAACCCCGACACCCCGGTCGAGCGCGTGCTCGACGTGCTCGACGAGGTCGACCTCGTGCTCGTGATGAGCGTGTTCCCGGGCTTTGGCGGTCAGAAGTTCATGCCCGAGGTGCTCGGCAAGGTGCGCGCCCTGCGCGAGCGTGGCTTCGAACGCCACATCGAGATGGATGGGGGACTCAACGCTGCCACGCTGCCACTGTGCGCCGAGGCGGGCACCAATGTCTTCGTCGCCGGCTCGGCCATCTTTGGCGCGAGCGACCTGCGCACCACGATCCAGGGCTTCCGCGCGAGCGCCGCGAGCGCGCGCGCCGGGGCTCGCGCCTGAGAGACATCCACCATGGCAGACACTCCTAAGAAGGACGACGCACGCATCCCCGATTCGAGCCTGAGCGAGACGCGCTTTTCGCGCCTGCGCAAGAAGAAGGAAATGCCGGGCGGCCTGTGGCTCAAGTGCGAGAGCTGCGGGGCGATGCTGTACCGCAAGGAGCTCGAAGAGCGGGGCCGCGTTTGCCCGACCTGCGAGTTCCACTTCACGCTGCCCGGTCGCGAGCGCGTCGCGATGACGATCGATGAAGGCACGTGGCAGGAGCATTTCTCCGAGGTCACCGCTCTCGATCGCCTCGGCTTCAAGGACGGCTCGACTTACGCGGAGAAGGTGGAGAAGGCCCGCTCGCGCACGAAGCAGAACGAAGCGCTGATCTGCGGCACGGGCAAGGTCGAAGGCCGCGACGTGGTGCTCGCGGTGCTCGACTTCAGCTTCCTCGGTGGCTCGATGGGCGAAGTCGTCGGCGAGAAGATCGCGCTGGCGGCGGAGATCGCGATGGCCGCGTCGAAGCCGCTGATCATCTTCACGGGCTCGGGTGGCGCTCGCATGCACGAAGGCGTGCTGTCGCTGATGCAGATGGCCAAGACCTGCGCAGCGCTCGCAGAACTCAACGACGCTGGCGGCTTCTCGATCTGCGTCATGACGCACCCCACCACCGGTGGGGTTACGGCGTCCTTCGCTTCCGTGTGCGACATCACGCTGGCCGAGCCCGGTGCCCTGAGCGGCTTCGCCGGTCCGCGCGTCATCGCGACGACACTCAAGCAGGAGCTGCCGGCTGGCTTCCAG
>SXKQ01000194.1 GCA_005778045.1 Planctomycetia bacterium
GCAACGCCGAGGATGTGCGCCGCGCCGCCGCTGCCTGCCACGACCTCGCCAGCCTGCGCGCCGCGGTCGCGCGCTGCGAGGCCTGCGCGCTCGCGCGCACCCGCTCGCAGACGGTATTCGCCGACGGTCCGGAGCACGCCGAGCTCATGTTTGTCGGAGAGGCCCCGGGCGAGAGCGAAGACCGCCAAGGCATTCCTTTCGTGGGTGAAGCCGGAAGACTCCTGACCGACATCATTGAAAAGGGCATGGGGCTGTCGCGCTCGAAGGTGGTCATCGCCAACGTGCTCAAGTGCCGTCCGCCGGACAACCGCGACCCGTCCGCGGAGGAGACGCGCACCTGCACCCCGTGGCTCGACCGGCAGATCGAGCTCGTGAATCCCAAGGTCCTCGTGCCCCTCGGCAAGCACGCCTCGAACCACTTGCTCGGGATCGCGGGCCCCGAACTGCGCTCGATGGGCTCCCTGCGCGAGCGCGTGCACGAGCACGGTGAGCGCAAACTGGTCCCGACCTTCCATCCCTCCTACCTGCTGCGCACGCCGGAAGCGAAGAAGGACTGCTGGAAGGACATCCAGCTCGCCATGGGCCTGCTCGGACTCTCGCCCCGGCGCAACGGCTGATCCCCTACGGGTAACCCGGGTCCCGCGCGGGGGTACGAGAGCCGCGCCGCGAGCGTTGCTTGCCAAGCGACTGACGAGCCGCACGCGCCGTTGACCCCTCCCAACCCCACCGCTATGCTCCCGCCCCTCTCTCGCCCCGTCTCCGGCCCTCGCGGCCGTGGCCGGAGCGAGTCCTGCGATGCGCTGGTGCTCTCCCTGCCCTTCCTCCCGCGTGGAGTGAGCGGCTGCGGCAAGCCTCGCGCAGGGCAGGCCTCGGCGGGAGGCGAATGCGCCGCGCGTCGGCACAATCGCAACGGTCTCTAGAAGCATCGCATCGCAGTTCCGTCCCACGGCCGCCCCCGCGGTTCCCCCACTCACCCAGATCCTTCGCGGCCGTCGTCCCTGACAAAAGAGACGGCGAGCCCCGAGTCGAGGCTCCCACTTCCATGCGCTTGCGCTTCCTTTTCCTGCCGGCCTTCGCCCTCACCCTCGCCCCTGCGTGCCGGACGACCGAGACCAAGCTCGCGCCCGCGCCGAGCGAAGCGGCTCCGACCGTCGTCACGACCAACCCCGAGCCGGCCGCCCTCGCGGTGCAGGACGAACGCGCTGAGATCGAGCTGCGGCGCGACCGCGCCCAGTTCCTCGCCACCGAGTACCTCAGGGTCGGCGACAAGAAGCGCGACGAAGGCGACATCTCGGCCGCACTGGCGCAGTACGCCAACGCGCTCGAAGTCGATCCGACCAGCGTGGCAGCGCGCGAGCGCCTTGGCCGCATGAAGGCGCTGCTCGGCGACAAGTACATGGACATGGGCGAGCAGTTCCAGGACGCGAAGGAGCGCGAGATCGTGCGCCGCGCTCAGGCCCAGATGGCCGCCGAAGAAGCGGTCAGGCGCGCCGAGGCCGCCATGGCCCAGGGCCAGTACGAAGCGGCCGTCGCCGGCTTCCGCGAGGCCGAGTCGATCCTCGTGTGGCACCCGCTGATCGCCAAGGATTCGCTCGACGCGCGCATCATCGCCGCCCGCATGAACGATGCCCTCGACCAGCTCGAGGCCTCGCGCCAAGCGGAAGAGCAGTCGAAGAAGGCCGCCGCGGAAGCGGAAGCCGCCCGCAAGGAAGAGGACGTCCGCAATTACCGCGCGAACAAGCTTCGCACGCTGTTCCAGGACGCGAACTCGGCCTTCCTCGCCGACCAGTACTCGCAGGCCGAAGCTCTGTGCGAGCAGATCCTCCTCGACGACCCCAAGAACAGCGCCGCCACCAAGCTGCGCGACGCGGCCGCCCTCGCGCGCCACAACAAGACCGAGCGCGACACCCTCGCCCGCTACCGCGAGCAGTGGGTCCGCACGTTCGAGGAAGTGGACACGATGGACGTGCCCCAGACGACTCCGCTGGTCTTCGACGACCTGCGCCGCTGGGCCGAAGTGAACCGCCGCCAGCCGCTCGAGTTCACCGCCAAGGCCGCCGCCGCGAGCGCCGACACCAACGCGGTGCTCGAGCGCCTCTCGTCGGTGCGCTTCGCGCCGCGCTTCCGCACGGCCGACGGTGCCGGCGTGCCGCTTTCCGAGGTCGCGAGCTTCCTGCAAAACCTCACTGGCGTGAACTTCATGGTCTCCGCCAAGGTGATGGAGGAGCTCGACGAGGAAGCCCAGCAGGTCGACATGGACCTGCCCGAGCGCAGCGTCCGCAACGTGCTCGAGATCATCGTCGAGACCCACGAGAACCTGCGCTGGAAGGTGCAGGACGGCGTGGTGAAGTTCGTCACGAAGGAAGAGACCTTCGGCAACCAGATCCTGAAGATGTACGAGGTCCGGGACATCATCCACCCGATCCCGTCCTTCCCCGGCCGCGAGATCAACATCGCCCCCTCGGGCGGTCTCGAGCAGCCGGAAGAGGAAGTCGAGGAGCGCGAGGGCCTCGTGGTCACCTCCGACGCCCTCGAGGCGCTGGTGCGCGACAACGTCGCCGCCGACAGCTGGAACGAAGACCCGCTGAACTCGGTGCGCATCACCGACGCCGGCACGATGGTCGTCAATCAGACCCCGGACGTGCAGGAGCAGGTCAAGAAGCTGCTCGACGACCTGCGCGAAGCGACCGGCATCATGGTCGACATTCAGGCGCGCTTCCTGCGCGTCGAGGACAACTTCCTCGAAGACATCGGCATCGACTTCCGCGGCCTCGGCCAGCCGGGCCTCGGCACCAACACGTTCATCAACGACTTCGGTGACGCCTCGACTCAGGCCGACCTCGGCAAGGAAATCGGCCAAGGCAACGACCTCGGCGCGTTCTACGACGACGGTCAGGACGGCGACCTGCGCACGCGCGTCGAGAATCTCTACGACGTCAGCCTCGGCAACGCCGACGTGCTGCAGGCCACCGGCGGCCTCTCGTTCTCGTGGGCCTACCTCAGCGACCTCCAGATGCAGATGGTGTTGCGCGCCGTCTCGAAGTCGGAGCGCCGCGAGATCGTCACGAGCCCCAAGGTGCTGGTGTTCAACACGGCGCGCGCAAACCTCTCGGTGATGAACCAGGTCGCCTACGTGCAGGACTTCGACGTCGAGATCGCGCAGGCGGCCTCGATCGCCGACCCGATCGTCGAGACCGTGCAGGACGGCGTCGTGCTCGACGTGCGCCCGGTGGTCTCGGCCGACCGCCGCTTCATCATGATGGAGCTGCGTCCGACCGTGGCGACCCTGCGCCGCCCGATCCGCGAAGTGGCCACCACCCTCGGCAGCCAGAACGCGGTCACGATCCAGCTGCCGGAGATCGACATTCAGCGCGTACGCACGACTGTCCCGATGCCCGATGGCGGCACCGTGATGCTCGGCGGCCTCAAGATCAGCGAGAAGCAGGACCTGCGCTCGGGCATCCCGATCATCAACAAGATCCCGCTCGTGCGCTTCCTGTTCGATCGTCAGGGCACCTACGCGGCGAACCAGAAGCTCCTGATCCTCGTGACGGCCAACATCGTGATTCCCGAGGAGCGCGAGCCGCTGCCGTCGCAGCTCGGCGAGTGAACCGATCCGCAGCCTCTGCGCCCCCTTCCGCGGGCCCGTCGCGCTCTGCGCGGCGGGCCCGCGGCCTTTGGCGGGCAGCGTCTCCACCACGGCACTTCGCGCCCGTTTTCTAGACAATTTTCGGACTCCTTGCATCTCGCTCGGGCGCGAGAGTTTCGTACCATCCGCGCTCCTTGGGTCCGCTCGACGCCTGCCCGTGAGGCGCCGCGAGGACCGGCGGCGAACGGGGACCTTCCCGCGTGGCAGGTCCGCGTCCTCCGCTGCAAGAAACTGCGTAGCCTGTTCCAGGGCCGCGCGGTATTCGTGCCCAAGGTGCACTCTGTCCGCGGCGGGTCCGCGAGCGGCGTGCACCGCAACGGGCCCGAGCCGCGTTGACCTATCCCGGGACGGCGTCCGCCCCCGCCCCCATCCCACCCCGATCCCGCCCATGCGTCGTTCCCTGTCGTTCGGACTGGTCTTCGCCTTCTCCACGGCCACGCTCTTCGGGCAGAAGAGCGAATCCGAGCAACGCGCGGACATCGCCTTCGCCAAGGGGCTCGCGGAGCTCGGCTTCATCGAACTCTCCGAAAAGGTGCTGCGCGGCGTCGAGTCGAGCGGCCTCTCGGCCAAGCTGACCGAGGAAGTGGCGCTGCTGCGCTGCGACGCGCTGTACGACGCGGCCAAGGCGGACCAGACCAAGCGCGAGGAGTTACTGAAGAAGGCCGTCGAGGCCTATCAAGCGTTCCTCGACAAGTACAAGGCCTTCGGGGATCCGGAGATCGTGATCCGCGCCCAGGCGCGCACGGTCGAGGTCGACAGCGCCTACGCGCGCGTGATCTCGGCCTCGATGGCGGACCTAGTCGGCGACGAGCTGACGCAGAAGCGCACGGCGATGCGCACGTTCCTCGAGTCCGCGGCCGGTCGCGTCAACGACCTGATCCGCGAGCAGGAAGAGCTCGCCAAGGAAGGCTCGGGTGGCGACGGCGCCCAGAGGCGCCTGTTCGAGCTGCTGCTCAACGGCGCCGACCTCAACCTGCAGCTCGCGCAGGTGCAGGAAGTGGCCACGACCTTCTCGGTGGCCGAGAAGATGTACGTCAAGCTCAGCGACACCGCGGGCGAAGGCACGCCGTGGAGCCTGCGCGCCTACATTGGCATCGGCGACGTCTACGCCGCGCAGGCCGCGCGCGAGGACGACTTCAAGTCCGCCGCCAAGCTCTATCAGGAGGCCGCGAGCTACTACGAGTTCGCGGTCAACTTCTCGATCCCGCGCGACCTCGCAGCGTGGAAGGAAGCCTCCGAGCAGATGCAGCAACCGGAGAAGCAGAGCCGCTTCCTGTTCCTGCAGCTCGGCACGCCGGGACTGGTCAAGTCGAGCATCGCCGCCGGCGACAACGAGGCCGCGCTCGAGTGGGCGCTGCACTTCGTCAACACGTGGAGGCGCGAAGGCCTCGAGCTCACGCCGCCGCAGGGCTACATGGCGCTGCTCGACGTGACGCAGGCGCTCGTGAGCGCCGGTGGATTCCTCGGCGGCAACCCGGCCGCAGGCGACCTGCGCTGGTTCGAGAGCCAAGAAGCGCTCGCCGCCGCGAGCCTGCCCAAGAAGAACCAGCGCTCGGCGCTCGACTTCGCGCTCTCGCTGGCGCAGGAAGTCTCGGCCGAGAACAAGGGCAACAACCTGCAGGTGCGCGCCCAGCGCGCGATCGGCGAGATCATCGCGCGCCCGGGCGTGAAGGTCGACCCGAGCGTGCTGATGGATGCCGCCAAGGGCGAGTTCAACGCGCAGAACTGGAGCGCCTCGATCGAGGCCTTCAAGCGCGTCGTGAGCGCCCTCGAAAGCTCGGATCTCGCCACTCGTCAGGAACGCATGCCCGAGATGCTCTGGCACATCGCGCGCTCTTACCAGCGCATGGACCGCGTGCTCGAGGCCTCCGCCGTCTACGAGCAGGCCCTCGAGAGCTGGTCGGGTGACCCGAAGTTCGACGGCGAGAGCGCCAAGGGCTTCTACGACTGCGCGCAGCTACTCAAGCGCACGATCAAGGGCGACAGCGCCATCGATGCGCTCGCCACCCGCGCGGACGATGCGCTCAAGCGCGCCGCGAGCGGCACCGGCAAGGGCGAGGACATCAAGTTCCGCGACGCCGAGAAGCTGTATGCCGACAACAAGTTCGAGGAGGCCCGCGCAGCCTACGCGGGCGTCGGCTCCGGCGCGGAAAACTACGAGAAGGCCAAGGTCAACCTCGGTGTGTGCGAGTTCAAGCTCAAGCGCTACCCGGAGGCCATCGCCGCGCTGCAGGGCTACCTCAACACGTACCTAAAGAGCTCCGACGCGGCGACCACCGACGCACGCCGTCTCGCGCGCCGCAAGGAAGCGACCGCCAACGCGCGCTTCTACTGGGGCCTCGCCGAGTTCGAAGTCGCCAACGGTGGCGCGAACTCATGGCAGAAGGTGGTCGACGTGCTCGGCACGTTCCAGATTGACTTCCCCGAGCAGAACCAGCTCGCCCCCGCGGCCATGTACCGCGTGTTGATCTCCTACGGCCACCTGAACCAGCAGGACAAGGTCAAGTCGCTGCTCGGGCTGATGCTCTCGAGCTTCCCCGACAACCGCTGGACCGGCAGTGCGGCCACCGAGTCGTACAAGATGCTCAGGAGCACCTTCGACGCCGAGAAGGACAGCGCGAAGAAGCCCGCCATCGAGCGCGAGATGGCGGAGAACCTGCAGGTGCTCAACCGCACCAGCCCGAAGCCCAACTTCGACAACATGCGCGCCGAGTCGCGCCACTGGATGAACCTCTCGGAGTGGGCCACGGCCGAGGAACTGCTCAAGCGCATGCAGGCGCAGTTCGGCGCGGAGGCCAAGCACGCCGAGGACATGCAGAAGCGCGCGCTCCCCGACCTCGGCGAGGCGCAGCTGCGCCAGAAAAAGGTCCCGGACGCCTTCGCGACGCTCAAGCCGCTCGTGATGGACGAGAAGATACGCGCCGCCAAGGGCACGGCTTATGACTTTGCGCAGGCCGCCGCCGGCTGGCTCGAGGTGCAGGGCAACAAGGTGATCGAGAACGCGGGCGCCGCCACCACCGCCGCCGACTTCGAGTTCGCCGTCAAGGCCATCAACCAGCTCACCGACGCCTCCGAGAAGTGGGCCGCCGAGTGGTACGGCTTCAAGGCCCAGCAGATCTACACCTACCTGCGCTTCGCGGCCGTCGACGGCAAGCGCATGGACACCGCTCGCTCGCTGATGGGTCCGATGAACACCCAGCTCGGCGGCGGCACCCAGTTCAAGGCCGAAGGCATGACCGAGGACAACCGCCAGCGCTACCTGTGGCTGGTTCAGAAGGTGAAGTGAGCGCGCCGCGCGCCTTCAGGACCTCTCCCCGTTGTGAGCCCCCGCACCCCCGCTAGAATCCCCGAGCTTTCCATGCGCCGCACCGCCGCCACACTCGCGCTCTTCCTGCTCGCTGCCCTCCCCTCGTCCGCGTCCTCCGAAGGTGGTCGCCCCGATCAGGTCTACGTGAAGAGCAAGCGCGACGGCTCGGTGAGCATGGTCACGGGCGTGGTCCAGCGCTACGAGCTCGGCAAGGTGACCGTCGCGGTGGGCTCCAAGGAGAACAACTACGACTCGCTGCAGGTGCAGAGCGTCGAGTGGGGCGACGTGCCGCCCTCCTTCCGCGAGGGGCACGCCTACGCCCAGCGCGGCGCGTGGGCCGACGCCGCCAAGAGCTTCCGCGTGGCCGCGGGCGACGCCAGCGCCCGCGACGTGGTCAAGGCCGCTGCCAAGCGCCAGCTCGCCGAGGCGCTTCTGAAGAGCGGCAGCGAGGACTCTGCGCGCTTCACGGAAGCGGCGATCGAGGCTCAGGGCTACCTCGCGGCCTTCGCTCAGAATGCCGACGTTCCCGACGTGCGCTTGCTGCACGCCCGAGCCCTATGGCTCTCGGGCAAGCCAGCCGAGGCCGGCGCGGCGTACCGCGGCGTGCACGCGGAGTTCAAGGCCGACGCCACGGCCGCGGGCTACGAGCCGCTGCTGTGCCTCGAGGCCGGGATGCTCGCCGCCCGCTCCCTGCTCGACGTCAAGGACACCCTCGGTGCCCGCGAGGTATACGCCGCCCTCGAAAGTCAGGTCGGCCCGCTGCTCGCCGCCGCCGGCGACAGCCCCCAGAAGCCGGGCCTGCACGCCATCGCCGACGAGGCCGCCCTCGGCCAAGGCTTCGTCGACCTCGCCGGAGGTCAAGCTAAGCAGGCGCTCAGCTTCTTCCAGAGCCGTGTCGGCGCGCTCAAGCCCGACTCGACGCCCTCCGCACGCTTCGCCGCTCAGCTCGGTCTCGGCGAGGCCCTGCTCGCGGAGAACAAGCCGCGCGAAGCGAGCCTGATGCTCGCCAAGGTGAGCAGCCTCGAGTGCGGCGACCGCGACCGCGCCCTGCGGGCCACCGTCAAGCTGGCGGAGGCCTACTCGAAGCTCCCCGACGCCGACGCACGCGCTCAGGCCTGCGCCCGCGTGAAGGACGTGATCAAAAGCGGCGGAGACTCCCCGGCTTCCATCCGCGCGCGCCAACTCGCCAAGGAGCTCGGCTGCTAGAGCGTCAGGGCTGCTAAGCTCTCGACCCCATCGCGCTGCCCCTCCCCTGCTTCGCATCCCCCCTTTCGCTCAGGCGCTGCCTCGACAAGGGTCCCACCTCTACTTCTTCTCTCTCTCCCCCATCATCTCTTAGGAGTCCCCGGGTCATGACGTTCCGTTCCGTTCGCTCCTGCGCCGCGGCCTTCTGCCGCCGCGCCCTGCCTGCGCTGGCCGTGATACTCTTTGCCGCCCTGCCGCTCCTCGCTCAGGAAGGCGCCAGCTCCACCGCTCCGGCGACCTCCGATGGTGGGGGCGCGCTGTCCCTGTGGGAACTGATCGTGCTCTCGGGCTTCGTCGGCTGGGTGATCATCCTCCTCTCGATCGTCACGCTGGCCGTGATCATCGAGAACTACGTCACCCTGTCCCGTGAGAAGCTCGCTCCGCCGGAGATCGTCGACGAGATCCAGAGCCTGTTCGAGGAAGGCCAGTTCCAGGAGGCCATGGAGCTGTGCGAGAACGAGCCCAGCTTCTTCACCAGGGTCTGCCGCGCCGGCATCGCCAAGATCGGCCAGCCCTTCGAGGTCATCCAGACCGCGCTGCAGGACATGGGCAACGAGGAGTCGATCCGCCTGAACCAGAAGATCGGCTGGATCTCGGTGCTCGCCGCCGTGTCCCCGATGCTCGGCCTGTTCGGCACGGTGCAGGGCATGATCGCCTCCTTCCACATCATCGCAAACACCGCCAACCCGACGCCGGCCCAGCTCGCGAGCGGTATTTACGTCGCGCTCCTCACGACCTTCGAAGGTCTGATGGTTGCCATCCCCGCGACGGCCGCCTTCGCGTACATCCGCAACCGCCTCGTGCGCAACATCATCGAGGTCGGCGCGATCGTCGAGGACCTGTTTGAGCGCTTCCGCCCGACGAACAACCAGTGATACTCGCCCGCCGCCGGTCGCGGCGGCCTGCGTCTCCGTTCAGGAACCGTAGGTCGCCGTCCCAGCGGAGGTAGGAGCATCCGGAGGACCTATGAACCTCGCCAAGAACCAGTCCAACGACGAGATCGTCATGGACATGACGCCGATGATCGACATCGTGTTCCAGTTGATCATCTTCTTCATGCTCCTGATGGACATGAGCCAGCAGGATCTCGAGACGCTGGTGCTTCCCAAAGCCCTCTCGGCCGTGGAAGACAAGCCCAACCCTCTCGATCCCCGCCCGGTGATCAACATCACCGCCGACGGCCAGATCCTGGTCAAGCGCGAGGTCTACTACGACCCCAAGCGCGACGACGGCTACAAGAAGCTGAAGGAGTACCTCGCGATGCGTGCCCGCGCGATGCCCAAGGCCCCGGTCGAGCCGGGTTCGAAGATCATCGCTCCGGACAAGCCCATCTTGGTGCGCGCCGACCAGTCCACCCCCTTCAAGCACATCCAGAAGGTGATGGAGATCTGCGGCATCTCGGACATCAAGATCTGGAAGATCGAGCTCGCCGCCGGTCAAGAAAAGCCCGCCGAGGGCTCGGAAGCAGGAGGCAACTAGATGGCTATCGGAGTCAGCAGTTCGCAGGAGTCGATGGAGATGAAGAGCGACATGACGCCGATGATCGACGTCGTGTTCCAGCTCCTCATTTTCTTCATGCTCACGATCAAGTTCAAACTGCTCGAGGGCAAGCTGTCCGCCTACCTGCCGAAGGACGTCGGGGTCAACCAGACCGAGGCCGAGCCGAAGGAGAAGGTCGAGATCAAGCTGAAGGTCGAGCGCGAAGGCAGCAAGCTTGCTCCCGATGATTCGGGCAAGCCTTGGGACGGCGAAGGGGCCTTCAGGTTTGGCCCTGACCGCGTCATCCGCTACTCGGTCGGCCCAAAATCGAGCCTCGAGATGCGCGAGATCGTCGCGCGCGTGAGGGAGCTCTACAAGATCGACCCCAAGGGCTCGGTCACCATCGACCCGCTCCCGGGTACTTGCTACGCCGACGTGGTCAAGATCCTCGATGATGTGATCCTGATCGGCTACACGGACGTGTCGTTCATCGGCGACAAGTCCGCGCTCTACGAGAAGAAGTGATCCCACGCGGGGGACGCGCTGGACGCCGGCGTGTCCCCCGCCGCTCTTTTGTTCCACCCATCGCACCTGCGTCCCGGCATGACTCGCCCTATGCCGCCCGGCCCCCCAAGGGCTTGTGGCGCGAGGACGAGCCTGCGGGGCCTCCGCGGCTTGAGTCGGTCCTGTGGGCTGATCCAAAGCCGAGCGTCGAGGCTCCCCCGCCAGAGGCTTTCCAAGCCCTCGCTCCGACGCTAACCTTCCCCCCCTTCCGCCCAGCGAAGGGTGTCGGCCGCGCGACGGCCAGCGCCCCTCGATTTGAACGTCTCCCCCCACCCCCATCTCTCACGCCCGCGCCCTCGGCTCACTGCCGAAGGCACGGGATCTCTCGGGTCCCCACCCCCCACCGTCGAAGTTCGACAGTCCCACGCGATGAGCAAGGTCGGCAACGCACTCCCGTTCTGCATGCTCCTGACAGCGGCTTGCGCCACGGCGCCCAACTACGCCGTCGAGCCGGTCGAGCCGGCCGCCCCCGTGGCGGCCCTCGCCCAACCTGAGCCCGCTCAGGATGGTGCCCAAGATCTGCTCGACAAGCAGAAGGAGCAGACCGCTCTCAACCAGCAGCGCTCGGTGCTGCTCGTCGAGCGTCACCTCGCCAACGCCAAGGCGCGCACTGAAGACCTGCGCTTCGCCGAGGCGGAGGCCGAGCTGCTCGCCGCGCTCGAGCTGCAGCCCGACAACGCCCAAGCCAAGCAGATGCTGGCCGAAGTCACCGTGCTGATGGGCAAGGCGCCCGGCCAGCAGGGTGTCGACGCGACCGACATGGCCGCGCGCTGGCAGATCAAGGTTCAGCAAATGCAGGCCCAAGCGCGCGAGAGCCTGAACCAAGGCCGCGACTTCGCCGCCAAGGGCGAATACGAGCGCGCCATCGCCGAGTTCTCGGTGGCCAAGAACCTGATCCGCTGGGCGCCGTACTCGGCCATCGACTGGAACGGTGTCGACGCCGAGATCGAAGCCGAGCTCGCCAAGGCCACCGCTGGTCGTCTGGCCACCGAGCAGGCCGGTCGCGACGCCGAAGCCGCCAAGGCAGTCGAAGCGCTCAAGGCCGAGGGCAAGGCGCAGGCCCTGCGCCGCGAAGCCCTGATCAACAACATGCTCGATCAGGCCATCAGCGCCTTCGAGAAGCAGAACTACGACGAGGCCATGGACTTCTGCGATCAGGCGCTCCACGAGGATCCGCGAGACGATCGCGCCATGGAGATCCGCGACGCCGCCTTCCGCGCCGGTCGCGAGACGGTGCGCGCCGACTACATCCTGCGCAAGCGTGAGCAGTTCCTGCGCTGGCGCGAGGGTCTCGACGAGTTGCGCATCCCCGAGTCGGACATCTACACGCTGCCCGATCAGGACTTTTGGAAGGACATCACCGAGAAGCGCGCCAAGCGCCGCGGCATCGACCTTTCGCAGCGCGAGACGACGGAAGACCGCGAGCTGAAGGCCAGCCTGCGCGAGACCCGCATCCCGGGTCTCAAGGTCGCCGATGAGAGCTCGCTCTCCGCGGTGGTCGATGTGCTGCGCACCTTCACCGGCCTGCCGCTGGTGGTCGACCCGGCCGCCGAGACCGCCGCCACGGACGCCGGCGCCGTCTACAACCTCAACCTGACCTCGTCGCTCTCGGTTGAGCAGGCCCTCAACTTGATCGTCGGCATGTCGGGCGAGGACGTCGCCTGGGCCGTGCGCAACGACGCGGTCATGGTGACGACCAAGGCCAAGGCCCGCGGCGTCCCGGTGATCTACAACCACGACGTTCAGGACCTCGTCTTCAGCTTGACGGACTTCTACGGTCCGCGCATCGAGCGCCTGCGCCTGCTCGATGACATGGAAGACGACGACGGCGGCGGCCCCTTCGGCGGCATCGGCGAGAAGCCGAAGCTGATCGAGATCTCGAACCTCTCGACCCTGATTCAGGAGAACGTCGCTCCGGGCACTTGGGAGGGCGAGGGCGTCTCGATCGCTGAAGGCGAAGGCTTCATCGTCATCGTCCACACTCCCGACGTGCAGGAGCAGGTCAAGAAGTTCCTCAACGACCTGCGCCGCTTCGGCTCCTCGCTCGTCACGATCGAGTCGAAGTTCATGACGGTCTCGTCCAACTGGCTGCAGGAGATCGGTGTCGACTTCCGCGGTCTCGACAACCCCGTCGCACCGTTCAAGGACATGGACGACGTGACCAACGGCCTCGAGGACGGCGCTTCGCGCGGCCTCGACAACAACGGCCTTGGCGCTGCATCGGGCATCCCCTCCTCGGGCTTCTTCTACAACGACGGCGCGGACGGCGACTTCAAGGGCCGCACCGAGAACTACTTCGAGAGCCCGCTCGGCTCGGCGCTGTCGAGCATCGGCGGCATCACCACGCAGCTGACGTTCCTCAACGACCTCGAAGTGTCGATGATCCTGCGCGCGGTCGAGAAGTCGACCGACTACCAGCTGATCAACAACCAGATGCTCTCGGTGCACAACACCCAGCGCGCCTACGTTGCCGTGATCAACCAGCAGGCTTACATCCAGGACTTCGACGTCGAAGTGGCCCAGTTCCAGGCCGTCGCCGACCCGCAGATCAACGTGCTGCACGAGGGCGTGGTGCTCGACGTGCGCCCGACGATCCACCACAACCGCAAGTACCTGACGCTGGAGATCCAGCCGACGGTGGCCAAGGTCGTGGCCCTGCGCACCTTCAGCTCGACCCTCGGTGGCAACACCGCTCCGGTCGAGTTCCAGCTGCCCGAGCTCGAGGTCCAGAGCGTGTTCACCACGGCTGTCATCCCCGACGGTGGCTCGATCCTCCTCGGCGGACTCTCGAACGTGCGCAACATCGAGCGCCGCGCCGAAGTGCCTTGGCTGTCCCAGATCCCGATCCTCGGCTTCCTCCTCAAGAACGAAGGCTTCAACGAGGAGTCCAAGAGCCTGATGATCGTGATCCGCGCGAGCATCATGGACGTGCACGACGCCGTCGAGAAGCTCGAAGAGCGCATCCGCTAGTCGCGCTTTCGAAGCGTTCGACTCGAACCACGGACGCCGTCCTCCCGCGCGGGGGGGCGGCGTCCTGCCTTTTCGAGGTGCCGCATCCCCACGCCCGATCAGGTCCAACGCCGCTCGATGGACGCGCGCGACCCGCAACGGTTAGCCTTCCTGCGCGCATGCCCCCCATGGCCCAGATCGACGCAGTCTTCTTCGACATCGACGACACCCTGTGCGCGACGACGGCCTTCGCCCAGCGCGCGCGCCGCAACGCGGTGCGGGCCATGCTCGCCGCCGGACTGCGTGGTGAAGAGGAGCGCGTGTATCGCGAGCTCGAGGAAGTGATCGCCGAGTTCTCGTCCAACTACGAGCACCACTTCGACAAGCTCCTCCTGCGCCTGCCCGAGTCCGCACTCGCCGATCACAACCCGGCGCTGGTCGTCGCAGCCGGCGTCGCGGCCTACCACGACACGAAGTTCCACGAGCTCGCGCCCTTCCCGGGCGTGGGCGAGCTGCTGCGGGACCTGCGCGCCGCAGGAGCGCGCGTCGGGATCATCACCCACGGCCTGACCGTGAAGCAGGCGGAGAAGCTCGTGCGCCTCGGGCTCGTCCCCCACCTCGATCCGACCGCGATCTTCATCTCGGACCAGATCGGGGTCGCCAAGCCCAACCCGAAGATCTACCAGATGGCGCTCGAGCGCTGCGGCATCGCGGCGGCGCGCGCGCTCTACGTGGGCGACAACCCGCGCAACGACGTCACGCCGCCGCGCCAGCTCGGCATGCTCACCTGTTGGGCGCGCCTCGTGCGCCGCCACGAGCTCGGCGACGCGCCGCGGCCCGACTTCGAGATCGAGAGCTTTGGCGAGCTGCGCGCGATCCTGCGCGACCGGCTGCGGGTCGCTCTGCCGGCCTAGCTCGCGTCCGCACCGCCCAGCGTGCGCCAAGCCGCGACGAGCGAGCGCGTGGCGGGGTGCTGGGGCGCACGCAGCAGGTCGTCGACCGTACCGCTCTCGACCAGCGCACCCTCGTGGAGCACCGCCAGCCGGCCCCCGAGCGTCCACGGCACGCCGAGGTCGTGGGTCACCATGCACAGGGCCATGCCGCGGCGCTGGACGGTCTCGGCGAGCCGCGCCAGGACGTCTGCGGCCGTGGCCGCGTCGAGGCTGGACGTCGCTTCGTCGCACAGGAGCAGCCGCGGCGAGCCGCACAGCGCCCGGGCGAGCGCCACGCGCTGGCGCTCTCCCCAGGAGAGCTCGTGGGGCCACGCCGCAAGGTGCGTCTCGGAAAGGCCCATGGCGAGCAGCAACGTGCGCACCTGATCGAGGTTGGCCTCGCGCTGGCCGCGCACCTCCAGAGCCTCCAGGAGCGCGTCCTGCACGCGCAAGCGGGGCTGGAGGCTCGAGCCCGGGTCCTGCAGCACGAGACCCAAGGAGCGCCGCAGGGCCCGCAGGCGGCCCGTGCTCGCCTGCGCCGGGTCCACCGGCGTCTCGCCGGCTCCGAACTGGAACTCCACGGTTCCGTCGACCGGTCGCAGCAGCCCCGTCAGGGCCGCGAGCAGGCTCGACTTGCCGCTGCCCGACGTGCCGACCACGCTCAGGACTTCCCCCGCCCCGAGCTCGAACGAAACCTCCCGCAGCACCCTGCGCGGCGAGGCCTCACGGTCGGGCGACGCGCGCTCCACCGACACGCCGCACACCGCTAGCCATGGCCGTTTACCGGGCGCCGTCGGAGCGCGCCGCGGCGACGGGGACGGAGCGCACAGTTGCGCATCGACGACGGTGCCCGAGCGCAGCGCGAGCACGCGATCCGCCCGCGCCCGCGCCGCCGCGAGGTCGTGCGTGATCCACAGCGCGGTCATGCCCCGCTCGTGCAGCAGCTCGCGCACGAGGTCGAGCACCTCCAGCGCGCGCGGCAGGTCGAGGGAACTCGTGGGCTCGTCGAGCACGAGCACACGCGGCCCGCGCGAGAGCGCCGCCGCGAGCACCACGCGCTGGCGCTCGCCGCCGGAGAGCGGGTGCGGCGCCCGCTTGCCGAGCAGCTCGGGCTCGCGCAAGCCAAGGCGCTTGAACAGGGCGAGCGCGCTCCGCCGTGCCTCCGTCCGCTCGACCCCGTCGGCGAGACGCGGCGCCTCGCTCGCCTGCTCGAGCGCGCTCCACAGCGGATCGAGACTGGCCAGCGGATCCTGCGGCACGAGCGCGAGCTCGCGCCCGCGCAGGCGCGCGAGCGCGGCGCCGTCGCCGAGGGAGACCAAGCTTTCCCCGAGCTTGAGCTCTCCCTCGACGCTCGCCTCGGAAGGCAGCAGACCGAGCAACGCGAGCGCGAGGCTCGACTTCCCGGAGCCCGACGGGCCGACGAGTGCCACGAGCTCGCCTGCGCGCAGCTCGAGCGCCGCATCGCGCAGCACCACGCCGCGCCGCGGATAGCTCAGGCGCAGCCCGCGCAACTCCAGCAACGGGGTCACGCTCATGCGCCCTCCCGGGGGTCGAGCGCGTCGCGCGCCGCGTCGCCCAGCCAGCTGAGCGCGAGGCAGGTGAGCAGGATCAACGCGCCGGGACATGCGACCAGCCAGCCCCGGGAGCTCGCGCGCGCCTCCTGCAGCAGCGCACCCCACGAGGGATCGGGCAGCCGCACCCCGAAGCCGAGGAAGGACACCGACGACTCGGCAAGCATGGCGGAGATGGCCACGAACGCAGCCGCGACGAGCGCGGGCGTCAGCACGTTGGGCAGCACGTGTCGCAGGAAGATGCGCGGCTCGGAATAGCCCAGCGCGCGCGCCGCGAGTACATAGTCGAGCTCGCGTACGCGCAGCGCCTCGGCACGCACGAGCCGCGCGATGCCCGTCCAGCCGACCGCGACAATCACCAGCGTCACCCACGCGAGCGGCGAGAGTCGCGCCTGCGCCGCACGCTCCGCGCCGATCGCGGCCGCCGTGACCACGAGGAAGAACGGAGGGAACGACTGCAGCACGGCGAGAAGGGAGCTGCACAGCGCGTCGAACGGACCGCGCAGGTAACCCGCGAGTGCGCCGAGTAGCACGCCGAGGGCGAGCACGCCGAGCATCGACAGCACGCCGACCGCCAGACTCGCTCGTCCGCCCCACAGCACTCGCGCGAGCACGTCGCGCCCGCGCGCATCGGTGCCGAGCACATGGCGCACGGGGCTGTTGAGGGCCGGCTCCGCGGGCAGGACCGCCACCGGCAGGTTCGCGGGCTCGAGCCCGCTGGCCGCGCGCTCGGAGCGGGGCCCGCGCACGTAGCGTCCGCTCTCGTCGATCTCCGCCGCGGCCATCCAGGTCGGCGGTCGGGAAGCCTCCGACAGGCGCGTCTCGTCGCGTCCGAAGGGAATCGGCGGGAACCACGCGCTCGAGATCTCGATCGCCCCCGACGCGATGCCAAGCTTCACCTCGCGCGTGGCGAGCCCGCTCGGGGCGCGAAAAGCGGCGGAGCACAGCATCGCGAGCAGGAAGGCCACGGCGCCGCCCGCGAGCCAGCGGCGTGTTGGCAAGCGCCGCGCGAACAGCACGATCGTCGCGAGCCACGCGAACGCCGCGAACCAGTCCCACCAGCCGAGATCGGAGAACAGAGGAAAGGTGCGCTGCAACCGCAGGCGCATCCCCGCGCCGGAGGGGTCGAGCGGCCGGTGGCTGTCGCGCAGCTTCGCGGCCGAGGCCGACAGGTCCGCCGCGGGCCCGAGGTCATCGAGCTCGCCCGCATGCACCTTGCCGGTCCAGCCGCGCAGGCGCAGCTCGAGCGCATCGAGCGGCACCTGAGCCTCGCGCTCGGCGCCCGCGTGGCGCCGGACGGTCGAGAGTCGCAACTCCACTGCGCGCACCTCGCGCAGCAGGGCCGCATGCGCTTCCCAAGCCGCGTGCACGCTCTGCGGATCGTCCTCGCGCAGCGCCTGCCGGGCGGCGGCGGCATCGATGAGACGCTCATTCCAGCTGCGCAGCAACGGCTCGAGCTCCACGAGGCTCGCCTCGTAGGCGCCGCGATCGACCGCCAGCAGCGTGTAGGGCCGCGCAGAAGCGAGAAACGGCGCGAAGACCGCGCTCGAGATCACCAGCGCCAGCACGGCGAGCGCCAGCGCGACGCCGGGCTGCGCGCGCCAGCGCTGCCAAGCGCCCGGCCTCGAACTCACGACCTCAGCGCGCTCCATCACGTACCCGCGGATCGAGCCGCGCCTGCAGGAAGTCGGAGAGCGCGAGCCCAAGGAGCGTCATCGCGCCGGTGACGAGCACGCAGGCGGCCACCGCGTCGTACTCCCGCCGCTGCAGCGAGTCGAACGCGTACTTGCCCATGCCGGGAATCTCGAACACGGTCTCGACCAACACGGAACCGCCCACGAGCCACGGCAGAACCTGCCCCACCAGCGTGCAGGCCGGCACGAGCGCGTTGCGGACGACATGTCGCCACGCAACGGCCCGCTCCGGCAGCCCGCGCGCGCGGGCGGCGAGCACGAACTCCGAGCGCGCGACCTCCGCCGTCGCGGCGCGCATCTGGCGCGAGATCGACGCGATGGAGGCGTAGCTCATGCACACGATCGGCAGCACGGCGTGCGCGGCGAGATCCGCGAAGCTTCCGCGCGCCGCATCGCGCGAGTGAAGCCCGAGAATCGGCAGCCAGTCGAGCCCCGTCGGCCCGAACAGCTCCTGCAACAGGAGCGCCACCCAAAAGATGGGCGCCGAGTAGGCGAGCAGCGCCAGCGCGCGCGTCCAGCCGTCGAAGACCCCGCCACGTCGCAGCCCCTGCCCGACACCGAGCGGCAGGGCGATCGCGTAGGCGAGCAGTGCCGAAAGCAGCGCCAGCGGCAGCGTGACGGACATTCGACGTACGAGTTCATGGCCGATCTCGACATCCGGTCGCAAGTACTCGCGCCCGAGGTCACCCGCCAGCAAGCCGCCCCACGGCTGTGCGCCGTTGCCGCCGAACAGCGCGTGTCCCTCGGGGCCAAGATCAAAAGGCCCGAGGTAGTGCAGGAACTGCACCGGCAGCGATCGCTCGAGGAGGTGCTCCGCGCGAAAGCGCTCGAGCGCCTCGGCGGCCGCGCTGGCCTCGACCATCTCCGAACTCGCGAAGCGCAGCGCCGCCGGATCGCCCGGCGCGAGTCGCAGCAGCGCAAAGGCCACCGCGACGAGCCCGAGCAGCGTCGCGAACGCGCGCAGCGAGCGCAGGAGCAGGTTTCGCATGCCGCGCCTCGCTAGTCCGCGAAGTACCACTCGCGCACGCGGAGGCCCGGATCGACGGGACCGATGCGCACGTTGCGCAGGCGCAGCGACGCACCGAACTTGTGCGGCACCTTCACGCCGTAATTGTAGGCCTGCTCGGCGTACAGACGCCGCTGCAGCTCGCGACTGATGGCGCCGCGGCGCGCAGCGTCGAGCTCCACCGTGTAGGCGTCGATCAGCCGGTCGACCTCGGGATCGGCGAACGAGGTCTCGTTGGCCGTGCCGGTTCCGACCTCGCGCGAGTGCCAGCGCTGTGCGGGATCGCTCTCGATCGGCACGACCCACACCTTGAAAACACCGTCGAACTGCCGCTCGCGCACGCGCTCGATGAGCACGGGCCAGGCGACGGCGCTGATGTCGAGCCGCACGCCCGCCTGCGCGAGCGTCTCCTGATAGCGCTGCAGGAACACCTCGCCCGAGCGGCTTCCGGCCTGCGTGAGCAGCTCGATCGCCAGCGGCTTGCCATCGCGATCGGCGAACCCGTCGCCGTCGCGGTCGTACCAGCCCGCCTCGGCGAGCAAGGTCCGCGCACGCGCGACGTCGAACGGCAGCGGCGCGAGCTCCCGATCGTAGTCCGCGCCACCGTCGAACCACTCCGCGGTGACGCGCTGGGCCAGCCCGCGGTAGAAGCCCTGCACATACCCGTCCCAGTCGGTCGCGAGCGTGAGCGCCGTGCGCACGCGGGCATCGGCGAGCTGCGGCCGGCGCAGGTTCCAGCCGATGTAGCTCGCGCGCGGCGTGTAGAAGTGCCCGACGTAAGCGCGCGACGTGAACTCTGGATCCGTACTCGCGCGGAAGTAGTCGTCCGAGAGCAGCCGCGACGTGAAGTCGATCTCACCGGCGCACAGCGCGCGATAGGCGAGCGCATCGTCCGTGATGAGTCGCCAACGGATCGCGTCGAACCAGCCGGAGTCCTCCGAGGGCCAGCCGTTCTCGACGCGCTCGGCCTCGACGTACTCGTCACCGAACTCCACCAACCGGTAGGGACCGATGCCGATCCAGCGCCGGTTGGCGGGGTGTTCGTTGACGTGCGCCGCGAGTTCGGCGTCGCTGGCCTCGGGACGCGAATCCGGATGGCTCGAATCGCGCAGGTCGTACACGTGCGCCGGCAGCGGGATCAGCGCCTCGAACACGGCGGCGGCTCCGAAGTACTGGCGGTCGTAAAAGAAGCGCAGCGAGCGCTCGTCGAGCTTCTCCGCGAGCACGAGGTGCTCGAATTCGAAGCGCTTCTCGTCACACTGCACCTGCGGGATCTTCGCGAGCCGCCAAGTGAGCAGGAAGTCCTCGACGCGCAGCGGCGCGCCGTCGTGCCAGCGGATCCCGGGACGCAGCCGGAAGGTGTAGACCGTGCCGCGCTCGATGCGCGCGACGTCCGCCTTCGCCACGACGATCGTTGCGCCGAGCGCATGTCCGGGCGAGGAGCGCGGCACGACACGCCAGCTCTCTCCCTGCTCGAAGAGCTCGCCATACAGTCGACGCCCGTCGCGCCGCACGAGCGTGTCCTCGACCACCCAGCTCTCAGCGAGCTGCGGACGGTGCACTCCGGTGTACAGGTCGCGCGCCACCAGCGTCCCGTGGAGCTCCTGCAGGATGCGTCGGGTGACGCCGGAATTGTCGAGCAGGTAGTTCAGCTGCCGCGGCAAGGCCTCGACATGCACCACGACCTTGCCGCCCCGGCGGGGGGCGGGGAGCGCATCCGTGCTGGGATCAGGACCCGGGCGAAAGTGATCCGGCCGAGTCGCGTCGGGGGCCACGTCGAGCGGCGCACCCGACCGAGGGGCCGGAGGAGCCATTGCGGGCGTCGGCGCAGGCACGTCGGGGCCACAGGAAACCAGCCACGAGGACGCCAGCGCGGCGAGCGCGAGGATGGCCGACCGGAGCGGAATGGCGTGCGCCTTGGACATCGTGCGGGAGAGCCTCCGCGCAGGGCGGAAGGGTCGACGCGACCGGGACAAGCCGCGCGGAACTCTGGCAGGAATACACCACGCGCCGACCGAAGGCTACAGCGGTCGGACGATCGATCGCCGCGCCGTGCTCCGGGCGCAACTCGGTGCCCCGAGTGCGGCTGTGCGCTGCGAGATCGGAGCGGTCGGCAACGCAGCCGAGACTTCGCCCACGGGCCTGCGTAGGATCCGACGGAGCCATGTCCCCGATGCCCTCCACGATCGGCGCTCGACTCGCACTGGCGTCGACGCTTCTCGGCGTTCTGGGGCTGTACGTGGTGGCCTTCGCCCTGCGCTCGGGACGCCCGCGTGCGGACTTCGCGTTCACTGGCGGCGGCGAGCTGCGCAGCCTCGATCCCCACGGCGTAACAGGAGTGCCCGAAGGACGCGTGATGCGCATCCTCTATGAGGGACTCGTGGCGCGCAATCCGCGAACCCTCGCGGTCGAGCCCGGCGCTGCCAAGGGCTGGAAGGTCAGCCCCGACGGGCGGACGTTCACCTTCACCCTGCGCGCCGACGCGCGCTGGTCCAACGGCGAGCCGCTCACCGCTGCGGACTTCGAGTGGAGCTTCCGGCGCATGCTGGAGCCTGCGACGGCCTGCGAGTACGCCTCGTCGCTCTGGCTGGTCGAGGGTGCCCGCGAGTTCTCCACGGGACAAGCCGCCGGAGGCGTTCAGCGCGAGCGCGACTGGAGCCGCGTGGGAATCGTCGCGCGCGACGCAAGCGAGCTCGAAATCCGGCTCGAGCGTGCCACCCCGCACTTCCTCCCGCTGCTCTCGCTGCACGTCTTCGCTCCCGTGCACCGCGCGAGCCTCGAGCCGCTGCAGCAGCAATTCCCGCGCGACTGGGCCACGCGCTGGACGCGGCCGGGCGCGCTCGTCACGAACGGTCCCTTCCGCCTCAGCGAGCGCCGCATCGGCGAGGTACTGCGCTTCGAGCGCAACGAACACTACTGGGACGCACGCAACGTGGCGATGCGCACGATCGACGTGCTCTCCGTCGAGAGCTGGTCGAGCGCGCTCAACCTGTACCTCGCGGGCGAGCTCGACTGGGTCGACGGCGCGATCCCTTCGACCCTCGTGCCCGAGCTCCTCGACCGCGAGGACTTCAACCCGCGCCCGTATCTCGGCGTCTACTTCTACCGCATCAATGTCACGCGCCCGCCGCTCGATCGACGCGAGGTGCGCGCCGCGCTCGCGACGTCCCTGCGTCGCAAGGAAATCTGCGAGCTCGTGCTCAAGGCAGGCCAGCAGCCGGCCTTCAGCTTCCTGCCGCCGCAGGTCGGCGACTATCGGTCGCCGAGTACCTTCGGGGAGAGCGCCGATTACGCACAGAAGCTGCTGCGAGACGCGGGACTCGCTGACGCCGAGGGCAAGCTCAACCTGCGCGAGCTCGAGTTGCACTTCAACACCAGCGAGGTGCACCGCGACATCGCGGAAGTGGCGGCGGAACAGTGGCGCGCGGCCCTCGGTCTAGAAGTGCGGCTGCGCAATCAAGAGTGGAAGTCGTTCCTCGACGCGCAGGGCAAGCTCGACTACGACCTCTCGCGCTCGAGCTGGATCGCCGACTACGCGGATCCCTCGAGCTTCCTCGACATCTGGACCACGGGCCACGAGAACAACCGTACGGGCTGGTCCAATCGCCAGTACGACGAGTTCGTCACCGCGGCCCACAGCGAGCGCGATCCGACCCGCTGCCGCGAGCTGTACGCCAACGCCGAGCGCATCCTGCTGTACGAGCTGCCGTGCATTCCGATCTACCACTACGTCAGCCAGAATCTTGTCGATCCGCGCGTCGGCGGCTTCGGCCAGAACGCGCTCAATGAGCAGTCGCCCAAGCACTGGTACTGGCGGTCGGATAAGGAACTCGAGGACGTGCGGACCCAGTCGACGCGACTCAGCGAGCGCGTCGAGTCCCACGGGCCGGTGGAAGGCCTGTACGCGCCGGCGCACGCGAAGGAGCAGCTGTGAGGCGCTTCCTGCTGCGACGCCTCGCGTGGTTCGCGCTCACGGTCTGGACCGTGATCACGATCTCGTTCGTGCTGATGCGCAGCGTCCCGGGCGGGCCGCTGTCCTCCGATCGCACGCTCCACCCCACCGTCGAGGCCGCCGTCAACGCGCGCTACCACCTCGACTGGCCCGCATGGCGCCAGTACCTGCAGACGCTCGGGCCGCTCAACCTCGACGAGCACGGCCTGCTCGGCGATCGCAGCGACATGTTCGGCGGGATCCTCGCCCTCGACCTCGGGCCCTCGCTGCAGCACCGCGACGTCTCGGTGAACGAAATCGTCGCACAGTCGCTGCCCGTCTCCGCGGCCCTCGGCGTCACCGCGCTCGGCTGGGCCCTCCTGCTCGGCCTCACGGGCGGTCTCGTCTCCGCGCTGCGCCCGGGCACGGCGCTCGACACGGGTGCGCGCGTGCTCTCAACGCTCGGCCTGTCGCTCCCAAACTTCGTGATCGCCTCGTTCCTCGTGCTCGCGCTCGCGGTCGCGCTGCCGATCTTTCCCGTTGCGGGCTGGGGCACGCCCGCGCACCTCGTGCTGCCCAGCTTCGCGCTCGGGGCGCCCTTCGCGGCCTACGTCGCGCGCCTATTCCGCGCCGGACTGCTCGAGACGCTCTCGCAGGACTGCATCCGCACGGCGCGGGCGAAGGGCGTGCCGTGGCGACAGGTGGTGCTGCGTCACGCCCTGCCGGGCGCGCTCGTGCCGGTCATCTCGTTCCTCGGCCCCGCGGCCGCCGGCATCCTCACCGGCAGCCTCGTGATCGAGCGCATCTTCACGATCCCCGGAACGGGCTCGCACTTCGTCGCCGGAGCGCTCAACCGCGACTACGCGCTCGCCATGGGCGTGACGCTCGTCTACACCGTCGCCGTCTACGCGCTCAACGTGCTCGTCGACCTCGCCTACGCCGTGATCGATCCGCGCATCGAGCTGGAGAAGGACGCGTGAGCACGGCGCCGCGCAAGGGCGACTGGTTCGGCGACGCGACCTTCGAGCGCGTGGCCGAGCAGTTCGCGGGCGAGTCGAGTCCGAGCCTGTGGGCTGATGTACGCCGCCGCCTCGCCGCGCGTGCCTCGGCGCGCTGGAGCCTGCGCTGGCTGCTCGCGCTCGTGCTCGCCAGCCTCATCGTGCCGCTGCTGCCCCTGCCGTCGCCCGCCGCGATGGCGCTCGACAAGCAACCCAAGCCGCCGGTCGCGCCGTGGGTGGAGCCGTTCAACGAGCGCTTCGAGCCCTATTACGGCGAGCTCAATCCGCTCGACCGCGCGCTCGTGTCCGTGCGCCGGAGCGTCTTCGGATCGAAGCAGACCGGCCCGTGGCTCGGGACCGACGCCAAGGGACGCGATACGCTCTCGCGCATCCTCTGGGGCAGCCGCACGTCCCTGCTCGTGGCCCTGTTCGCGGCGCTGACCAGCCTCTCGATCGGCGTCGCGTGGGGCGCCGTCGCCGGCCTCGCGCGCTCGCGCATCGACAATGCGATGATGCGTACCGTCGACGTGCTGCAGTCGCTCCCCACGATCTTCCTCGTGATCTTCCTGCTCTCGTTCCTCAACGCGCCCAGCCCGGACGGCGCGGCACGCAGCGTGTCGCGCGAAACCGTGTTCTTCCTCGTGATCGGCGCCGTGAGTTGGCTGCCGATGGCGCGCGTCGTGCGCGGACAGGTGCTCGCGCTGCGCCACGCGGCGTTCGTCGAGGTCGCGCGCACGCAGGGTGCGTCGACCAGCTGGATCGTGCGTGCGCACCTCGTGCCGAACGTGCTGCCGATCGTGCTCGTCTACCTCACTCTCACGCTGCCGAGCGTGATCCTCTACGAGGCCTTCCTCTCCTTCCTCGGCCTCGGAGTCGAGGCGCCCAAGGTGAGCTGGGGCGTGCTCGCCGCCGACGGAGCCGAGGCGATCAGTCCGCTGGCCACGTTCTGGTGGCTGCCGCTTGGGCCAGCGATCGCCATGGGCGCCACGCTGCTCGCGCTCGGCCTCGTGGGCGACGCGCTGCGCGATGCGCTCGACATGAAGCGGAGCGAAGCATGAGTTTGCTCGAGGTCCGCAACCTGCGCGTGAGCTTTGCGACATCGCGCGGTACCGTCCAGGCCGTCGAGAACTTCGGCGCGAGCGTCGACGAGGGCGAGACCGTGGCGCTCGTCGGCGAGTCGGGCTCGGGCAAGTCCGTGAGCGCACTGGCGCTGGCGCGCCTCCTGCCGACGCCGCCGGCGCGCATCGAGACCGGCGAAGTCCTGTTCGCGGGTCACGACCTGCTCCAGCTCTCCGAGCGCGAACTCGAACGTGTGCGCGGCAAAGAGCTCGGCTTCGTGTTCCAGGACCCGACCAGCTCGCTGCATCCGCTGATGACGGTCGGGGAGCAGATCGAGGAGGCGATCCTCGTGCATGAGCGCGTGCCCCGTGCGACGGCGCGCCAGCGCGCCGAGTGGGCGCTCGCCGAGGTCGGCATCGCGGATTCACGGGCGCGGCTCGCCTCCTTCCCCCACCAGCTCTCGGGCGGAATGCGCCAGCGCGCCGGGATCGCCATAGGCCAGTTCGAACACACAGCCGGTGGCGGCAATGCCGCTCACGCAGGCCAGCGCCAGGAACACCCCGGCAATCGGCTTCATCGGCATCGCGTCAGGTCATCGGACGCACATGGTCCCGGTCA
>SXKQ01000195.1 GCA_005778045.1 Planctomycetia bacterium
ATGCCGCCGGCGAGAACGCCGAGGCTCTCAAGCCGCTGCACATCCAGCAGGCGATGCTCGAGCGAACGCCGCTCCTCGTCCGCGCGCACGCGCGGCGTCAGGTCCTCGATGCCGTGCAGTAGGCCGATGCGGGAGTTCGAGTCGTCGATGATGGGCCGCACCGCAAACCGCAGCGTGCGCCCGTCGGCCACGCGGAACTCCCGCTCGAGGGCGGTCCCGTGGCCGATGCGCCGGCATGCCTGCTCGAACTCGCGCCACGCCTCAGAGTCGACGACAAGGCCCGAGACATGCTGGTACAGCTCGCTCGCCGAGAGCCGCCCATGACGCAGGGGCTCCTCGAGCGCGCCGAGCGCGAGTACCTCGAGCAGCGGAGCGTTGAAGCGCAGCACCCGTCCGAAGCCGTCTTCGGTGACGAACAGGCCCGCGGGCAGGCTGTCGATCGTCGCGTGCAGAAGTGCCTCCCGACGCCGCAGCTCGATCAGCGCCTCGCGCTCGCGGGTGATGTCGCGGAACGTCGTGAGCACCGCGCGCGGCTTGCCTTCGACTCGCGACAGCAGCCGCGAGCTCACGCTGATCCAGACCAGCTCACCGCTCGGCCAATACACGCCCATGAGCACATTGCCCTGCGACTGCGCCGTGCGCATCGTCACCATCGCGGGATGGTCCTCGCCAAGGAAGGGTGTGCCGTTCCCATGCACGCAGCGCCAGCGCGGATCGAGCGACGTGCGACCGGAAATCTGGCCCGCCGTCAGGCCGAGAATGCGCTCGGCCGAGGGGTTCCAGAACACGATCGCGCCACTCTCTTCCTGCACGACGAGGCCTTCCCCCATCGCATCGAGAGTTGTGCGCAGGTCCTCGACGCTCGCCAGCGTCGGGAGCCCATCTCCCGCGTCCGGTACGCCCATGTGCAGATCCTAGCAGCGACTTCCGCGCCGCGCGCCGCAACCTTCGAACGTCCTCGTCTCGCCTACGGCCCTAGGGCAAGTCGCGCGGCGCATCGAAGCGCCGCAGCGCCTGTCCGCCGAGAAAGACGAGCATTCCGATCTCCAGCGAGAGGATCGCGAGACCCGCCACGACGCCGACACCAACCGCAAGGAACTCCGGAAGCTCGAGGCCGTAGTGCAGGACGAGGTAAGGAGTCGCCGCCAGTCCGCCGCACGTAACGAGAACTGCCGAGCGCAGCAGCATCAGCACCATGGCGCGCCCCGCGTTCTGCAAGGCTCCGTCGTGGGCAGCTCCCGTGCGAACGGGAGCGAACAGGAAGGTGCTGTTGTCGATGGCCGTCCAAGCCAGCACAGCGAAGGGAACCGAGCCGACCACCACGAGCAGCCTTGGATCCGGGGCGCCGTGGTAGACCGCCAACGCCAGCACGCCGACCGTGATCATGCCTGAGACGAGCAGTGTCTCGGGCAAGAGTGTCGCAAGGAACAGTTTCCACGGCGCGACGGGCCAGCTGCGCAGGAGACCGACGAGCTCGAGATCCTCGCGGAAGTCAAAGCGCAGCCCCAGACACAGGTAGAAGATCCCAAAGCCCGCCACGATCAGCGAGCCGCGCAGAGCGGCGTCCGCATCGGTCTCGTTGGCGAGAATCGAGAAGCCCACAATGCCCGTGAGGATCAGGCCCCCGACGAGGAAACTCGCGCGCGACTTGCGCACGATCGTGACCGCCTTGCGCCACGCCACCGCGCCGAAGGGACCGCGTCCGGCGAGCCATGGCGTGCGCCACGAGCGCGTGCCCGAGTTCGCGGCCCCCGAGTTCGCCGCCAGTCCGCGGCGGGCGCGCGTCAGCCTGCGCGCCACGTCCGCTGAGGTATCGAGTGACAGCTCGCGGAAGTCGATGCCGATACGCGGAACCGCGAACCAAAGCCCGACGAAGATCGCGACGCACACGAGGAACGGCGGCCAGAACGCAGCAGCGTCGAGCGCCGTCATCGCCGCGACCCACGGCGTGAACGGCAGGCCGAGCACGACCACGATCCGCTGTTCGGCGAGGAATGCGAACAGCTCCTCGGGGCTTCCGAACTGCGGCCGGGCCTCGCCACGGAACACGCCGCCCTGCACCAACGCGAACACAAGGCCCGCGACCAGCAAGAAGGACAGCGTGCGCCACGGCAAGCGCGCCAGGCGGCTCGCCAGGCGATTCTCCGCGTCTCCGAGCAGCAGCGACAGTCCCTGACCGAAGAGTGGCAGCGTGAGCAGCGCGCTCGACAGGCCCGCGAACGCGAACAGCGGCTCGGGGGCCCGACGCGAGAACATCCAGCCAAAGAACAGGCCACCGAAGAGCGAGCGCACGAGCGCCGAGCGCAGGCGATAGCGGATCAGCGCCGCGCGCGGAATCGGCGCGGAGAACAACGACTCGATCTCGGATGCCTGCAAGTACAGTCCGCGCATCGAGAAGGCGCTCGAGACGGTGAGCATCAGAAGCATGAACAGGCCGCTGCGTGCGAGCACCGTCAGCTGGTCGATCTGCATCACTCCCGCGGCGTGACCGGCACCGAACAACACGCTGCCCATCCACAGCGCGAACACGAGCGCCCCGAGCAGCGCGAGCAAGGCGCCCTTCGGCGTGCGCAGCTTGCGCCACTGCCGTCGCCAGAAGCCGCGTCGCTTGCGGCTCTCGAGCAGCGCGAGCGCCGTCTCCCCGTCGAGAGCGCTCACCTCGCGTCGCTCCCGCTGCCCTTGCTGTGCGGAACGCCCTCACCCGTCGCCGCGAAGAAAATCTCTTCGAGGGAACCGCGCGAGTGCTCCGGGAAGCGCATGCGGGCCTCGTCGAGCGTGCCCTCAAAAATCTTGCGTCCGCGGTCGAGGATCAGGAGCCGCGTCGCGAGTTCCTCGATCAGCACGAGCAGGTGCGACGAGAGGATCACTGCCGTCCCCGCGCGCGCGAGGGCCTCGATCTCGTGCTTCGCCGAGCGAATCCCACGCGGATCGAGGCCGGAGAGCGGCTCGTCCATGAGCACCAGCGCCGGCCGCGCGATCCATGCGCAGCAGAGGGCCAACTTCTGGCGCATGCCCCGGGACAGCTCGCCACCGAAGGCGTCGCGCTTCTCCGCGAGTTCGAAGCGCGCGAGCAGCTCGTCCGCGCGCGAGCGCCAGTCCCGCTGGCCGTACAGCGCCGCCGTGAACTCAAGGTGCTCCAACACCGTCAGGGCATCGAACGGTTGCGGGTCGTCGGGAATCCAGCGCATGGCGCACTTGGCCCGCTCCTCGTCCCGCGCGAGATCGAAGCCGCCGACCACGATGCGCCCTTCCTTGACGGGCAGCACGCCCGCGATCGTGCGCAGCGTCGTGGTCTTGCCCGCCCCGTTCGGTCCGACGAGACCGAGAATCTCGCCCGGCCGCAGCTGGAAGGAGAGCCCGTCGACCGCGCGATTGGACTCGTAGGAACGACCGAAACCCTCAACTGACAGCACAAACGGTGACGTTTCCACTGCCTCGATTATGCCCGCCCGATCGGCTGGTTTCACGCTCGGCCGGCGCGCGCAAGCCGCTCCCGCGCGGTGCGCATCATGAGCACGCGGTGCGCGTCGGGTCGCGCCGGAGCGCCGGCGGGGCTGGCCCAGCCGCTCGCCACCGCATCGATGCCGAGGGCCTCGCCCTCGCTGCAGCGCCTCGTCCAAGCCGCCTGAAGCGCCGCGCCCAAGGCCGCGGTCTCTGGCTCGGAAAGAGGCACGACAGTCGCCTCCAAGGCGTCGGCAAGGATGGAGCGCCACAGCACATTGCGCGCGCCGCCGCCCACCGCGCGGACGGTGTCGATCCCAAGGCCGAGGGCTCGCAGCCGCTCGACGCCGAGCGCGAGATTGAGCGCCACGCCCTCGAGCGCGGCCCGGAACACCACGCCTGGCCGCAGCAGCCCGGGGCGAACTCCCTCGAGCGCTCCGCTCGCGCGCGGCAGGTTCGGCACGCGCTCGCCCACGAGATACGGCACGAACAAGAGTCCGCCACAGCCCGGCTCGACCTGCTCAGCCTGCCGCGTGAGGGTCTCGAGGTCGGAGCCGAACGCCGCGCACACTTCCTCGAGCACGCCGGTGGCATTCATCACGCACAGCAGCGGCAGCCAGCCGCCGGTCGAGTCGCAGAACGGCGCGATCAGGCCCTCGGGGTCGACGATGGCACGCGAAGAGTGCGCGAATACGGTGGCCGAAGTGCCGAGGCTCAGCACCGCCACGCCCTCGCGCGTCGCGCCCGCGCCGATCGCGCTCATCATGTTGTCGCCGCCGCCAGAGCTCACCGGGATGCCGACGCACTCGCGCGGCAGCCCGAGCCACGCCGCGCCCTCCGCCGTCAGGGTGCCCGCGATCGAGCCGCTCTCCACCAGCGGCGGCAGCATGCCGGGCAGGCGCGGGTCGATGAGTCGCATCGTGCGTGCGCAGAACGCGCGCGCCTGCGGATCGAGCCAGCCCGTGCCGGAAGCGTCGCCGGGCTCCATGGTCGCCAGCCCCGTGAGCTTCCAGTTCACCCAGTCGTGCGGCAGCAGCACGAGATCGACCTTGCGCCACAGCTCGGGCTCGTGACGCCGCATCCACGCGAGCTTGGGTGCGGTGAATCCCGCTGGAATCGCGCGCCCGGCGCGGCTCGAGAGCTCCGCGGCCTCGTCCGCCGCCGACGTGTCGCACCACAGCTTCGCCGGGCGCACGACCGCGCCACTCGCATCGAGCACGACAGCGCCGTGCTGCTGGCCGGAAACCCCGATGCCCGCGAGCTCGCGCAGGTCTGCCTGCTGCAGGATGCGCGTCGTCACCTCGCGCAACGCCGTGGCCCACGTGTCGGGATGCTGCTCCGCATGACCGGGCGGCAAACCCTCGATCAACCCGTACGAAGCCGACGCGCGCGCGACCACAGCGCGCTGAACGTCGTCGATCAGGAGCGCCTTCGTGCTCTGGGTGCCGACGTCGAATCCGAGATAGAACGCCATCGAGTCTCGCTCAGCGCACCCCGAGCAGGTGCTCCATCATCAACTGGTCGAGCCGCTCGTAGCGCAGTCCGCGCTTCGCGACGGCGGTGGCGTCGATCGCGAGCGCGCGCAGCCGCGCGGCCTTGTCGCGCGTGTAGCCCGAGAGCAGCGGATCCACGGCGGAATCCTTGACGTCCGCGATGATCGCGCGCACCTCGGGATCGGCGTCGAACGCCTGGGCGCGCGCCTTCAGGATCTTGTAGGTGCGCATGCAGCCGCGCGCGAAGTCCCACACGCCCAGCTCATCCTCCGTACGGTAGGCGTGCGCGTCGAAGTGCAGCGGGCCTCGATAGGGCTCGGTCCCCATGGTGCCCTCGAGCAGGCGCACCAGCAGGAAGGCCTGCCGCACGTCCTCGGAGCCGAAGCGGAAGTCCTGGTCGTAGCGCCCGATGCGCTGCGCGTTGAGGTCGATGTGGAAGAGCTTGCCCGCCTCCATCGCCTGCGCGACACCGTGCGCGAAGGAAAGGCCCGCCATCGTCTCGTGCGCCACCTCGGGGTTCACGCCAACCATCTCGGGGTGCGCGAGCGTCGAGATGAAGTGCAGCATGTGCCCCGTGGTCGGGAAGTAGATGTCCCCGCGCGGCTCGTTCGGCTTGGCCTCGAGCGCGAAGCGCAGGTCATAGCGCTGGTCGCGCACGTACTCGCACAGGAAGTCCATCGCATCGCGGGTGCGCGCCACCGCCGTGCGCGGGTCGCGGCAAGCATCGGCCTCCGTGCCCTCGCGCCCGCCCCAGAACACGTACGTGCGCGCGCCGAGCTCGACGCCGAGGTCGATCGCGTCCATAGACTTGCGCAGCGCGAAGGCGCGCACCTTGGGATCGTTCGAGCTGAACGCGCCGTCCTTGAAGATCGGGTGCGAGAACAGGTTCGTGGTCGCCATCGGCACGCACAGGCCGTGCTCGGCGAGAGCGGCCTTGAACTCGCGCACGATCCCGTCGCGCTCTGCCGCGGAGGCGCCGAACGGCACGAGGTCGTTGTCGTGCAGGTTGACGCCCCACGCTCCGCACTCGGCGAGCTTCCTGACCGTGTACGTCGGAGCGAGCGGAGCCCGCACGGCGTCGCCAAAGGGATCGCGACCCGTGTTGCCCACGGTCCAGAGGCCGAAGCTGAAACGGTCGGCCGGGGTCGGGTCGAAGGGATCCATCGAGACGCTCCTCTTTGGGGGGTACGGGGGCGTGCGTGACGCGCAGGCCCGGGGCGAGCATGATCATGCCATGCACAGGTAGGACTTGCATGAAGCCGGACCGGGAACTTGATCCTCGCGAGCGACTCGTCGCCCACCGCGGGCTGGCCGCGCGCTTTCCCGAGAACACCCGGGCCTCGGTACGGGGCGCGCTGGACGCCGGGGCAAGGCGTGTCGAGATCGACGCGCAGCTGTGCGCCGACCAGGTTCCGGTCCTGATGCACGACGGAACGCTCGAGCGGCTGTGCGGCCACCCGCGGCGCGTGGCCGACGTATCCTCCGCGGAGCTCGCGGGCCTGCGCGCCGCCGAGCGCGCCCGCTTCGCCGCGCACTTCGCGACAGAACCTGTCGCGACACTCGCGGACTTCGCCCGCGACATCGCCGCCACCGGCGCCCACGCCTACGTGGAGCTCAAGCGCGCGTCCATCGAGCACTTCGGCGCGGAAGCCGTACTGGCCGCGCTCGAAGTCCCCCTGCGCCCGCTCACGGGCCGCGCCACGCTGATCTCCTTCGATCTCGCCACCCTCGAGCACGCCCGCGCCAGCCTCCCCCACCCCGTCGGACCCGTGCTGACCTCGGGCTCCGAGCTCGCCTCCGCCCGCATCGCCGCGCTCTCCCCGAGCGTGATCTTCTGCGATCACCGCAAGCTGCCCCGGGGCCCACTGCGCGCCCCCGCTCCGCTGTGCGTCTACGAGATCGCGAGCGGTGCCCACGCGCGCGAGCTCGCCGCCCGCGGCGTCGCGCTCTTCGAGACCTTCGACGTCGAGCGCCTGCTCCGCGAGCTCGCGACATGACCATCGACGCGTCCGCGCGCCGCGAGTGACTCGGAGTCAACGCCGAGCGCACCTACCGAGGAAGGGGAGGATCCCCGTGCGCGGCGGGGCTCAGCTCGCCGCGCGATCCAGAGAGGCACGGCCTCTCCGCGACACTGGCCACGAGTCTGGGAGCTCCCGCTCCGCGCATCGACCCAAGCTCGCCGAGGAGCGCAGCAACGAACTAGCCCCCCTTTTCGCGGATTTGGGCACTCGATCGTCGGGCTCCGCCGTTCCGGATGACTGCACTCCGAATGCTCCCCCTCGGGAATCGGCGAAGTCCGCTGAGGCGTGAGCGCGAGACTGGCAGCGCGAGGCGACGCCTCGGCCAAGGCGCGACGCGTGTCGTTCGTGCGCCGTGGTGCCCGCAACGAATCCGCACCCGAGGTTTCACGTGTCCAATTCGCGAGAGTTGCACTGCATCCTTGTTGGCGCCGGTCCCGCGGGAATGGGAGCGCTGGTGGCAGCGCTCCAGACCGGAAGACTCGAGCGAATTCTCTCGCGCGGAATCGCAGTCGTGGAAGGCAGTGACCGGATCGGCTCGGGAAGTCTCGGAAACTATTCGCTGCGCTCCGATTCTCCCGCCAGCTCGTTTCTCGAGTGCCTGGAAGCTGGTCCGGCGCGGACGGTGCTCGGGCACCTGCTGGACCGTCCGCATGTGCGCACCCTGCTCGCGCAGCGAGAGGCGCACGTGCCGCTCGAGCTCGTGGCCCGGCTGCTCGAAGACGTGGCGCACGCGATGCGCGGCGTCTTCGAGCGCTTTCCCGAGAGCCGGTTTCTGGCGGGGCACTTCGCGCGCTCGCTGGAGGCCACCCGACAGGGGACCTGGCGCGTGAAAATCGAATCCAGCACAGGAGTCGACTCGGTGCTGAAGGCAAGACATGTCGTGCTGGCACTCGGCGCACGGCAAGTGCGAACCGAGGCGCTCGAATCCGAGCTGATTCCCGACCTCCGGCTCGACGACCGCTGGGCACAGCGAGTGATGCTCTCTGGAGAGCTCCTCTCGAAGGAGGGCCGACTCAAGCTGCGTCGAACTCTCGAGCGCGCGGGGAGCCGAGCGCGAGTCGTCGTGATCGGCAGTTCCCACAGCGCATTCTCGAGCGCGGTGACCGCTCTCGAGGTCGCCCAAGGCCTGCCGCTGCAACGCGAGGCCATCACCATCGCGTATCGAAATCGCCTTAGAGTCTTCTACCCGAGTCCGCAGCAGGCTCGGAGCGACGGATATCGAGAGTTCGGCCCCGAGGACGTCTGCCCGAGGACGGGCCGGCTCCATCGGCTCGGGGGCCTGCGCGGCGATGGCCGGGAGCTGTGCCGTGCCAGCCTCGGACTCGGCGGGCTCGCGCCGGACGAGCGTGTCCGACTGACGGCGCTCCGGACCTTCCACGAGCAGCCGCAGGTGCTGCGGGAGCTTCTCGAGAGCGCAACCTGCATCGTCCCGGCCTTTGGATACCGCGCCCGCACGCTGCCCGCGCGAGACGGTCAGGGTGATCCGATCCGGCTCGAAGCGTTCGGACAGCGTCGGCTCGTCGACGCTGCGTCGCGCGTGCTGGACAGTCGCGGCCGCATCGTGCCGGGCCTGATGGGCATCGGACTGGCGAGCGGCTACCTGCCCGAGGGAGAGGCCAGCTTCCGCGGGCACACCAACGGTGTCTGGCTGTACCAGAATGACACGGGAGCAACGCTGCTGCGTGGCATCGGGGTCTGACGCTGTACGGTCCCACCGCGCGCCCGCGGGCAGGACCGGCCGCCGTGGACGCTCGGTTCGAGTTGGCCGCGCGAGACGCGAGCTCGCCTAGAAGGGCAGCGGGGTGCCCGTGCGGCGGGTGAGGTCGGTGAAGATGGACTGCAGGCGGCGGGTCATGGGGCCGACGGTGCCGTCGCCGATGCGGCGCCGGTCGATGGCGCGCACGGGCGCGAGCTCGCCCATGGTGCCGGTCGTGAAGACCTCGTCAGCGGCGTAGAACTCGGTGAGCGAGAGGCGGCGCTCGCGGCACGGGATGGCGTTGGCCGCGCACAGCTCGAGCACCGTGCCGCGCGTGATGCCCGGCAGGCAGTGGTCCGCGAACGGAGTCTGCACCTCGCCCTTGCGCACGAGGAACAGGTTGGTCGCGTTCGTCTCGCTCACGTAGCCCTCGATGTCGAGCATCACGGCATCGTCCACGCCCGCGTGATCGGCCTCGATCTTGGCGAGGATGTTGTTGATCAGGTTGTTGTGGTGAATCTTGGAGTCCACGCACATCGGCGGGTTACGACGCCACGAGGATGTCACCAGCTCGAGCATGCGCGTGCCGTACACGGGCGCCTTCCACTCCGCCAGCACGATCAGGCACGGGCCGAAGACGTTGTTGCGCGGCGTCATGCCGCTCGTGAGCTTCTCGCCGCGCGTCAGCGTGAGACGCACGTGCGCCTGGTCGCGCATGCCGTTCTTCTCGAGCGTCTCGAACAGCGCGCGACGGATCGTGTCGCGCGACGGGCAGGACTCGAACGCGAGCGCCCTGGCCGAGTGCTCGAGGCGCTCGAGGTGCAGATCGAGCTGGAACACGCGACCGTCATAGACGCGCAGGCCTTCCCAGCACGCGTCGCCGCCCTGCACGGAGCTGTCGAACACGCTGACCTTCGCTTCCGCGCGCGGCACGAGCTTGCCGCCGACGTGCACCCAGATGTGCTCGTTGCGCGGGTCAGGCAGGCGCGTGCGGACGCGCAGGGCGCTCGCGGCCAGCTCCTCGTAGTGCGGCTTGCACTCCGCGTAGAGCGCCTCCAGCCGCGCGGGAAAGGGAGCGCTCTTCGGCTCGTAGCGCTCGAAGCCGGTCGAGCGATGCACGTTGTGGTACCAGTGCGGCGCCCACACCCCGTCCTCGGGCCGAGGACCGCTCTCCCAGGACAGCATGGCCTCGTCGAACGCAAGTCCGAGGCGCGCGCACAGCTGCGCGAGCACGCCGCGCGGATCGACGAGCAGCTCGCGCGAGTCGAGCACCACGACCGGCTGGTTGCGCGCGCGCAGCTCGCGCAGAAGCTGCGTCTGCATCATGTAGGCCGTGTCGCGCAGGGTCGGCTCGGGAACCTGGTTGACGAGACTCGGAAGCATGTCGCGCGGGTCGCGCGTGAGAATCACGTTGACGCAGTCGCGCAGGAAGGACCGGTCAAGGTCGACCAAGTGGTGCGCCATCTGCTTCACGAACTGAACCGGCCGGTCGCAGGGTGCGAGCAGCTGCTCGCGCACCACGCGCGCCCCGTCATCGTCCTGCGCCCGCAGGACCTCGTCCCGACCGGGGTGGGCCGCGCCCGACACCCGCAGGAAGTGCGCGTAGAGGGGCTCGTCCACGATGCGCGTGTCCGCGCGCTGCGCGAAGGAGTACATCAGCGCCGTCGACACGTTGCGCGGGCCAGACCACAGGTGAATGCGGAGCGTCATGGGCCGAGGATTATGGAGCGGCGACCCCGAATGCGGAATAATGCTGCGCCATGGCCGCCTCGTCCGCACCAGTCTCGTTCGCTCTCGTACTGCTACGTCTTGGCCTCGGGGCACTCTTCCTACACGAATCGCGCCAGCTCTGGGAGCTCGGAGTGGGTCCGTGGATCGTCGAGGAGACCGCCGCGCGCGTCGTCGGCGCTCCGGCGTGGTACGCGACCTTCGCCAACAAGGTCGTCTATCGCTTTCCCGAGCTCTTCGCATGGCTCATCGCCTGCGGCACGTTGCTCGGCGGAGCCGCGCTCTTCGTCGGCGCCGCCGTGCGCCCCGCCTGCGTCGGCGTGGTGCTCTTGATGGCCAATGCGCTGATGGTCGGCCCCGTCGCGGAGCGCGAGTACATCGCCCTCGTCGGCCTCGTGGCGATCACCTGCTTCCTCGGCAACGCCGGGGTGCGCATGGGTGCCGACGCGTGGCTGCCGAGCTGGCTGAGCTGGACCGCCGAGGGCGGCGGTGGTGGCGGCAAGGGACCTAGGAACCCAGGCCCGAAGCCGGGCGGGCCGAAAGACGCATGAGGGCCGAGACAGCCTGCTCGATGCCCTTCGCGACGTCCGAGATGCGCGCGTCGTACATGTAGGCGGGCGCGCTGACGATGCGATTCGCCTCGTCGATGACGCAGTGCTCGACCGTGCAGGGCTGCGGCTGCGCGCCCATGGCGCCGAGCGCGTCACTCGCGCCGCCCTTCGCTCCCACGGTCAGCGTCGCGTGTACTTCGGTGCCGCGGAAACAGGCAGCTAGCACCGCGGGCGCGATGCAAACCGCACCGATCGGCTTGCGCGCCGCGTGCATCGCTCGTACGAGACGGGCGAGCTCGGGCAGGGGCGTGGCATCGGCTCCGCGCAGCGCGAAGTCGGACAAGTTCTTCGCGGCACCGAAGCCGCCGGGCAGGAACAGGGCATCGAGGTCACGCTCCTCGGCCTTGGAGAGCGGCTCGATGTGCCCGCGCGCGATGCGCGCCGCCTCGCGCAGCGCGTTGCGGGTCTCGCCCGCCGGCTTGCCCGAGCGATGGTCGACCACCTCGCGCTGCGGAGCATCCGGCGCGAAGCAGTGCACCTGCGCCCCGGCGCGATCGAGGAAGTAGAGCGAGAGCACGGCCTCGTGGATCTCGCTGCCGTCGAGGTGACCGCAACCGGACAGAACGACACCGACACGAGTCATGACGCAAGCCTCCTCGCGGGCGCACAAGCGCGCACCGAACAACCTCGCACGGACCGGGTCGCTATTCGATCGGCCGGAGTGCGAGGTCGCCGTGGATCACGAGCTGGCAGCCGAGCCGCGCGTTCTTCTCGTCCGTGCACATCGTCACGGTGTCGCGCTCGTCCTCGCTCATCGGAGCGCAGCTCTCGAGCCCCTTGTCGATCACGAGGCAGCAAGTCCCGCAACTCCCCACAGTGCAGCCGAAGGGCTGGGGCAGATCTTCCTTTTGGCACAGGTCCATGTAGCGAGTGCCCGCGGGGACTTCGTAGCTGGCGCCAGTCGGCAAGTAAGTGAGCTTGGGCATGGGGATCACGCTGGTGTGCGGGACTCTGACGTGCGCGAGAGGGTAGGTGCAGCCCGCAGGGTCCGCAAGGGCAGCGCGAGACTCGGGACCGGAGCGCAGGCGGCAGGTAGTCTGACCGCATGCATGTCGGCAGTCTCGGCCTCGCGCGACCGCGCCTCCCCCACCCCGGCTTCGGCAGCGGCGCCCAAGTGTGGATCTTCCGCCACGGCGAGGTGGCCGAGGCGTTTCAGGGACTCGCCTACGGCGGCATGGACGTAGACCTGTCAGAGAGTGGCCACGGCGAGAGCGTGGCCCTCGCCGCGCGCTTTCGAGGCTTCCCGTTCCGCGCGGTCGTCGCCTCGACGCTCGTCCGCGCGCGCACGCTCGGCGAGCTGCTCTCCAAGGAGAGCGGTGCCCCGCTCGAGACGTCCCCGGGCTTGGTTGAGATCTTCCGCGGCCGGTTCCAGGGCCGCCCGATGAAGGAGCTGCTCGCGCAGCACGAGCGCGAGCTCGCGGCCATCTACGACGATCCGTGGAACTGCCGCGTGCACGGCGGGGAGACCGACGCCGACGTGCTGGCGCGCGCGTGGCCGGTGCTCGAGAGCGCGCTCACAAGGCACGGTGGCCCGCTGGCGATCGCCTGTCACTACAACGTCGTGCGCAACCTCGTGGCGCACGCGCTCGGACTCGAGCCCAACGCCAGCTTCCGCGTGCGTGTGGATCTCACCGCGGGCGTACTGCTCGAGGACGCGCCCGGCGGCTGGCGCCTCCTGCGCGCCAACGTGCGCTCGCCCGGGCGCACGCGCGCCGCTACAAGATGAGCATGGAAGCTGCGCGCACAGCCACCCGCGACCCCGCCCGCTCGCGCCTCGACACGGCGCTGCTCGCGACGCTCGTGGTGGCCCTCGTACTGCTCGCGCTGAAGTGCGCGTGGGCCTGCGACGACGCCTACATCACGTTCCGTGTGGTCGACAACCTCGTCGACGGGCATGGACCGCGCTGGAACACGGCCGAGCGCGTGCAGGCCTACACCAATCCGCTGTGGATGCTGCTCGTGAGCGTGCCCTACGCGCTCACGCGCGAGCCGTACTTCACGTCGATCGCGCTCTCGCTCGCGCTGACCGCAGCCACCGGCCTCCTGCTCGCGCTGCGGGCCGCGCGCGACGTCGCGGGAGCCGCGCTGGCCCTGTGCGTGCTCGCCGGCTCCAAGGCCTTCGTCGACTTCTCCACCTCGGGCCTTGAGAATCCGCTGCTGCACTTCGCGCTGCTCGGCGCGCTGTCGGCGGCCTTCTCGGAGGAGCCCGATCGCAGGCGCTCGCTGCGCCTTGCCCTGTGGAGCTCCGCCGTCGCGCTCACGCGCCTCGACGCCCTCGCCCTTCTCGCGCCCGCGCTCGCCGCGCACCTCTGGCGCGAACGCTCGCGGCGTGCGCTCGCCGCCGTCGCGCTCGGATTCCTGCCGCTCCTCGCGTGGGAGCTGTTCTCGCTCGTCTACTACGGCTCCCTGATCCCCAACTCGGCTGTGTCCAAGCTCTCGAGCGGCCTGCCGCCGTCGGAGCTCGCGACGCAAGGGCTGGCCTACCTCGCCGACTCCCTCGCGCTCGATCCGCTGACACTGTGCGCGATCGCGGCGGCCATCGCCGTGGCCGTATGGAAGCGCGAGCTGGCGCACCTCGCCGTCGCGCTCGGCATTCTGTTGCACTTAGCCTACGTCGCGCGCGTCGGGGGCGACTTCATGAGCGGTCGCTTCCTGACCGCTCCGCTACTCGCTGCCGCATGGATGCTCGCGACGGCGCGCCTCGACGTGCGCGTTGCGGGCGCGCTGGCCCTCGCCGCGCTGGCGCTCATCTCGCTCACCCCGCGCTCGCCGCTGCGCGCGCCGATCGACTACGCGCAAGGGCGGCGCAGCCCCGAGTTCATCGCCCCCAGCGGCGTCGCGGACGAGCGCGGCTACTGGCACGCGGTCTCCGGACTGTTCAGTGCGAATCGCACGACCGATGGCAAGCTCCACGTCACCAAGGGACATCCGCTCGCGAAGTCGCTGCGCGAGAACGGTCCGAAGGTGTCGCTGGCGGAGGGCATCGGCTACCTCGGTTACTGGAGCGGGCCGGAGATCTTCCTCGTCGACCCCATGGGGCTCTCGGACGCGCTGCTCGCGCGCCTGCCGATCTACTCGGGTGGCACGTTCGTCGAGCCGGAGAAGAACGCCGCGAACGCCTCGCGCGGCTGGCGCGTCGGGCACTACTACCGCAAGCTGCCCGCGGGCTACCTCGAGTCGCTCTCGGACCCGGCCCGCAAGCTGGACGATGCGGAGCTGCAGCTCCTGCGCGAGGAGCTCGACCTCGTCACGCGCGCGCCGCTCTTCGCTCCCGGGCGACTCGCGGCGATCGCGCGGCTCGCGTTCTAGTCGCGCGAGCGACTCCAGTTGTTCGGGTGCAGGCGCGAGCGCAGTGCATTCACCTGCGTGTCCCAGCTTTCCTGAGCCGCGCGCACCTCGAGCGCGAACGCTTCGTCGAAGGCCGCGGGCTCGAGCCGCGCTCGCGCCTCACTGCCAGACCAGCGCGACAGCACGACACGCGGCTGCGGCGTCGCCGGCGCGGGGCCTCCGTACCATGAGCGCACGAGCAGCTCGCTCTGCGCCTTCCACGGCTCGGACTGCTCGTACGCAAGATCCTCGCCGAAAGCCGCCCAACCCTCGAACAGCGCGCAGGTCGCGAACGCGAGCCTGCGCGGCCGAGCCGCGTCGTCGGAGAGAGTCGGCACGAGCGAAAGCCCCTGCATGTCGGGCGGCGCGGGGATCCCGCACAGGGAGAGCACTGTAGGGGCGATGTCGACGAGGCTCGCGACGGCACGACGCGCCGCACCCGGTTCGAAGCGGCGCCCTGCCGCCGGCCGGATCACGAGCGGAACGCGCAGGTCGGCCACGTCGAGCGTACCGCTGTCGCCGACGAGGCCCGACTCGCCGAAGGAAATGCCACGCGTGCCGCACACGACGACAGTCGTGTCCAGCAGGCGACCGCTGCGCCGCAAGGAATCGAGGCACACGCTGACCGCGGCATCGACGCGCGCGATCGCCCCGTCGTAGCTCGCCTCGTGCTCGCCCAGCGTGCGCGCGCCCCCCGACCAGCGCGAGCGCGGCAGGGCGTGGAACACGTGGTCTCCATCGCCGACCGGGGGCACGAAATCGAGGCCTGCACGCGGGGCGAAGCGGTGCTCCCACGGCTCGACCGGGTCACGTCCGAGGCCCTCGAGCTCCCCGAAGTGCAGGAACGCGAACCAGCGCTTGTCTCGCGCGCGACTGCCGGCCCAGAGCGAAAAGCGCTCGGCCAGTTCCTCCGGCGACAGCCGCCTCGCCCCGGTCTCGCCGCTGCGCGGCGCCCCGTGAAACTCCTCGAATCCGCGCGCGAGCCCCAGCGCGGGGCCAAGCTGCGGGTGGTCGACGAACGCGGCGGTCGAGTACCCGTGGGCCAGCAGCTCCTGCGCGAGGTGCGGAGCCTCGCGTGGAAGGCTCCAATACGAGAGCGTCGTGCCCTGCACGTCGGGCGGCAGGACACGCTGTGCCACGCGCGGATCGCAGCCCGAGAGCAGCGCGGCATTGGACGGGAGGATGGCCGGCGCGGCGCTCCATGCGCGCTCGTAGCGCACGCCCTCGGCGGCAAGCGCATCGAGCATCGGCGTGGTCGATCGGTCGTACCCGTAGCAGGACACGTGATCCGCGCGCAGGCTGTCGATGGCGATCACGAGCACACCCCCCGGGGCGAACTCGCTCTCGAGATCGGGCGCGCACGCGGTGAGCGACGCGAGCAGCAACAGCACGGTGGAGCGCATGCCCCTGAGCATCCGCCAAAGCGGGCCTTCGCTCAAGGCAAGAGAGCCACAAGCTCGCCATACAGCGCCGGGACGGCGTCCACGGCACGGCCGGGGCGGAACAGGTCGACCCGACGGAGGTTGGAGGGCTCGTCGAGGCTCTGGACGATCGTCCGCGCGCCCGCGGAGCGCGCCACCTCGATCAGCCCCGCCGCGGGATACACGACCCCGCTGGTCCCGATCGCGACAAAGTGCGTGCACTCGCCGGCCCACTCGAGGAGTTCCTCGGCGCGCGGCACGAGCTCCCCGAACCACACGATGTCCGGTCGCATCCGCTCCGCGCCGCAGGCGTCGCACGCGACGAAGCGCTGTGGATCGAGCTGCACGAGGTCCCGCCGGCGCGTTCCGCAGCGCTCGCAGCGCAGCCACTCGAGTTCCCCGTGCATGTGCACGGCCCTCGAGCCCGCACGCTCGTGCAGGTTATCGACGTTCTGGGTCACCAGCCGGAACTCTGCCCCGCGACGCTCGCACTCGCGCCCGAGGGCCGCGAGCGCGAAGTGAGCGGCGTTGGGCTCGACAGCGAGGAGCGCCGCGCGACGCAGCTGATAGAAGCGCCAGACGAGCGCGGGATCGCGGCGCCAGCCCTGCGGACTGGCAACGTCCTCGATGCGCTGCCCCTCCCACAGGCCGTCGGCCCCGCGAAAGGTCGCGAGCCCCGAGTCCGCAGAGACGCCAGCGCCCGTGAGGATCAGGAGCTTCATCCGCCGAGGGTGCCTGCGCTCAGCGCCACGGCCCGCGCAGGGGAACGGCACCCGCGTCGGCGATCCAGCCGGTCGCGCCCTCGGCGGTGCGCACGCGCCACCAGCCCGGCAGGGCATCCGTGCGCTCGACCTCGCTGGCGGGCGAGAGGCGCGCCACCAGCGTCGCTTCGCTGCGGGGCTCGGACAGCAACGGCGCTCCTTCGGGCTGCACGACGAACAAGGTGTCGCGGGCAGCATGCTGCAATTGCCACGTCCACGGTACCGCCGCAAGCGCCAGCAGCCCGAGCAGTACCAGCGCGCAAGCTCGGGCAGCAGCGCCGCCGCGCAGCGCCTCCCACGCGAGCGCGAGCGCGAGCAGTCCCACGAGCGCGAGCAACACGCGCTCACTCTCCGGCAAGGTCAGCGACGACGCGAAGCGACGCGCCGTCGCGGACAGGTCGCCGCGGTCCGCTGGCTCGAGCCCGGCTTCGCGGCGCACGAACTCGAGGTTGTGCCAGATCGACTCGTCGCGCGGCACGAGCTGGAGCGCGGCTGTGTACCAAGCAGCCGCCTCGAGCGGACGACGCAGCCGGAAAGACGCGTTCCCGAGGTTGTAGAGCGCAGCCACTGGCCCGATCGAACCGGAAGCTCCGGCCTCGAGCTCGAGGCGCCACAGTTCGTGGGCGAGCTCGTAGGAACCGGCCCGATACGCCTCGAGAGCGCGCGCCGCGCTCGAACCGGACGAGAGTTGCGCGCTGGACGGGAAGCAAAGCGCGAGCGACGCGAGCAGTGCGCCGATCCAGTGACGAAGGCAACGACTCATAGGCCAGCTCCGATCGCCGCATCGGCCGCGGCGAGAATGCGCTCGCGCGGCAGGGGCGTCCCGCTCGCGCCCCAGACTTCGCGCTCGAGCTCGGCGATCACCGCGTCGAGTTCCGCAGCTGCGCCGCCGAGCCGGACCCCCACCCAGGCCTCGACAGGCCGGTTCGTGCGTGCCGCGATGAAGCGGTGCACGAGCTCGAGCTGCGTGCGGGCCGCGTTGACTCGCAGCAGGCCCGCCGCGAGCTGGCGGCGAGCCCGACGCTTGGCGCGAGCCGCAGGAGCGGCCGGATCCCCGTGGCGTCGTACCGCGGTGCGCAGCACGAGCCAACCCGAGGGAACCAGCGCGAGCAAGCCCACGAGCAGTCCGGTGCCAAGCGGCTCATCGGGCGCTTCGGCGCCGTAGCCCGACTCGACGTCGAGGAGGTCGGAGCGGAAGCGCTCCTCCTCGCTCGTGGCGAGTCCGCTCGCGCCCTCGAGCGCACGCACCCGCACAGGCAAAGGCTCGGTCGAGACAATGCCGTAGCGGCCCGAGACCGGATCGAAGACGGACAGGGGTAGCGCGGGAATCTCCTTCACGCTGCTCGTGACGGGCGAGATGTCGTAGGTCACGACGCGCCGGTCGAGGGAGCGCTCCTCGCTCGTGCCGTACACGCGGAAGTCGCGGAAGGCGTCGAGGCGAGCGGGGTCGGGTGCGGCGAAGAACTCGAGATTGCCCGCGCCCGTCCACTCGACCTTGAACTTGATGGAATCACCCGCGTCGACGTCGCGCGGGGTGGCGTCGGCGCGCGCGGCGATCTGGCCGATCGCGCCGGAGAAATCGAGCGGGCGACCCTGCTCGGGCAGCGGAATCACGTCGAGCGCGACCTCGGCAGCGCGCACGAAGTAAGTCTCACCCTTCTCGCGTCGGGTGCGGAAGAAGTCCTGGCTCTGAACCGTGCGGCCGAACTCGAAGTGCGGGGTCGGGAGCTCGATGCGACCCTCGCGGGTCGGCGTGAAAGAGCGCACGAGCCGCAGCTGGAGGAACTCGCGCCCGCGCAGGGCACGGTTGGAGAGCTGCTCCACCTCGACCATCTCCCGGTCATTGACCACCACCTGCACGCGCGCCCGCGACGGGTCGGGAGGTGGCGTCGCATTCTCGAGCAGGCCGGGCAGGCTCTCCCACCAAGCGAGCGAGAGATTGGCGTAGTCGGTGGTACCCGTGATGGCCAGATCGAAGCCGAACAGGACCTCGATCGTGAACGGCTGTCCGACGACGACCTTGGGAGTGCTCGTTCGGACTTCGAGGAACCCGAGTTCCTCACCCTTGAGGTCGCGCACGACGTTGAGCGCTAGCTCGCTGGTGCGCCTCGCCACTCCGTCGATCCGCAGGTCGAACCCGGGGAACACGTACAGCCCAACCTCCGCCGGGCGCAGCGGGATGGTCCAGGTGCGGGTCACGCTTTCTTGGCGACGCGCGCCGAGGGACACGATCGAGCGCTGCTCGGCGGGCGGCTGCACCGGACCGATGCCGAGCCCCTTCACCGCGGGCAGCGTTCCCAGCTCGCTGGTGCGCGCGTTCTCCACGGTGACGACGAGCGCGACGCGATCCCCGAGGCGCACCACGCCGCTCGTGAGATAGGCGCGCAGGGTCGCGCCGCCGCCATTCCCGCCCTGAGCGGGCGCCGGCAAGGCGAGCGCAAGCAGCGCGCACAGTGCAGACAGCGCGACCAGCGCGCGACGACACGACGCCTTCATTTCACCAGTCCTTTTTCACTGGCTGCCGACGACGCTCGCGGAGCATCGCCTCGACTGCCTTGGCCTTCTCGTCGATCTGCTGGAGCTGCTGCAACAAGCGCTGCATCTCCTCGGGTGAGAGCGGACGCTCGTCCTGCGCGGCGTCCGGCTGCGCTTCCTTCGATGGCTCGTCCTTCTGCTCCTGCTGCTGCCCAGGCTCCGGCTCCGGCTCCTGCGGAGCCTGCTCCTCCTGCTGGCTGGGATCCTGTTGCTGCGGATCCTCCTGCTGCTCGGAGTCCTCCTTGGGCTGCGAGTCCTGCGACGGATCCTGCTTCTGGTTCTCGCCCTTCTGCTGATCCTGCTGGTCCGGCTGGTTCTGTTGCTGTTGCTCTTCCTCGCGCTGCCTCTCGATCGAGTCGAGCTCGCGCAGCCGCCGGACGCACAGCTCGAGATTCGCCCGCACGTCCTCCGCGAGCCGCTCGGCACGCAGCGCGGTAGCGAGTTCCTTGCGTGCGAAGAGGTACGCCCCGCGCGCGAGCGTCAACGGATCGGGAGCCTGCTGCCCGGCACCGCCCGGGGCCGCCGCGGACGGATCGGGCTCGAGCGGCGCAAGACCGAGCTTCTCACGAATCTCGGGGACCTGCGCCCTGAGGCTCTCCGCGCCCTGCAGCAGGAACGTCGCGGCGTTGCAGGCCGCCGCACGGCCGAGCTCGCTCGAACCGGCGAGCCCCGCGGCGCGGTGGAGGTGCTCGACGGCCTCGGGAAGCTCCCGCGCGCGTCCGTGCACGAGCCCGATCGCGTACAGCGCCTCCGCGCGCTCGAGCTCCGGCTGCGCGTCAAAATCCGGCTTGGCGAGCAGCGCGGTCGCAAGATCACGTGCCGCAGCGTGCTCTCCGCGCTTCGAGAGCTGTGCGAGCTCGAGCCGACCCGCTCGCAGCGTGCCGGCATAGGCCGTCACCCTCGGAGCGTCGGCCTGCGCGGTCTGCGCGGTCTGCGACGCGGGAGGGGCGCCTTGCGGCGGCGGCGGAGCGGGCGCGGCTTGCGCCAGCGCGAGGACCAGCAACAGCTTCACGCTCGACCTCCGCTGCGCGGCTTGCGCCGCTCGCGCAAGGTGCCCTCGATCATCATGCAGGCCAGCGCCAGCGCACCGAACCACTGGTAGCGGTCGTGGGGAACATACTCGAGGCCGCCCTCGAGTTCGCGGCCCTCCAGACGGTTGATGCGCTGCTCGTAGAGCTCCTCGAGCGGCACGGCCGACTGCCCGGCGGCGACATACTCGCCGCCTGCGGCGCGCGCGATTTCGCGCAGGCTCTCGTCGCGCAGGCTGGAGACCACCTCGCGCCCATCCTCGTCGGTCACGAAGCTCTCACGGCCATTGGCATCCACTTGGGGGATCTTGCCGCCGGACTCCGTGCCCATGCCGACCACGTACACGCGAATGCCGCGCTCGGCGGCCGCTTTCGCGGCTTCGAGCCCCTGCCCCTCGAGATCCTCGCCATCGGTGAGCAGCACGATCGCCTCGTGCGAGCCGCTGCGTCCGTCGAACAGCGCCAGGGCGTGGTTCAGTGCCGCGCCGAGGTCCGTTCCGCCCTTCGTGTTCTCGCTCGTGTCGACGCGCTCCAGCAGCGCGCGCAGCGTCGTGCGGTCGTGGGTCAGAGGAGACACGTCGCGCGACGCCCCTGCGAATGCGACGAGCGCGATACGGTCGCCGTGCATGCGCTCCACCAAGCCCGCCACCTCGCGCTTGGCGCGGGTGAGCCGATCGGGGCGGAGGTCGCGCACGAGCATGCTGCGCGAAGTGTCGACGCACACCACGAGGTCGAGCCCGCGCCGCGCCACGGACTTCTCCGTGTAGCCGCGCACGGGACCGGCCACGGCGAGCGCGAGAAACAGCGCGGCCAGTGCAGCCAGCGTCACGCGCGCGGCGGCGATCGACTTCGAAAAGCCCGGCAAGAAGCGCTGCTTGTGGCGCGCGGCCACCAGTGCCTCGCGCTCGAGCCTACGGCGCCGCAGCGCCCGCCAGCCGACCAGCGCGAGCGCCAACGCCGCTGCAAGCCACGCGAGCTGCCCCGGCCGCAGCAGGTCGAAGCCGAGGAATCCGAGCGCCACGCTCACGGCAGCCTCCTCGCCCACGTCGCCGCGCTCGCCCAGGCGGCGAGGTACGCGCACAGGCCCGCGAGCAGGAACTCGAAGTACAGGTCGAATGTCTCCGTGTAGCGCTCCTCGCGGCGCTCCGTGCGCTCGAGGCGCTCGATCTCGGCGTAGGTCCGCTCGAGCGAGTCGCGGTCTTTGGCGCGGAAGAACCGGCCGCCGGTGAGCTCGGCGATCTGCTCGAGCTCGGTTGCGTCGAGCTCGCGCTCGGTGCGATAGACACGTCCGAAGACGTCCTCCTGAAACGCGTAGCGACCGGCGAGCACCGTATAGACCTTGACGCCCTTCTCGCGCGCGAGCTCGGCCGCCTTGAGCGGCAGGATGTCCGGAACATTGTTCTCGCCGTCGGTGAGCAGCACCACGACCTTCGACTTCGCATCCGTCTCGGCGAGGATCGAAACGGCCTTCGCGAGACCGCGGCCGATTGCCGTGCCATCCTCCATCTCATTGCGCACGTACTGGACCGTGTCGAGGAAGCCCTCGAACGCGCCGAAGTCGAGCGTGAACGGACACAGGAGCATCGGGTACTGAGCGAACGTCAGCAGTGCGCAGCTGTCAGAAGCACCGACGCGATCGGCCATGCGCCGCTGCGCGAAGGCGCCCACGACCTCCTTCGCGACGTCGAGCCGCGTCTTGCCCGGCTCGAGGTCGTCGTACTTCATCGAGCCCGAGCGGTCGACGACGAGCGCGATGTCGATGCCCTCCGAGAACGTCTGGCGTACCGAGTTGCCGCGCACCGGTCGCGCGAGTGCGACGCAGACGAGCACGATGGCAGCGGCCTGCAGCACGGGCGGGATCCAGGTGAGACGCTGGCTCCAAGTGCGCGGCAGCGGTGCGACCGGCAGCACCGGCACGCGCCCGGGCTCGATCCCGCGCCGCGAGCGACCCCACGCGAGCAGCAGGAGCGCCGGAGGCACGAGCGCCAGGAACCACGGATCGGCGAGGTAGAGCTCGCCCCACAGGTGGTAGCGCGCCTCGGCGGCGCTCTTCACGCCTTCGATCACCGGCGCGGCCTGCACAAGCGCGAGCAACGGCGTCATGCGGCGCTCCTCGCTCCGCTCGCGGCGCTCTCGAGCACCCGAGCCGCGCGCGAGAGATCCTCGCGCACCGCCCACTCGGTGGGACGCGCGGCCGCGTACTTCGCGCCACGACAGGAGACGAGCAGTGCCTCGAGCGCCGTCGCAACCTCGGGAGCGAGCGCGGTCCGCGCGCTCGCGAACCATTCTTCATCGGTGCGTGCGTCTCGACGCTCGCCGGCGCGCGCGTCGAGCTCCCTGCGCACGAGCCGCGAGAGATCGTAGTAGAGCTCCCGCACGACCGCGGGATCGTCGAGCTTGCGCGTGCCGAGTTCCGCGAGACGCGCCGTCGCGCTCGGCGGCGGCTCGACGGGCTTGCGACGCGAGCGCAGCAGCCAGCCACACGCCGCGCCCGCGAGCGCCAGTACCAGCCCACCGACCGCGTACCACGTCCAGCTCGTCGCGGTCTCCTCCGGCTCCGCCGGCCGGAAATCGCGCGGCTCGCGCGGAGCGTCCTCGCCGTCGAACAGGGCTGGCTGGAAGCGCAGGGAACGCACCTCGTACTCCAGCGTCGCCTTCGTGCCGCCCGGCAGCTCGACCTCGATCGCGGGCTGGGGCAGCTCGCGCTCCCCGGCCTCGAGCGAGGAGAGTTCGACGCGCCAGCGCGTCGCGCTCGCACTCGAGCCGCCATCGAGGCGCGCGGGCGTCAGTTCCAGCCACGAGTAGTCGCTGTCGGCCCAGTCGACCGGCAGCCGTGCGCGAGCCCCCGGCGCATGCTCGACGACGAGCAGCGCCTCGACGCCCTCCCCCACGCCCGCGCTCGCGGCCGCGAGCTCCCAGCGGACGCGGGCGGGCGCCGGCGCAGCCTCCTGCGCAAACCACGCGAGCACGAGCGTCGCGATCACGCCGGCCTCGCTTGCCTGCGGCGGCGCATCAGGAAGTAGCGCGCGAGCGGATCCGCGAGCGCGACGCTCAGGCTGCCAGTGGTCGTGAGCTCGAGCAGGTCGACTCCGCAGCGCGTGAGCTCGCTCGCGAGCGCCGCCGTGCGCAGCTCGTGCTCGCGCTTCCACGCTGCGCGGACCTCGCCGGAGCGCGTGTCGACCTCGACCAGCCGCCCGCCTTCGACCTCGCGCAGCCAGATGCGCCCCGCAGACGGAATGTCGCGCTCGAGCGGGTCGACGATGCGCGCGGCGATCACATCGTGACGGCGCGCGAGCCGTCGGAGCTTCTCCGCGGCTGCCGCATCGAAACCCTCGAAGTCGCTCACCACCATCAGCATCGCGCGCCGGCGCAACAGGCGCTCCTGATGCTCGAGCGCGGCCGCGAAGTCCGTGCCGCCGCCCGTCGGTGCAGCGGCAATCACCTCGCGGATCACGCGCGCGACTGCACCGGCACCCTTGCGCGGAGGCAGGTGCAACCCCGGCTGCGCGCCGAACAGCGTCAGGCTGACGCGATCCTGCGCGCGCTGGGCCACGAACGAGAGCAAGGCGCACAGCGCGGCCGCAACCTCGCGCTTGGTCCAGCTGCGCGAGCCGAAGTCCATCGAGAGGCTCGTGTCGACGAGGAAGCCGAGCGTCAGCTCGCGTTCTTCCACGTAGTTCTTCACGAACGGCTCGCCCGACTTTGCCGTGCGCAGCCAGTCGATGGTGCGCACATCGTCGCCGGGCTGGTAAGGCCGAACTTCCTCGAACTCGACCCCAGAGCCGCGGAATGTGCTGCGGTAAGCGCCCGACAGTACGTCGTTCACCATGCGGTGCGTGCGAACTTGGATCTGGCTCACCCGCGCCATGAGCTCGGGCGCCAGCAAGTCCGCCGACGTGGCACGCTCTCCGTCCACGGGGGCGCTCCTCAGGGCACCGCGACGGTCTCGAGCACGCGCGCGACGAGCGTGTCGCTGGTGAGCCCCTCCGCCTCCGCCTCGTAGGTCGGCACGACGCGATGGCGCAGCACATCGGGCGCGATGCGCTTGATGTCGGCGGGCGTCACGAAGTCTCGACCGTCGAGGAAGGCGTTGGCCCGGCTGGTGAGCGCGAGCCAGATGGTCGCGCGCGGGCTCGCACCGTAGCGAATGCGGCCGACGAGTTCCTTCAAGCCCACGGAAGCGGGCTCGCGCGTCGCGTGCACCAGCGAGACGATGTACTCGCGCAGGCGCAGGTCGAGCTTGACCGCATCGATCGCCACGCGCGCCGCGACGATCTGCTCCAGCGTCGCCACCGCGCGCACCTTGGGCGCGTTCTCGGTCTTCGCCATGCGCTCGAGCACGCGCAGCTCCTCTTCCTTCGAGGGGTAGCGCACGACGAGCTTGAGCGCGAAGCGGTCGAGTTGGGCCTCGGGCAGCGGGTACGTCCCCTCCTGCTCGAGCGGGTTCTGGGTCGCTAGCACGAGGAAGGGCGCCGGCAGCGCGAAGCTCTCGCCACCGATCGAGACTTGGTGCTCCAGCATAGACTCGAGCAGCGCCGACAGCACCTTGGCGGGCGCTCGGTTGACCTCGTCTGCGAGCACGAAGTTCGCGAACAGCGGGCCCTTGCGCACGGAGAACGTGCCCTCACGCGCGTTGTAGATCTCCGTGCCCACGAGGTCGGAAGGCAGCAGGTCGGGCGTGAACTGGATGCGCCGGAAGCTGCCGTGCACGGCCCCGGCGAGGCTCGAGACCGCCAACGACTTGGCGAGGCCCGGGACGCCCTCGAGCAGCACATGCCCGCCCGTCAGGAGGCCGATCAGGAGGCCGTGGACAAGCTCGTCCTGGCCGATGATCACTTCGTGCAGGGCGCGCGTGAGCTCGCCGAGGAAGGCGCCCTCGCGGGCGGCGGCGGCGTTGGCGTAGGGCTGGGATTCCATGCGTGTCATCGCGTGGGGCTGTGCGATCTCGGCGGGGGCGATCCGGGGGGTGCGTCGTCGGTAACTACGGAGAGACCGCCGCACGTGTTGGCGGCCGGTCGGGCAAGACGGGCGCGTCTACTGCTCTTCCTCGGTGAAGCGCGCGTGAGCCGGGTCCTCGAGACCGCGCAGGGCCTCGAAGGCTGCGAGCGCCTCCTCCTGCTTGCCATCGAGCACGGCCTTCTCGACCGCGAGCGACTGCTCGAGCATGCGGATCATCTCGCGCCGATAGTCGGCCACGAACTTGGGCCGCTCCGCCTCGGGCACCTTGGGCGCCATGCGCGGCGTTTCGGACTTGGCAACGATGATGTCGGCCTCGAGCTTCGCGAGGCTCGCGAGCGACTCCGCTTGCCTCGCAGGATCGCGCAGCGAGCGCCGCAGGGCGCGGATCGAGTCCTCCATGGCGTGCATGCGCTCCTCGAGCGGCCCGTGGTCTTCGCGCGCCTCCCCCTGTGCCCCGCGGCCGCCGCCATCCGCGGTGGCGGGAGCGAGGACTTCCGAGGGAGCGAGAAACGCGAGCGAGCTCGCGGCGAGGAGCATGGGCAGGAACAGCTTCATGGGGCCCACAGACTAGCGCGGAATCGCGTCGGGGTCGCCGTCGACGAACCGGACCGGCTCCGGCTTGCCCGGGGGGTTTCCCACGCTCTCGCCGACGATCTTGCGGGCGAACGCTCGGCCCTGGTCGAGCGCGGCGCGCCGGTCCTCGGGCGCCCCCGCGTGGATGAGGTCCTCCTGCCGCCCCATCCAGACTGTCGTGGTCGGGAAGGCGAAGCTCACCCCGAGCCGCTGAGCGAGCCGCAGGATGTCGAGGAACAGGCGGTGGCGCTCGCGCGCGAAGGTCGGGAACTCGATGGTCTCGATGAAGCAGATCACCTCGACATCGAGCGAGCTCGCCCCGAAGTTCGCGAACCATACGTGGTAGCTGTCCTTCGCCGTGTAAGGGTGCGCGCGGACGAGCTCGCGCACGCCTTCGCAGAAGGACTCGATCGAATGCGCCGGCGTGTCGTAGGTGACGCCGAGGTTGAACTTCACGCGCCGCTCGCGCCGCGCGCCGAGGCAGTCGACGTGGCTCGAGATGAAGCGCGAGTTGGGCACCGTGACGAGGCTGTCCTCCGGCGTGCGGATGCGCGTCGAGCGGAAGCCGACTTCCTCCACCGTGCCTTCGATGTCGCCGAGCTTGACGAGGTCGCCGATCTTGAACGGCCCGTCGAGCAGCACCGTGAAGGTACCGAACAGGTTCTCGACCGAGTCCTTGGCCGCGAAGCCGATGGCGAGAGAGCCGATCGACAGACCGGCGAGGATGTGCCACAGGTCGCCCGTGATGTTCGAGACGAACACGATCGTGCCGATGAGCACGATGATGATCTTCAGCGTGCGCCGCAGGAGCGGCACGAGCATGTCATCGAACTTGTTCTCGCTGCGGTCAGCCTTGACTTGCAGTGGCCAGCAGGCGATGTCCGCGAGCGTGTAGGCCGTCCATACCGTCAACACGATCGTGACGAGCTCCACGGTCATGCGCACCGGCGAGTAGACGCTCACGGGCAGGTCGAGCAGGGGGATACTCGCCACCCACAACCACGACAGCAGCAGCCAGCCGAAGGGCCGCTCGAAGCGCGCCAGCATCTCCTGCGGCAGCGTCTGGCTCTCGAAGCGCGAGAGCTTGCGCACCAGCGGGCGAACCGAGATGGTCAGGATGCGCTCGAAGAAGAACGCGACGAGGAACAGGATCAGGAAGCCCATCCACTGCCAGGGCTCGAGCAGGAAGCCACCGCGCTTGAGCTTGGCCGGCACGAGGCTGCGCACGAGCTCTTGGGTCGAGAGCGGCTTGTCGCCGATCCCGGCGATACGCGGCAGGTCCGCGGCGCGCCGGTACCAGCCGTCGATCTGGGCCGAGGTGCGCGTGTCGATCAGCCAGCCATGGTCGTCCGTAAGCACGAAGCCGATCGTGAGCACGAAGTCAGGATCCACCTCGCTGGCGACGGTCCACTCCTTGTGCGTGTCGTCGATCTCGACCAGCTCGCGCTCGACGCGCTCCGGATCGAGCAGGGCCACGTGATCGAACGTGCGCCCGAGTTGCCGAGAATACTCCCGCGCCCGATCGCCACCGGTCAGGCCCTCGCGCACCTGGAACGCGTGGGCCGCGTGGTCGAGGAACTTCGACTGCCGCGTGCGCTCGAAGTCGTAGATGGCGAGCAGGGCCTCGATCGTCTCGCTCGGCGAGTCGAAGCGCTCGATCGGCGCCGCGGAATCCGGCAGCTCGTCCTGCAGCCGCACGGGCGCGGCCGCGAGCGGCACGCCGGGCGCCACCCAGGCGAGGAGCACGAACAGCAGCGTGCGCGTCCACGCGCGCGTGCGCGACTCAAGGGCGATCGGAAGCGGCCGGCGAAGGCGAGGGCTGTTCGACATTCTCGAGGGCGGGCGCGGGAGGCCCGTCAGAGTTCACGGATGTGGGGAGCGCAGACTGGACCGAGATCGAGAGCGCCGCGGCAGCGGACCCTGCCGTCGGGACGATCACGCCGCGAACGGCGAATTCGTCGCGATAGGCGAGCACGCGCAGCGCGTAGGCGAGCACAGCGCTCTCCCCCACGCTCTCGGAGCGCCACGAAGCATAGGAACCGTGCGTGCGAATCCAACCGTCGAGGCGCCCGGGGCCCGTGTTGTAGGCCACCAGCGCGGCCTCGAAGTTCCCGCCGTAGCGCCGGCCGAGCCAACGCAGGTAGTGCGCCGCGAGCCGCCCGTTGAGCGCTGGATCCGCGAGCAGGTCCTCGCGCTCGGGCTCGGGGAGACCGAGCAGCGCAGCGCGCTCTCGGGCCGTCGGCAGCATCAGCTGAAACATGCCGAGGGCGCCGACGGGCGAGACCGCGTCGGGTCGCCCGCTCGACTCGGCCAGCGCGACGCCGGCGAGCAAGTTGGGGTCAACTCCGAACTCCGAGGCGGCGGCGCGAATCAGCTCGGCATGCCCTTCGACACGCCGGTAACCCGAGGCCGTCATCACGGGCCGGGCCACGCGCTCGATCGAGAACCAGCCCGCAAACGCGAGCACACCGAGCCAGAATACGCGGTGGATCCAGCGCCCGCGATCGTTGCGCCGACGTCGACCCACGCTCAACCCTTGCCGCGCGCCGCGAGTTGCTCGCGCAGGGTCGACAGCCACAGGTCGCGCTGGCGGCCACGCGCCGGCAGGGCGCCGACGTCACGGCCAGCGAGGCGCGCGAACTCGCGCCGCGCCCGCTCGCACAGCCAGTTCTCCTCGCGTCGTGCGCACTGCTCGAGGAACGCCAGTCCCGCCGGGCTGCCGAGCTTCAGCTCGCCGGGCGCGCAGGGCGCGAGCCCGAGCCGAGACGCGGCCGCGGCCAGCCACGCCTGCGGGTCGTCGTGTACGACCTCCTCCCACCACGCCCACCACGCGGCGGAGGCGTTCGACTTGGCGCGCTGGTCGAGGCACGAAAGCACGGTCAGCTCCTCGGCGACGCGCGCGTCACCCGGCTCCTCGGCAAGCAGGATCAGGAGCGGCGAGACCACCTGCGGCACGAGCTGCTCGGACAGCAGCAGGGCCGCCTCGCGACGGGCCTTCGACGACGGCGCTCGCGCCATGCGCAGGAGCTCGTCCCATGCCGTGCTTCCCTGAGCGAGGAGACCGCGGCGCGCGGGCGCATAGGTGACGTCCTCAGGCCCCTTGGCGAGCAGCGAGACGAGCAGCGGCACCGTGCCGGGATCGCGCAGCGCGGTCATGCCTTCCGCCGCCGCGATGCGCACCGCCGGTTCGGAATCAGAGAGCGAGGCGAGCAGCGTCCCGAGCGCGGAATCGCCGCCGAGCCGGCCGAGCGAGCGCAGGGCTGCGACGCGCACTTCGACCACGCTCGAGCGTGTGCGCGCGAGCACATCGCCCGTCGCGGCGATCACCTTGGCCTCGCCAAGCGAGAGCAGGGCCGCCGCCACGACGCGCGACTCCGAATCTTCGAGCAGCGCACGCAGCGCCGCGAGCTCGCGCGGGCCGCCAGTACGCACGAGCGCCGTCGCGGCCACCGCGCGGACGAACGCGCGCTCGTCCGCCACGCGCGCGAGGGTGAACTCCAGTCCGGCATGGGAGAACACACTCGCGAGTTCCTCGGGCGCACTCGCGCCGAGTGCTGTGATCCAAACGTCGACGAGCTCGCTCGCCGCGGCCGCCGGCAACTCGCTGGAGCGGCCTTGCGCCGCGGCCACCGCGAGATCGAGCAACGTGCGGGCGCGCGCACCGAAGTAGCGCTCGTCGCGCAGCAAGGCCACGAGACTGGAGAAGTCCTCGGGGTTCGCGCAAGCCGACTGCGCATGGATGCGAGCGAGTTCCACCACAGCCGCGTCGCGCTCGTCCGCGGGAAGCTTCGTCGCACGCAGCAGCACGCGACGCCACAGGGCCTCCGCACGCTCACTGGGCTCGCGCGCCCCCTCCCACCACGGCGCCTCCGCCTCCCACAGCGCCAGCCGCGAAAGCGCGACCCCCGGCTCGAGAAAGAGTTGCCAGCGGTTGCGCTCCTCGAGCGAGCGCACGGCGTCGCAGGCGCGCGCGAACCAGCTCTCCGCGTTCGGTCCGGCGAAGCGGAACGACTTGAGGCTGCCCGCGCACTCCACACTCAGCGTGCGTCCGGGCTCGAACGAGCTGCCGCGGCCGCCGGGCAGGCGCTCGCGACTGAAGATGCCGCCCTGCTGCAACACGTCCCACAGGCCGCGCGCCTCGGAGGTCCCGAGCACGAACGTGCGAGCGTCGAGCTCGCCCGCGCGCTCGAGCTCCCGTGCGCGGTCTGCGCCGACCAGTCGCACTTCGACCGATCCCTGACGGCCGAGCTCGTCCACCAGCTCGATCTCGAGCGAACCCGCATCCTCGATGCGCACGGCCATCGCCGCGCGCGCGGCGCGGAAGCCCTCCGCATGCGCGCTCCACCACTGCACCCAGCGCGGACCGTCGGTGCCGAAGTTCTGGCCGGTGATCAGGTGCAGGCGGCGTACGGCTGTCGGCACCACCGAGCTGAAGTCCGGCGAGAAGTCCTCGGCCGAGATCGCGCGCACGAGCCGGTGCGGCACGTCGAGATCCAGCCACGCGGTGTCGAGGCCTTCCGGACTGCGGAAGCCGATGCCGGCGAGAGCGGCGGCGCTCGCGGCGGCGACCAGCGAGTCGCGCGAAGCGAGGCCATCGAGCAGTCGCGGCACGTGCGTGGCGCCGAGCACCGGCTCGAGCCGCAAGTCCTCGCACTCGCACAGCGCGAGCAACGCGTAGGCGCCACGGCGCAGGATCGCGCGCTCCGCGAAGGCGCGCGCGACGAGCTCCAAGTCGAGTCCATCGGCCGCGCGCGGGGCGAGCGCATCCACCGCGCGACGCGCGACCGCGCCGTTCGCATCCCCGAGCCGCGCGAGCAAGAGCTCGTTCGAGAGCGGATCCCGAGAGGCGGCGAGCAGGCTCACCGCGCGCAGGCGCGTGTCCGCGTCCTTGTGCGCGAGCGCGTCCTCTAGTGTTCCCACCGGCAACGACTGCCCTAAGGCGGCCAGCCGACGCTGGGCCACGACACGCACCGGGGTCTGGCGGTGGCCGAGCAGGCGCGCGAGGTTGTCCGGGTTGGCCCGCACCGGGTCGAGCTCGCACAGCAGGCCGATGGCCGCCGACGCCGCGGCCGTCGGCATGCGTTCCGAAAGGCGCGCGAGAGCGCGCTCCCCATCGCCCGCCACGCCGCTTTGCAGCAGCGTTCGCAGGCCGACGAGGAACGTCGGCGCGTGGTCGCTCGCGAGGGCACCGAGCGCGGCCGCACGACCGACCTCGCCCATGCGCACGAGGCTCGCCGCGGCTTGCTCGAGCGTCGGACTGCCGACGTCGCGGACCTTGGCGACCTCCGCGAGCACGTAGCTCGCCGCGCTCGCCTCCCCGGGGGCCGGGGCGACCGCCGGTGTGGTCGACGGAGCGCGAACGACGGGCGCCGTCGGCTCGGGCGCGACCGGTGCCCCGCCCTTGGGCATGCGCGGCGTCGGCACCGGGCGCGCGTCCGGCAGCTCGAGCTCGCGGTCGACCCGCCTCGCGCTGAAACCGCGCGGAGTGTCGGGCAGCACGCGCGGATCCTCGACTCGCTTGCGCTCGCGCTCAGGCGTGCCGCCCTGCTGCGGACTGGGCGCGCCCGCCGGGGACGTCGGCAGCACGACTTGCCCGCGCCCGAATGGCGCGAGAGCCGCGAGAGCGAACAGGAGGGTGGCCGGGCGGAAGCGGTGGGCGTGCATGGTCGGTCGCAAGAGCGCGCGGGCTGCTGCAGTGTGCGCGGCGACGGAGACGATACGCGATCGAGGCTAGCGAAGCCCGAAATTGGCCCGCTCGGCCCCGCACTCCGGCCCCTAGGACAGCCGACGACGACCGGAGTAGGCGTCGAGCAGGCTCGGCGAACGCTCGCACAGCTTGCGTGCGAGCTCGAACAACCCGAGGTCGACCTCATCGCTGACGATGCCCTCGCGGTTCTCCCCCGCCTGCCTCCTGCCGAGCAAGTCGCCCATGCCGCGCTGCGCGAGGTCCGCCTCGGCGATCTCGAAGCCATCGTCCGTGCGCTCGAGCAGCTCGAGCCGGGCCGCCGCCGAACGCTTGCCCATCAGATAGCATGCGCTCTGCGCCGGGCCGCGCCCGACGCGAC
>SXKQ01000196.1 GCA_005778045.1 Planctomycetia bacterium
GCTGAGCGTCGTCGAAGTAGGCGGGCACGGTGATCACGACCTTGGTGACCTCGATGCCGCCGAGCGCCTTGCAGGCCTGGTCCCGGACCTTCATCAGGATCAGGGCCGAGAGTTCCTGCGGCGTGAACTTCTTGCCCCGCATCTCGAACTGCACCACGCCATTTTGGGTCTCGCTGAGTGGGCAGGGCACGCTGCGCGCGTCGCTCTCGACGTCCTTCAGGCCGCGTCCCATGAAGCGCTTGATCGAGAACAGCGTGTGCGCGGGATCGAGCAGCACGAGCTCGCGCGCCTCGCGTCCGACGATCACGGTGCCCTGCTCGGTGAAGTGCAGCGCGCTCGGCACGTAGCCGGAGCCGCCCTCGGGGTGCAGCACGATGGGGCGTCCGTCCTTCCACATCGCGCCGAGCGAGTTGGTCGTGCCAAGGTCGATGCCGAGCGCGACGTTGCTCCCGGCGTTGTTGAGGACGTTGAGTTCGATGAAGCCCATGGGACGGTCAGCGTGGGGACGGCGAGTCGAGGAGCAGGGCCTCGATCTGCGTGAGCGAGTTGGCGAGGTAGCGCAGCGCGTTGAGCTGCGCTCGCGCTTGGGCGAGCGCAGGGGCGCCGAGGGCGGGCAGCGGGATGAGCAGACGACGCAGCTCCGCGAGCACGCTCTCACGCCGCTCACGCAGGCTTGCCTCAAGCGCGGAGAGCTCGGAGCGCGCGGCGCTGCCGGGCGCGGACTCCCGGGCGGCCTCGAGCGTCTCGTTCCACTCCATGACTTCCATCAGGAATGCCTGCGGCATCGGGCGCTGCTCATTCTCCGCTGGGCCGCCGAGCGAGCGAACGAGCCAGTCTGCGCGTGCCGCAGGCTCGGCGACGAGCGCGTGCGCGCGGTTGAGCAGAGCGGTCGCGCGTTCGGCCGCGGCGCGCGCTTCCGCCCCGGAAGAGCCGTGGAAGTCGGGGTGCACGAGGCGACTCGCGCGCAGCAGCCTGCGACGCAGCAGGGATGCATCGACGTCGAACGTCGCCGCGAGCCCGAGGCACTCGAAGGGCGTCGGCTCTGGCTCCGGTGCGAACAGGGTGCCGCAGGCCCCACACACGAGCGGAACCTCGAGCTCCGCTCCGCACTTCGTGCAGGCCGCCATGGATGCGCGCTTCGGCAGGCTCAGACCGAGAACGACTCGCCGCAGCCGCAGGACTTGGCGGCATTGGGATTGCCGAACTTGAAACCGCGGCCCATCAGGTTGTCCTCGAAGTCGATCTGCGTGCCGCTGAGGTACAGAAAGCTCTTCGGATCGCAGACGACGCGCACACCGTCGACCTCGTAGATCTGGTCGGTCTCCGAGACTTGGTCGTCGAATCCGAGCGTGTAGGAAAAGCCGGAGCAGCCGCCGCCCTTGACGCCTACACGCAGCGCGGTGGCCTCCGGCAACTTCTGTTCCGATACGATGCGGCGCACTTCGTGTGCGGCGCGTTCGGTGAGTTGGATCACGACTTCGCCTCCCCGGCCTGCTTCGACTTGTAGTCGTTGACGGCGGCCTTGATCGCGTCTTCGGCGAGCACGCTGCAGTGGATCTTCACCGGCGGGAGCGAGAGCTCCTCGACGATCTGGGTGTTCTGGATCGCGAGCGCCTCGTCGAGCGTCTTGCCCTTGATCCACTCGGTGGCGAGCGACGAACTCGCGATCGCCGAGCCGCAGCCGAAGGTCTTGAACTTCGCGTCGACGATGCGGTCGCCCTCGACTTGGATCTGGAGCTTCATCACGTCGCCGCACTCCGGTGCGCCGACGACGCCCGTTCCTACGGTGGGAGCGCTCTTGTCGAACGAACCGACGTTGCGCGGGTTCTGGTAGTGGTCGATGACCTTCTTGCTGTACGCCATGGCTCTGCTTCTTGGTGCGTTGCGTGCGGGACGCGGTGTTCTGGAGTGCGATATGGGGGTTGCAGCGGCGCGAGCTAGTGATGCGCCTGCCAGTTGACGGTCTTTGGGTCGATGCCCTCGAGGGCCATCTCGTAGAGCGGCGAGAGCTCGCGCAGGCGCTTGACGGCCGAAATCACCTGGCTGGCGGCGAAGTCGACTTCCTCGCGCGTGGTGTAGCGGCCGATGCCGAAGCGAATCGAGCTGTGGGCGAGGTCCTCGCCGACGGCCATCGAGCGCAGCACGTGGCTCGGCTCGAGGCTCGCGGAGGTGCAGGCCGAGCCCGAGGACACGGCCACATCGCTGAAGCCCATGATCAGGCTCTCGCCCTCGACGTAGGCGAAGCTGACGTTGAAGTTGTTCGGCAGGCGATGCTCGGGATTGCCGTTCAGGTACACGAAGTCAAGCTCGCCGAAGATGCGGCGCTCGAGGTGGTCGCGCAGCGCCGCGGTGCGCGCGCTCTCCTCGGGCATCTCGAGGCGCGCGAGCTCGCAGGCCTTGCCGATGCCGACGATCGAAGGGACGTTGAGCGTGCCCGAGCGCATGCCGCGCTCGTGGCCACCGCCGTCCATCTGGGCCACGATGCGAACGCGCGGGTTCTTGCGGCGCACGTAGAGGATTCCAACGCCCTTCGGCCCGTAGACCTTGTGGCCCGAGATGCAGAGCATGTCGACGTGATCGGCCTCGACGTCGACCGACACCTTGCCCGCGGCCTGGGTGGCGTCCGTGAAGAGCAACACGCCCTTCTCGTGGCATAGGGCGCCGATCTCGCGCACCGGGTTCAACGTGCCGACCTCGTTGTTGGCCCACATCAGAGCCACCAAGATCGTGTCCGGGCGCAGCACGGCCGCCACGGCCTCGGCCGTGACGCGGCCGGTCTTGTCCGGCTGCAGGTAGGTGACCTCGAAGCCCTGCTGCTCGAGGTGCTTGCAGACGTCGAGCACGGCCTTGTGCTCGGCTTGGCAGGTGACGATGTGCTTGCCCTTGTCGGAGTACATCTCCGCCGCGCCCTTGAGGGCCAGGTTGATCGACTCGGTCGAGCCCGAGGTGAAGACGATCTCCTTGGGGTTGGCGCCGATCAGCGCGGCGACCTGCTCGCGCGCCTTCTCGACCGCCTCCTCGGCTTCCCAACCGTAGCGGTGGTTGCGGCTCGCGGCGTTGCCGAAGGATTCGGTGAAGTAGGGCAGCATGGCCTCTACGACGCGCGGATCGCACGGCGTCGTGGCCTGGTAGTCCATGTAGATAGGGAGCTTCATCAGTTGCTTTCGACGGCGCTGGGGGCGCCGAGGGAGACGTGGGGGCCGCTGGAGACGAGCGAGCGCAAGGTGGTGTGCTCCAGCATCTGCCACAGGCGCTCGCGCACACGCTGGATCGGGCTCTTAATGGGACACATGGGCTGCACTTCGCAGCCGCCGCCCTTGAGCACGATGGCAGACTCACAGGTGGTGAGCGGCGGGGCACCCTCGAGGGCGCGCACCACGTCACCGAGGGTGACCTGCTCTGGTGCGCGGGCCAGCGTGTAGCCGCCCGAGGAACCGCGGGTCGAGTCGACGAGCCCGGCGTGCTGGAGCTCCTTCAGAACCTCGGCCACGGTGCGCTTGGGCAGCGGGTAGCGCTCGCAGATCTCACGCACGCTCGCGACAGCCCCCTCGCGGTCGGCGAGGTGGACCAGCGCGAGCAGTCCGTATTCGGTGCGCTTGGTGAGCTGGAGCATGATCTGCGGAGCAAATAGCACCTTTTGAGTGCGATTTGGAGTCTAGGTCGGTCAAAGGGCCGGCGCTAGTTGCGTCCGGCGGGAAATCTGACGCGGACGGCAGAGTTTCGCGCAGCGCGCATGGAGATCGTCACAAGTGGCTTTCTGCAAGCAACTTGCGACGCTAATACCGAGCCGGGAAGCGGGCTGCGTTGGCTCAAGGACGGGCCGCGGATGGTCGATCTTTCCGCCATGCGCCGCGAGAACCATCCGATCTGCTTCCAGTGCGGTCAGACGATCGGGGACCTGACCCGTTTCAACCGCCTCCACGACGGCCGGGCTTGCCCGACCTGCGCGGATCGCCTGCTATTCGCGCTGCCGTCCCTGCTGCCGCGCAAGGCCGCCCTCAGCGTGCAGGCGGAAGCACTCGACAGCGACCTCGAGACCGACGGCGCCGAAGACTCTGGCTTCGACGGCGGCGCCTGATCTCGCACCCTAGGCCGGAGGCAGCGCCGAACGCAGCGCCTCCCGCAGGTCCTCGGGCACCATGCACACCGGGCGGCTCGGAGAGCGCAGGTCGACGCAGGCCAGCTCGGTCGTGCCTTCCGCGACGCGCTCGCGACTGTCCTTGCGCACGATTTCGTACTGGAACATGACGCTGGCGCCGCCGAGCTTCTCGATCCAGGTGCGGACGGTCAGCGTCTCGCCGTAGCGCGCGGGGGAGCGATAGCGCAGGGCCGCCCTGCGCACTGCCAGCGCGCACCCGCGACGCTCGACCTCGGCATAGGGCAGACCGAGCGCGGTCATCATTCTGGTGCGGCCCTCCTCGAAGTAGAGCAGGTAGTTGGCGTGGTGGACCACGCCCATCTGGTCGGTCTCGCCGTAGCGGACCTCGACCTCGTGCTCGAAAGGCGTGAAGGCGTTGCTCACAGCTGCATCTTGTCAGCTACGAGGCAGCCTCGCCAGACGCCGCTGGCGCCGTCCCGGGTGGTACTGGTAGAACCGAACGGATCCCGATCCGCGCCGCTCTCGATGGCCCTCGATACCCCCTCCGCTCGCCGCGGCGATCCCACGGTCGCCGCCCTGCTCACCTGGTTCCTGCCGGGCGCAGGCCACGCCTACCTCGGCCAGTTCGGTCTGGGCCTCGCCCTGTTCGCGCTGGTCGACGGGCTGTTCTTCTTCGGCCTGCAGCTCTCGAACGGCATGGTCTTCGAGTTCCTCGACCCCGAGCTGCGCTCGCCCTTCGCGCCGGTGCTGTCGCCGGAGATCGGCAACCTCGGCGGCTTGTTGTGGCAGATGCGCAACCACGGGTACGGGCCGGGCATTGTCAGGCCGTTCCCCGACACCATCGTGTTCGGGAGCATGCTGGCCGCGATCTCCGGAGTCCTCAACGGCCTCGCCATGTGCCACGCGCACACGCTCGCCCGCGCAAGCTCGGTGCGAGTCACGCATCGCGTGCTCTTGCCGACGGCCGCGGGCTTCGTCGTACCCGGGCTCGGCCACATGATGCAGGGCCGCCGGGCGCGCGGCCTCGTGGTGTTCGCCCTGCTGATGAGCTGTTTCATGCTCGGCACGCTGCTCGCCGAAGGCTCGAACCTCTCGCGCGAGCGCCACTTCTACTATTGGGCGGGCCAGTTCGGCATCGGCCTGCCCGGCATACTCGCCGAGCTCGCCTTCGGAAAGCTGCGCGTGACAAGCGACATTCCCTACGTCGATGGGGGGCTTGTGTTCGGCTGCGTCGCCGGCATGCTCAACCTGCTGGCGTTGATCGACGTGTACGGCTGGAGCGAGTCGCAGGAACTCGGCCTGCCGCTGAAGTCGAGCGAGGCCGAGTCGCCTGCGCCCGTGGCCTCCAAGGTTGAGATCCGGCTGTGAGCGGGGTGCTGGTCCACATCGCGCTGTTCCTGCTCATGGGTACGGCGGTCGTCACGCTGGGGACGTTCTATTCCGACGCGGACGACAAACGCGCACGCCGGGCTTGGCCGCGCCGCATGCTCGGATTCTTCGGCGGCTGCCTCGTGCTCGTGGTGGTGATGCTCGTCTGCGAGCACACCTTCGCCTCGCTCGGCTAGGCGCGGCCTCAGGACGAGAGCCGGTAGATCGCGCCGGTCCCGCGGATCACGCAGCCCGCGACCTCTAGCTCGACGAGCGCAGAGAGTACGTCCGCCAAGGGGCGGCCCGTGCGCTCCGCGACTTCGTCTGCCGAGAGCGACTCGCCGCGCAGCGTGTCGAGCAATGCACGCGCCTCGTCGGGCACGCTGGGAGCTCCCTCGCCGCGACGGGCGTGCGCGAGCGGCGCGATACCGAGCTCCGCGAGCACTTCCTCGGGATCCTCGACGAGCCACGCACCCTCGCGCAGCAGTCGATGGCAACCGCGCGCCATGGGATGATCGACGCGCCCAGGCAGAGCGTGCACCGAGCGCCCCTGGTCGATCGCCCAGCGCGCCGTGATCAGCGAGCCCGACGCGGCCGCGGCCTCGATCACGACCACCGCGCTGCACAGGCCCGAGATCAGGCGATTGCGCTCGGGAAAATGATGGCGGCGTGGCGCGGTGCCCGGCGCGTACTCGCTGAGCAGCAGTCCTTCGAGCGCCATGCGCTCCGCGAGCGGTCCCCCGGGCCAGGGGTTGTCCACGCCGTTTCCGAGCACGGCGATCGTCGCGCCTCCGGCCTCGAGCGCGGCCTCGTGCGCGGCGGAGTCGATGCCGCGCGCCAGTCCGCTGACCACGACCACACCCGCTCGCGCCAGCGCGGTCGCGAAGCGCCGCGCCTGGCCGTCGCCGTAGGGCGTCGGGGCGCGCGTCCCGATCACGGCCACGCGCGGCTCGAAGGAGAGCAGCTCGGGCCGGCCGCGCAGCCACAGCTCGGTCGGGCTCGCTTCGATCGTGTCGAGCACGCCGGGCCAGCCACGGCCCGCGTGCGATAGGTGCATCAGCTTGGTCGGGGTCACCGCACCTTCGTCGCGCGGCGGCCTCTCTCGTCGCGCCCTATTCGCGGAATTCGAGCAGCGGCCGCTGCGCCGGATCGAACGGCGGCTCGGAGCCCGGCCGCGCGCGCAGGACGCCCGCGAGGCAGGCCTGCATGCGCGCGAGAAACTGCGCCACGTCGAGCCCGCGGTGGCTGGGCAGGTAAGGTCCGAGGTATTGGCGGTGGCCGCTGTAGAGCTTGCGTGCGCCGTCGGCGTTGCCGAGCGAGTAGTGGTGCAGCGCGATCGCGGCCTGGATCAGGCCCTTGAAGAAGTCGCTGTCGCGAGCGCTCGCGGCTTCCCAGAGCTCGTCGAGCACCTCGTGCGCCTCGTGGTACTGCGCCGAGTTGAAGAGCTCCGCTGCGCGCCGCAACTCCGCCGCGATCTCCGGCTCGCTCATGTGCCCCTGACCTCGGGATCGTTCCCGCGTTCGCCGCGCGGCTTGGCGCGCCCGGGATCGCTCGGGTTGCCCCAGAACATGTCCCAGCGCCGCTGCATGTCCTTCGGCAGGAGCGGCGCCTGCGCCGCGACCTCGAGTGTCTTCCTCCGCTCGCTCCAGAAGCCGAGCCAGCGCTGCCGCGTCGTGCCGAGATCCTCGCCGACGAGTCGCGCGAGCGCGAGTCGGATCGTCTCCGCGTGTGCGCCGACCTTGTCGTCCGCCGCGCCGCGCGCGAGCTCGACGAGCAGCTCGACCGAGCGCACGCTGCGCACATTCGCGATCGAGAGGATGCGCGCCTCGACCACGCCGTGCGCGCCGTCGATCCCCGCAGCTGCGAGTTTCTCCGCCGCAGCCGCATCGCCGTACGCGCCGATCGCCTTGACGAGTCGCGCCGACAGCTCCGCGTCCTTGGCGAGCTTCTTGTCGCGTTCCAGTGCACCGACGAGCGCCGCGAGCGCCTCCTTGCGCTGCAGCCCGCGCAGCGCCTCGATCGCCGCACCCTGCACCTTCGGATCCTCGTCGCCGAACGCCTTCGCGATCGCCTCGACCACGCTCGCGTCCTTCGTGCTCGCGGCCTTCTCGAGCGCGGCGATGCGCTCCTCGCTCTTGCCGCGCGCGAGCGCCGTCCGCAGCTCCGCCAGCGCCGCCTTCACGGACTCGGCCTGCGCCGTGTCCGCTGGCGCGCCCTTTTTTTCCTGCCGCGCCTCCACGCCCCCCGCGAAAACGACCAGCGCCACTCCCAGCCACATCCGCATACACGCATCCTAGCGCGAAGTGAAGCGCGCGCGCCGCGCGGGGCCATCGGGGACGGAGCGGTGTGCGAAGGGGGCCGTACGCCCGGCACCTGCAAGTCGCGCGACCACGAGCGCCGGGATCTTCACATCGGCGAGGAGTCTCAAGCTGCCGTCGGCAAGTGGCTCGTGGGGCCCGAAACAAGCCATGCGGCGCAGCGGAGGCAGGCTGCCGCGTCAGCGGGTTCAAGCCCGGTAAACGCAGTCACGAGTTGTTCGGTGGTGCGGCCCGCAGCGTGATATTTCCGTCCCAGCGCGACCGTGATGCGAAGCCCGCGCACGCACGGCGGCCGATTGCACACCATCGGGTTGGCGGTGAACGCGCGCGATCTTGGCTTCCCTGCCCCGAGGGGTAACCCGCAACGCTGGCATCCGTCAGCACCCCGCAAAGCCGCCCTTGCGTAGGAGCCACGGAGGGAAGCGGGAGTGGGGAGCGGGTAGGATGCGGGAGATGTGGGCAGCGATCGTGGTCGGGCTGGCGCCCTTGGCGCAGCAGGTCGAGCGACGGGCGGTGACGCCGGAGGAGGCGTCGCGCTCGGGTCTTGTGATGACGATTGACGGGCAGCCGGTGACCGCGGACGAGTACGGGCGCTGGATGATCGATCTGTACGCGTCGCGGCTGGGCAAGCGCTTCGCGGAGCAGTGGCTCGTGCGGCAGGCGGCGCTTGCAGCCGGGGTCGAGCTGCCGGCGGGCGCGGTCGACGCGAAGATCGACGGGAACATCGCGATGCGCGTGCGGGGCGCCTTCAAGGGCGACCGCGCGGCGTGGCTCGGCGAGCTCGATCGCACCGGGTGGAGCGAGGGCGGGCACCGTGAGCACATGCGCGTCGAGGAGGAGCCTCACCAACTCGCGCGCGAGCTGACGCGGCGCGTGCGCAGCGTGCCCGAGGAACTCGTGGTGCGCGACTGGGAGCACTTCTACGGACCGCAGGGCAAGGAGTACGCGCTGTCGGGGATCCGCATCGAGGTCGCGCTCGAGACGCCGGCGGACAGCGCGCAGCAGGTGGTCGAGACGGCGCGGCGCAAGGTGTTCAACGCGGCGCTCGCGCGGGCGCTCGAGGTGCGCGAGCGGGCGCTCGCGGGCGAGGACTTCACGGCGCTGGCGCTCGCGGTGTCCGAGGATCCCGAGTCGCGCTCACGCGGCGGGCGGCTCGACGCGAAGTTTCGCCCCCCCGGGTGGAACGCTCCATTCGTCGAGTCGATCCTCGCGCTCGGCGCGGGCGCGCTCTCTCAGCCTCTGTACGCCAGAGGTGGCTACTGGATCGTCAAGGTCGACGGCGTAGTCGTGACGCCGCTGGCGCAGGTGCGACAAGAGCTCGAGGCGCGGCTCGTGGAGCTCGGCCCCGAGGACTTCGAGGTCGCTGCGACGTGGAAAGCCATCACGACCGGCATGAAGTTCGAGCTCGCGCCCGGGCTGTTCGAGGGCCAGACCTCGATCGAGCGCAACGACTCCGTCACCGGGCTCGTGATCAATGGTCAGCCCGTGTCGCGCGCGGAGTTCGTCACTTGGCTCGCGCGCGACCGCGGCGAGCACCACGTGCGCGACTTCGCCGAGCATTGGGTCGTCGAGCGGCGCGCGAGCGAGCTCGGATTCGCCGTCGGCGAGGCCGAGATCGAGACGCGCATGCGTGAGTTCCAGCAGCTCATGATCGACCGCAGCTACAAGGGCAGCCGTGAGGCGTGGCTCACCTACATGCAGAGCTCGGGGCGCGACGAATCGGGCTGGCGTTACGAGTGGCATCGACGCTTCCGCATGGATCTCCTGTGCGAAAAGATCTTGCTCGCTGAGCGCGTCGTCGACGACGCGGCTGTGCGAGCGCGCTACGAGGCCGAGTACGGCAGCGATGGCCAGCGCCGCGAGGTGCGCGTCCTGCTCCTGCCCTTCGAGGCGCCCGAGGCTCAGTCCGGCATGCGGCGCGAGGAGCTTGATGCGGCCATCGCCGCTGCGCGCGAGGACGTTCGGATGCGTGCGGAGGCCCTGCGAACGCGCATTCTGGGAGGCGAGGACTTCGCGGAGCTCGCGCGCCAGCACTCGGGCGATGAGGATACGCGGGCGAGCGGCGGACGCATCGAAGGGCGCTTCCGGGCGCTCGACTACCCCGAGAGCGCGAGCGCACGAGTGCTGCAGCTCGCGCCCGGGCAGATCTCGGAGGTCCTCGAGGTCCAGCGCGGCTTCGCGTTCTTCGAGTTGCTGTCGGCGCAGTCCGTGCCCTTCGAGGCCGTCGCGGCGGAGCTACGGCGCGAGTTGGAGCGCGAGCGGCCGGCTCAGGGCGATCTGGCAGGCCTGCGCAACGGGCTGGTGCAGAAGGCGCGCATCGTCACCACCCCCGGGGTCTACGGAAAGTGAGCGAGATGGGACAAGGCGTGCTGTTCGCTCGTACCGCGATCGTGACGGGAGCCTCGCGCGGCATCGGGCGCGCGATCGCGCTGGCGCTCGGCACGATGGGGGCGAGAGTCGTGATCACGGCGCGCAGCGACGCGGCGCTCGCGGAGACGCTCGAACAGTTGCGCGCTCGCAAGGTCGACGCGCTCGCGCTCGCGGGAGACCTGCGCGAGCGCCCGTTCCTCGAGCGGCTCGCGCACAGCGTGCCCGCGGTCGACGTGCTCGTCCACAATGCCGCGGCCTTCGCGCCCTACGCGCCGCTCGAGCGCGTCGACGACGCGGAGTTCGAGCGCGTGCTCGACGTCAACCTGCGCGCGCCGCTGCAGCTCACTTCTGCCGTGATCGCCGGCATGAAGCAGCGCGGCTTCGGGCGCATCGTAGCGCTCGGCACCATCGCCGCGTCGCACGGCGCAGACGGTCAGGTGGCGTACTCGACAGCCAAGGCCGGCCTCACGGGCTTCATCAAGAGTCTCGCCGCGGAGAGCGCGGATCACGGCGTCACCGCGAACGTGGTCGAGCCAGGGCTGATCTCGACCGAGCGCATCGCCCAGAACGTCGAGCCCGTCTACCAGCGCCGCATTCTCGCCAACACCGCCATCGCGCGCGCCGGCATGCCCGAGGAAGTCGCTGCGCTGGTGGCGTTCCTGTGCACGCCCTCCGCAGCCTACATCACCGGCGCCGTGCTGCCCGTGAGCGGCGGCTTCGGCGTCGGCCTGTACGCGCGCGAGACGATCCCCTGACGCGCCACGCAAGCAAGGCGGGCCGCCCTCGATCGCTCGAGAGCGGCCCGCGTTCGTTGCCGGTGGGGTCCGGGCTCAGGAGGCCGAGCCGACGGTCGCCGCGTTGGGCGTGTCGAGCGGATGGAACAGCAGCGCGTCGCTGGCCTCGTTCGGCTTGACCTCGATCACCACGCCGCTGCCCGAGGACGTGCGCAGGAGCTGCTCGGCGAGCGGGTCCTCGACGAAGCGCTCGATCGCGCGACGCAGCGGACGGGCGCCGTAGTCCTCGTTGAAGCCCTGCTTGATCAGGAACTCCATCGCGGTGTCGCTGATCTGCAGACGGATACCCTTCTGCTCGAGGCGCTTGTGGACCTCGGCGAGCTGCAGGCCGACGATGCGGCGCAGGTCGTCGGTCGAGAGCTGGTTGAAGATCACCATCTCGTCGACGCGGTTCAGGAACTCGGGGCGGA
>SXKQ01000197.1 GCA_005778045.1 Planctomycetia bacterium
ATCCTGCCCGCGCTACTTTCATCTGGCTGGTGCCCTTCGGGCCCCGGCCAGTTTTGTTCTAGCCCGCGCGCGGGGCGAGCTGGCGCGCGCGCGGGGCGATTTGGCGCGAGACGGTGGCGCGGAGCGCGGGAGCGCGACCTCTGCGGGGTCGATCGGCCCACGGCGGACGCCCTGTTCTCGGGAAGTTGACGCGCGGAGGACGGTTCTTGATTTTTTGGGGGGCGCTGCGTGGGCGTTCTTCGTTTCTCCCTCCCGGACGGGGGAACTCGCAGTCTCCCGGTCCGTGTTTAGGAGAGTTGGGTCGCCCGCCGTTTCGGCTTCCCGTCAGACGTCGGGCGGCCCTTTATCTCTCTGGCGCGATTTTTCAGGCGCGCGTCCGGGATCGGATCTGTGGGTCGATCGGACTCTGAGCCACGCTCCCAGCGGACGCGCTCCGCGAGTGAGCGGAAACGAGAACGTGGGGGGCGCTCGTGGAGCGATCTATGCTGGGAGCCTTCCCCGATGAAGCGCGCCCCTGATCCTCGCTCGGCTGATCCTCGCGTCGCGGCCCTCGCCGTTGGCGCACTCGCGTTGTTCGGAGCCTGCGGAGATGGCGGAGCAGCTTCGGTGCCGCCCGTGCCCGTCGAGCCGGCGCCGCTGGTCGAAATGCTCGCGGTCAGCGAAGTCGGGGCGCCGGCGCCGATCGAGCTGCCCCGCGGGCTCTCCACGCAGGCGGGCGAAGCCGCTTCTTCTGGCCCGACTCCTGCGGTGTCTGCCGTCGACGAGTGGGCGGGTACCGAGCTGCGCGAGGAGCGCTTCGCTGACGGCAAGCCCAAGCTCTCGCGGCGCGTGCGACGCACCGACGACGGGATCGAGAACCATGGGCCATTCCGCAAGTGGGCGACCAACGGCGTGCTGCTCGAGGAGGGCACGTTTCGCGGTGGCGAGAAGGACGGGCCCTACGTCACGCGCCATGAGAGCGGGCTCGTGAAGAGCGAGATCCTCTACGGCGCCGGTCGTGAGCACGGGCGCAAGCGCGAATGGGGCGAGTACGGCGTGCTGCTCTACGAGGCTGAGTTCGTCGATGGCAAGGTCGACGGCGAGGAGCGCACGTGGTGGCCGGACAAGAACCCGCGCACGCTCTCGACTTTCCGATTCGGCGTGCTCGAGGGCCCCTCACGCGTCTGGCACGGCAACGGCGTGATCGCGGAGGAAGGCCAGTCGGTGGCCGGGCGGCGCGAGGGCACATGGACGTACCGCTCGGGTGAGGATCGGCTGGCGCTCGTCCAGAACTACCGCGCGGGCGCGCTACATGGCGTGACGACTGAGTACGACGAGCAGGGTCGCAAGACCGCGGAGCGCAGCTACGAGAGCGGCAAGGCCGCTGGCATACACCGCGAGTTCCGGCCGGACGGCGCGCTGCGTACCGAGACCACCTTCGTCGCCGGCAAGCCCGAGGGGCCGAGCGCGCACTGGCACGAGAATGGCCAGAAGGAGTGCGAGGGCGCGCTCGCGGCGGGCCAGCGCGAAGGACGCTGGAGCTTCTGGAAGAGCGACGGCACGCTCGATGCGGCACAGTCGGGCGAGTATCGAGTCGGCGCGCGCGTCGGCCCCTGACGACGGGCGAGAGCGATGCGCGAGACGTTGCGTCATCCCAATGGAGCGAAGTCCGCGGAGGGGCCGTTCGAGGACGGCCGCCGGCAAGGCACGTGGCTCTTTTGGAGCGAGAGCGGACGCAAGCACGCCGAGGAGGAGTACGTCGATGGCCAGCGCCATGGCTGGCACACGAGCTGGCACGAGCGCACGCGCCTCAAGCGCGCGGAGGGTGCGTTCGAGCGCGACCTGCGCACGGGCAAGTGGACGAGCTGGCACGAGAACGGCCGCACGGCGAGCGAGGGCGAGTACCTGTGCGGAATCGAGTGCGGCCCGTGGCGCACGTGGCACGACAACGGCGAGCTCGAGTCGCAGGGTGTATTCGATCGCGGGCGCCGTCACGGCGAGTGGGTGCTCTTCCATCGCAACGGCCGCGTCGGCGAGCGCGGGCTGTATCGCGAGGAGCTGCGCATGGGCCCGTGGACGAGCTGGCACCCCAACGGCTCGATCGGGGCCCACGGCGAGTATCTCGGGGGCGAGCGCGACGGCATCTGGACCGCGTGGCACAAGAACGGCCGCGTCGAGACCAAGGGCCTGTTCGTCGGCGGGCAGCGCACCGGCGTGTGGCGCGTGTGGTGGGACTCGGGCGCGCCGCGCTGCGAGGGCTCCTTCGTCGAGGGCGTGCCCTTTGGGTGGTGGGAGTTCTGGTACGAGCACGGCCCCCAGCGCGCGGCCGGCGAGTATCGCGACGGCAAGCAATTCGGCCCGTGGCGCTGCTGGAACTACGACGGCTCACCCGACGCGGACACGACCGGCACGTACTGGGACGACGTCCTGCAGCGGCGCTGAGCGCGCCCTCGACCTAGAGCCCGATCGTGAAGCGCAGGGCGGCGGTGAGGCTGATGCCGAACGTGGAGTTCGGGTCGCGCGACCAGACTTGGGCGTAGACGATCGCGCCGCAGTCGAGGCTCGCGTCGACGCCTGAGGCGATGTAGGCGCCCATGTCGAAGGCGAAGACGCCACTGCAGCTCGTGCCCGTCGCCGAGCCTTGCGTCGACTGGACCGGCGTGCGACGGATCGGGCTCGAGATGCACATCGTCCCGCCTTGGTAGGGCGTGGCTGCGGGCAGGAATCCATAAAACAGCGTGCCGGACGTCTGGTTGAGGATGCTCGAGGCGACGATGGTGAAGCTGCCGGCGCCCGTTGACTCGCGCGGCGTGCCGGTCGCGGCGATCAGCGGCGTGCAGCCGAGCGAGTTGACCTTGGGCATGCAGTAAGCCTGCACGCTGGGCACCGGGACGCACACCCCGAGCGGTGTGGCGCGCGCGGCGCTCCAGGTTGCCTGCGTGCTCGCCGTTCCGGCGTTCGAGTTGATCGGCACCGTCGTGTTGCAGCCGCCGTGCGTGTGCACGCCAATCGCGACGTCCTCGCCGAGATTCGAGCGGATCACGGGCGAGCCCGAGTTGCCGCCGAAGGTGTCGGGCGTGTAGCGCAAGGTGGAGCCTGCGAAGAGCGTGAAGTCGCCCGTGTGCGTCTGCAGCGCCTGGTTCCAGACCAAGTTGTTGCTGTCGGAGCCGTAGCCACTGACGCGGATCACGTCGCCAGCCGCGGGGGCGGTGGGGGGCAGGATGCGGAAGCGCTTGCGGCCTTGGGCTTGGTAGGGCGTCAGGCCCGTATTGGAGTTCGGGAAGCAGCCGAAGCTCGCCCAGTCGTTGCCGACGCCGCCGTTCTGGGACTGGCGCGAGGTGTCGTCGATCGCGTACTGGTGCTCGGGCGGCGGATGCTGGATCACGCCCATGGACGTCGAGAGCGGCACGTTGAACTGCGCCACGTCGAGGTTGGTCGCGTTGGCGTAGCAGTGACCGGCGGTCGTCATGCAGCTCGCGCAGTCTTCGAAGATCCACGCGGTGCACTGCACGGGCATGGTGCGCGCGATGCGCGCGTCGGTCGTGGGCGCGCGGTCGTCGGTCGCGCCGCACTGGCTCATGGGCGCGTAGAGCAGCGGTCCCATCCAGACGTTGCGCAGCACGACGCGCGAAGGGCCCGCGCCGGGCGGAGCGACGAGCTCGAGTTGCACCGTGTCGCCGTTGAAGTACGCGGTCGAGAGCTGCCACTCCTGGAGCGAGCGCGTGCGGAGTTCCTGCACGGCTCCGTCCTGGTGCGAGGTGATGCGCAGGAACGCGCCCCGCGTCTCGTCGCCGGGATGCCACAGGCTCGCGAACTGGAAGCGCAGGCGCAGCCACGTCGCGCCCCCGACGCGCACGGTGTGGGACGCGAGCACGGCCTCGGTCGGACCGGGATTCGAGCGCCAGCCGGTGTCGTGGGTGAACGAGACCTGCGTCTGGACGGACGAACCGACCTGAGCCTGCGCGCGCGGCGCGGCGGCGAGCAGGGCGACCAGGGCGAGGCAGGAGAGGAGGTTACGCATCGAGAACGGTAGGGGGAGCAGCCGACGCGCGCACTTTTCCCGCTAAAAAAAATATGCCCCGCCTTGGGCCGAGGGGCAAATCGTCCGGGGCTGCGGATGGGACAGAGGGTGGTGAGCCGGGAACGGCGCGGGAGCGCTCGCCCTGCCGTGGCTAGACTTACGATCTCCATGGAAACTTCTTCCTCGCGGGTGCGGGCCCGGGCCGCCACGAGCGCCGACTTTCGCGTGCTGGTCGAGTTCAACCTGTCGATGGCGCGCGAGTCGGAGGGCCTCGAGCTCGACCGTGCGCGGCTCGAGCGCGGTGTCGAGGCGGCCTTGGCCGACCCCGGCCGAGGTTTCTACCTCGTGGCCGAGTTCGACGGTGCGCCCTCGGGTTGCCTGCTGGTCACCGCCGAGTGGAGCGACTGGCGCAACGGCTGGGCATGGTGGATCCAGAGCGTGTACGTGATGTCCGCGGCGCGGCGCCATGGCGTCTACAGCGCGCTGCACGGGCGCGTGTTGGAACTCGCCCGCGAGCGGGGCGACGTGGTTTCCCTGCGGCTCTACGTGGAGCGGAACAACCTTTCGGCCCAAGCCACATACCGGCGGCTGGGCATGCAAGAGTCGCACTACCTGATGTTCGAGGCCAGCGAACCGCCGGGCCGATAACAATCGACTCGTGGGCTCACAGGGCCCGCCCTCGTCCGTAGACTCGCACTCCTTGCCGCCCCTCGACTCGCGCAGGTATCTTCGCACTCATGTCCACTGTCCTTCTCGCCGTGCTGGGGCTGGCCCTGGCGCTCGGTCCGTCGCCTGAGCCGCTCCATCCGCAGGGTGTGCCGAAGGCTCAGGATTCCTCCAACCCGGGCAAGGCCCCGGCGACGCCGACGCCCTTTGGGCCCGGATCGATCACGGCGGATCAGGTGGGGCCCGGGCGCGGCCTGCGCGTCGAGCCGCAGCTCACGCTGCCGCCGCTGCCTGCGCGCATCGACAAGGTGCTCACGCACCCCGATGGCACCAAGGCCGCCGAGGGTGAGATGAAGAACGGCCGGCGCGACGGGGCGTGGTTGCTCTTCTACAACGATGGCAAGAAGCGAGCGATCGGGACGTATCGCGACTACCGCCGCGAGGGCGAGTGGGTTTACTTCCACCCCGGCATCGAGCTCGCCCAGCGCGCGGGTGCCTACAAGAACGGCAAGCGCGAGGGCCCGTGGAAGCGCTGGCATCCGACGGGCGTGCTGCTCGAGGAGCTGGAGTTCAAAGACGACGTACAGGTCAATGCTGCGCGCGAGTTCTATCCCGAGGGCACGGTGCGCGCGGAGGGCCGCTATCAGGACGGCGCGCGGGACGGGCTGTGGAAGCTCTACCACCCCGATGGCAAGACGTCGTACATGGAGGGCAGCTACAGCCGCGGCATGCAGGATGGCGCGTGGATCTTTCACAACGCCAATGGCACGAAGTTCCAAGAAGGGAACTACGTGCTCGGCTTGGCCGAGGGCAAGTGGACCACGTGGCACGACAACGGCCAGATGCAGTCGCAGGGGCTGTTCGAGTTCGGCGCGCAGTCGGGCCTGTGGACCAAGTGGCACAAGAACGGCCAGAGGGACTTCGAGGGCAGCTGGGACGCGGGGCGCGAGCAAGGCCTGTGGAAGCGCTGGCACGACAACGGCCAGCTCGCCGCGGAGGGCAACTACGACCAGGGCCGCATGGTCGGTGACTGGCTGTCGTGGCATCCCAACGGTCAGAAGGAGCGCGCGCAGATCTACGTCGGCGGCACGCTCAATGGTCCCTACCGCACGTGGTTCCAAAGCGGCCAGAAGCGCGAGGAAGGCGAGTATCGCCAAAGCAAGCGCGAGGGCACGTGGCGCGCGTGGAACGAGGACGGCACGCCCGACGAGACGCTCTCGGGCGAGTTCAAGAACGACCGGCGCGTAAAGCAGCAGTGAGGCCCACGATGAAGCACCTTCTCCCCTTCGTGTCGCTCACCCTGTTCGCCTCGCTGGCTCACGCCGGCGACGCGGACACGCTGCGTTTCAAGGCCAAGGCAGGCACGCGCGTGCTGAAGAGCTTCGAACTCAAGCACGAGCTGCGCATCGACGACATGGGCGCCATCGAGGGCGACCTGCCGTTCCGTTCCGATGGCACGGGCGGGTGGATCAGCTCGACGCACACGGTGCAGTACGTCGACGAGTACAAGCTCGACTGCGACGACCTGCCGCGCAACTTCTTGCGCGCGGTGCGCGGTGCTCAGGGCGTCGGCGAGGCCAAGGTCGTGTTCGCGACCGGCGAGGTGCGGCCCGAGGCGTCGCGCTCGTCGTCCGCGCTCAATCGGCAGGTGCTCGAGTTCCAGTACGTCGAGGAGGAGCGCGACTGGTCGCGCGCCTACGTGAAGGTCGACGGCGAGGAGGAACTGCTCGAGGGCCTGCACGGCGAATTCGAGTTGCTCGCGCTGCTGCCGCCCGGCCCGGTGGAGCCCGGCGCCAGTTGGCCAGTGGACCTGTGGCGCTTCCGTGAGGTGCTCGTGCCCGGAGGGGACCTCAAGCTCGTGCCGGAAGGCGGCTCGATGTTTGGCCGCATGATGGAGATCGGGGTCGGCGGCGATTTCGCCGACTTCTACGTGCCGCAGGGCGGCGAGATCGTCGCGACATACAAGGGGCGGCGCCCGGTGACCGTGGTCGAGGGCACGCCGCCGCTCGTCGTTGAGGCGGGCGTGATCGAGCTCGCGGTCAACTTCGTGAGCCTTGCCGATCGCGAGTACCTCTACCGCATGGCGATGCCTCAGACCGAGCGGCGGGAGAGCGCCAAGCTCGAGGACGTGCCGCTCGAGTACACCTTCCTTGGCACCGGCGAGCTCCTGTGGGACATCGAGGGCGGTCGCGCGCTCTCGCTCACGCTCGAAGGTCAGGAGGGCTACATGAGCACGGTGACTAAGACGCGCTTCGACCGGCCGAAGCCCGAGCGCTATTCCCAGCAAAGCCGCTTCAGCGGGCCGCTGAAGCTCCAGATCACGTTCGCCGACGGCTCCAACGTGTCCAACCTGCCAGAGCGCGTGAATCCCAAGGCCGACGTCTCGCGTCGGCGCAAGAAGTAGCGCGCATCCGTCGGGGCCGACCGTGCGCGGCGTACCCGTCCGCGGCGGACGAGAGGCGCCGTGCGTCGCTTCCAAGAGTGCGCGCCGCAGCCTATCTTCCCGGCCCGAAATCCGTGCGCCGGACCGCGCGCGCCCAGACGCGAGAACACCCATGACGAACGCAACCGAGACCCGCGCATTTCAGGCCGAAGTCAAGGAACTGCTCGGCCTGATGATCCACTCGCTCTACTCGCACAAGGAGATCTTC
>SXKQ01000198.1 GCA_005778045.1 Planctomycetia bacterium
GTCGAATTCGCAGGCCTGACCGATCACGATCGGCCCGCTTCCGATGATCAGGATCGACTCGAGGTCGTCGCGTCGCGGCATGGGTGTGGGTGGGGGAGAGAACGCGGCGGCGGCAGCCGGGGAGTGGGACTCGTCCCCGGGGGAGGTCCGGGGCGTAAACGTGCGGATTGAAGCACGCGCCGTGCGCGCTGTCGACCGCCGCGAGCGCTTCCCAAGGCGCCGGCGATGGGAATTTCACGCTCGGCCTTCGGGGGGACCTCCGGCCTGTCCGAAAACCTCTGGGGAAGCTCCGCTGGGGGCACCCGGAGCCATGCCCGTCCTCACCGTTGAGTTCGCCACCTTGCTCGCCGCCGCCATCGCGGTCGGCGCCGCTGCCTCGTGGCTCGCGCAGGACTGCCGCGCGCGCTCCGAGCGCCGCCGCTTCGAGCTCGAGACCCAGCGCATGATCGACGCCCGCCGCGAGACCTACGAGGCGCTCGAGCGCAAGGTCCGCGCGCTCGCCGAGGCGCGTGCGCATGAACTCGCCGAGCCCGCGTCCGCGTTGCTCGAGGGCGAGCGCGCGCAGGCCTGAGTCAGGCGAGCAGCGCGAGCACGGCCGCGTCGTCGAGCGGCACCGCGAGCTCGAGCCTTCCAGCCGCGCGCGGCAGCACGAACGCCGGCCGCCCCGCGCTCGCCTTCTTGTCGTGCCCCATGGCCGCGAGCACTTCCGCGGCGGCCAGCGCTCCATGGTTCCTGCGCAGTTCGCCGAGGGAGCGCGGAAGTTCCAGCGCGCGCAAGAGTGCGTCGACGCGCGTACGCAGCCTGCGATCATCGAGCAGTCCTGCGCGCTCGCTCGCTTCGAGTGCCAGCGCGAGTCCGCACGCGACCGCGATGCCGTGCGGAAGCGTCCCGAAGCCCGCCACCTTCTCGAGCGCGTGCGCGAACGTGTGGCCTAGGTTGAGCGCCTTGCGCGGGCCGCTCTCGCGCTCGTCGGAGGCGACGACGCGCGCCTTGGAGCGCACGCAGGCGGCGATCACGGGCTCGACGGCGGCGAGGTCGCGCGCCGCGAGAGCAGCGGCGTTGCGCTCGACGAGCGCGAGCAGCTCCTCGCCCTCGACCAATGCAGCCTTCAGCACCTCGCCGAGGCCCGAGCGCCACTCCGCGTCCGGCAGCGTCGCCAGCGTGCGCGTGTCGGCGAGCACGGCGCTCGGTTGGTGAAATGTGCCGACGAGATTCTTGCCCGCGGCCAGGTTGATCGCGGTCTTGCCGCCGACCGACGCATCGACCATCGCGAGCAGCGTCGTCGGGCAGTACACGACGCGGATGCCGCGCATGTAGAGCGAAGCAGCGAGGCCGGCGACGTCGAGCGTCGAGCCACCGCCGAGCGCGAGCGCGATCGAGTCGCGATCGAGCTTCTCGTGCGCCATGCAGGACAGGATGAGCTCCAGTGTCTCCCAGTCCTTCGCCGCCTCGCCCGACGGCACGACGGCGAGCGCCGGAGTCGGTGCGATCCGCGCTCCGTGCGCCTCAAAGACCGGCAGATCGACGATGCCGAAGGGCCGCTCGCCCGCGTGGCGTCGCAGCTCGTCGAGCGCGCCGGCGCCGATCACGACGGGATAGGCCGCGTGCCCGGGCAGCTCGACGTCGATCCGGATCAAGCGCTCGTCCCGGGCTTGGCCGTCGGACCCGTGCGCCGCGCGCGCCGGCGTCGCGTGAGCTCCGCGTCGAGCTCGGCAGCCTTGGCACGGTCGCGCCGCAGCAGGTACCAGAACAGGCCGACGATGGCGGCGAACGAGCCGCCGACGATGTACAGCACCGTGCTGAACACGGTCTCCTTCGGCAGTTCGTAGGAATCGAGCGCGATCAGCACGAACACCGGCGCCTTGCGCGTGCCGCCGACCGCCTCGTACTGGTTCATGCGCACGAAGAAGCCGCGCGCGGTGACCTCGCTGCCGATCTTGTAGCCGGGGTCTGGCAGCAGCGTCGAGAACTGAATCACGGGGTTGGGCGTCCGCAGCCAGGCGTTGGCGCCGATCCAGCCTTCGGTGAGCGACGCGACGCGCGCGGGGTTCTCGCGCTGGCGCTGGGTCCAGATGTCCTGGATGCGGCAGGGCGGGATGCGCAGTGGCAACGCGAGGAAGCTGGCTGGGTCCTCGCTCAGCTCCGCCATGGCCGTCGCGTCGAGCACGCGCGCCTTGTCCCACTCGATCGAGGCCGGTTCGACGTCGCGCGCGTAGCTCACCACGCGCCAGTACTCCTCGCGCTCGTTGGTCGAGACCTCGTCGTAGCGGCCGAAGTCTTCGCCCCAGTCCGAGCGCGCAAGGCTCGTCACCTTGCCGAGCGCGGGGAACGACACCTGCGCGCGCGGTCCGACCACGAGCGGCGCCTCGAGCCAGCTGCCCGCCACTTCGCGGCCGAGCGTCTTCACGAACAGGCCGTCCAGATGCACGTAGTCGTTGTTGCCGAACTCGTAGTCGACGCACGACTGAAAGACCACGAAGGCGCGCCCGCCGTCGTCGAGCGTGAGCACCGCGCGGTAGTGCACGGGAAGCGTGCCCGACTCGGGGTAGGAGACGAATTCGGACAGGCGTCCGCGCAGGCGCAGCACGCGGGCGCGCGCCGCCGCCGGGTTTGCCGCGAGTTCCGTCGCGAGCGGCGCCGCCAGCTCGGTCCCACCCATCGGTGCGAAGTGGTCCCACGTGTAGAGGCGCGCATCTTCGAGCGCCAGCGCGAGGGCCGCGGTCTCGAGGTCCGCGCGTTCCTCGCGCGTGCCGTCCTTGGCGAGCACCGCGAGCTCCTCGCGGCGGAAGGTCGGGGTCGCGATCGCCGCCTCCGGCTCGCTCTCGCGGCGCCGGCGTGGCTCGCCCTCCGGCGCCTTGCCTCCGCTCGTCATCCAGCCCCAGATCATGCTGCCGCTCACGACGGCGAACAGCAGCGTCATGAAGATCAGCTTCTTGCGCTCGCGATCCGTGAAGAGCTTGCCGTCCGGCGGCGTGGGGCTCGGCGTCCTCGAGGTCTCGAACTTCATGCTCAGGCCCTTACCTGCGCCGTGGCCTGCGGGTACCGGCGCGCGATCGAGCGCTGCGCGGCGGCGAACACGAGCGCCCGGAACAGGCGGTCGTGGGCCGTGCCTTCGGGCGCGAGCTCGGGATGCCACTGCACGCCGAGCGCGAACGCGTCACTCTCGAGCTCGATCGCCTCGACGAGGCCCTCCGCGTCGCGCGCGCACACTTTCCAGCGCGGGCCGACGTCGCGCACGGCCTGGTGGTGGCGCGAGACCACGTCGAGCGACGGCACGTCGACGACGCGCGCGAGCCGCGAGCTGCGCTCCGGCGTCACCGCGTGTACCACGCCGCCGGAGTGCGGGTTCTTGCCGCTCCACTCCTCCGGCAGGTGCTGGAAGAGCGCGCCGCCGCCGACGAGGCCGAGCAGCTGCATGCCGTAGCAGATGCCGAGCATCGGGACGCGCAGCTCGAGCGCGGCCTGCGCCAGCGCGACGTCGAAGTCCTGCTTGGCGCTCGGCACGGGTTTCGCGGCCGCATGCGTGGGGCCGAGGCCGAGCCGCGCGGTGTCGAAGTCGTCGCCGCCGGAGAGGACGAGACCGTCGACGCGCTCGAGCAGCCGGCGGATGTCGCTCGGCCCGCCGACCGGCGGGATCGCCACGGGCACGCCCCCGGCCTTGAGCACGGCATCGGCGTAGCGGTTCTTGAGCGTGACCGCCGGGCTCGCGCCCTCGGTCATCTCTCCGTTGATGGCGACGAGCGGCCTTTCGCGGTCGATCATGGGCGTATCTTACTGCGCGCCCGCCGCCCGCCGGGCGTTCCCGACCCTAGCGCACGAGGCGCACGATCAGCGGGTAGCTCCAGCGCTCTCCGCTCGCCGCCCGCGCGGCGGCGACGAGCATCGCCACGAGCTTCACGAAGGGCAGGGCCACTAGGAGCGGCAGCCCGATCAAGCAGCAGCAGATGAGCGGCAGCGCCAGAAGCTGCCAGCCGAGCAGGTTGAGTTGGAAGTTGAGCGCCTCCTTGCCGTGGAAGTCGCACTCGGGGTCCTCGTCCTTGCGGGCGAGCCACACCACCAGCGTCGCGAGCACGCCGACGAACAGGAAGGACACACCGAAGTCGAGCAGGCCGACGAGGTGGCAGGCCGTGGCCCAGCCGCTCCCGCGCGCCGCGGAAGGCGCCGGGCTCGGCGCGGTCCCCGGCGTGGCCGAGGGCGCGGGTGCGGGCGGGGGCGTGGAACTCGCGCTTTCTGCGGGGATTTCGCTGCTCATGGGTCGCCCTAAAGCACGCGCCCGAGGGCGTTACGAGGTCCCCCGATTGGCGCGAGGCCCATTCAGTCCGAGGAAAACGGCACCCCGTCGCCTCCGGCGCTCGATTCTGCCGCGATTTCTACGCAGTTTCGAACGTTGCAGATTGCACGGCCCGCGCCGGTCCGGACGGGCACTCCTCCGCGACTGGTCCCCGATCGCCGCTGCCCCTTCACAATTCTTATTTTTTTGGAGACCCCGCCGAGCGCTGGAACGCATGCCGGGGGCGCTTTCAAGCATGGGGCGGGTCTTTTTCGAATGTCGCAACACAATGTCTCATAAAGACTTGCGTCTTGATGGTCGCCGCGCTGGACCCTGGAGCCTACCGCTTGGGCCTGTCGAGCCCCTCAGGGGCGTTCAGCCACAACCCGTAGGGGTTCGGAGCTTCTTGCCCCCCCGGAAAGTGCGCCGCTAGCATCCCGCCCGCGCCACGAGGGACGGCGATGCCGAGGAGGGGTTCTGAGGCAGTCCCGTCACCCCGACTGGCGTCTCGCCTCGCCCCCCGACGAGCGCGCCCTCTCACTACCGCACATTCCTTACCGCCGACACGAGCCAGAGAAGTCCCATGGATCTCGCATCGCAGGCCACGTCGCAGAAGCTCAGCCAAGTCGAACTCCAGCCGCAGCAGCCGCCGCACGGCGAAGCCGCGCGCCGTGCCGCCGTCACCGCCACGGGTGAGACGCGCATGCGCGTGCGCAAGCGCGCCGGCGAGTTCGAGCCCGTCGACGTGACGAAGATCGTGCGCGCCGTCGAGCGCTGTGCGGCTGGCCTCACCGAGGTCGACTCGATGCGCATCGCCACGCGCACGATCTCGGGCCTCTACGACGGCGCCACCACGCGCGAGCTCGACCAGCTCTCGATCCAGACCGCCGCCTCCCTGATCGCCGAGGAGCCGCAGTACTCGCGCCTCGCCGCGCGCCTGCTCGGCGCCTTCATCGACAAGGAAGTGCACAACCAGAACATCATGAGCTTCTCCCAGTCGGTGCGCGCCGCTCACGGGCACGGGCTCGTGTCGAAGGCGACGGCCGACTTCGTGGCGCAGCACTCTCGCAAGCTCGACCAGGCCGTGATCGCAGAGAACAACGACCTGTTCGAGTACTTCGGCCTGCGCACGGTGTACGACCGCTACCTGCTCGTGAACCCGAACTCGCGTGAGGCGCTCGAGACGCCTCAGTACTTCTTCCTGCGCGTGGCCTGCGGCCTGTCGCAGAACCCCAAGGAGGCGATCGAGTTCTACCAGTTGATCAGCTCGCTCGACTATCTGCCGAGCTCGCCGACGCTGTTCAACTCCGGTTCGGTCCGCTCGCAGCTCTCGTCTTGCTACCTGCTCGACTCGCCGCTCGACGATCTGGCCTCGATCTACTCCAAGTACGCGGACGTGGCGCAGCTCTCCAAGTACGCCGGCGGCATCGGCCTTTCGTACAGCCGCGTGCGCGCCCGCGGCTCGCTGATCCGCGGCACCAACGGCCACTCCAACGGCATCGTGCCGTGGCTCAAGACCCTCGACAGCTCGGTCGCGGCCGTGAACCAGGGCGGCCGTCGCAAGGGCGCCTGCTGCGTGTACCTCGAGACGTGGCACGCCGACATCGAGGACTTCCTCGAGCTGCGCGACAACACCGGCGACGAGGCGCGCCGCACCCACAACCTCAACCTCGCCAAC
>SXKQ01000026.1 GCA_005778045.1 Planctomycetia bacterium
TCGGCATGGGTATCGTGCCGCTGCAGTTCCGCAGCGGCGAGACCGCGGAGTCGCTCGGCCTCACGGGCCGCGAGACCTACGACATCGTCGGGCTCGCCAAGGGCGTCGAGGGCGGCTTGGCGGAGAGCCGCGACGTCGAGGTGCGCGCCACGCGCGAGGATGGCAAGACGATCGTATTCCGTGCGATCGTGCGCATCGATACGCCCCAGGAGCGCCAGTACGTGCGCCATGGCGGCATCCTGCAGTACGTGCTCCGCAAGCTCGCGGGCACGGCCTGAGAGGCGCTCGATCCGAGCATGCAGAGCACCTCGGGGTGAGCTCCGGGGTGCCCTGCGTCGTCGCCGGGCGCGCGCCACCCGAAGTTCTTGCCGCGGCGTTCGCCGGGCGGAGCGCGAGCGGCTCCTAATCTGGACGGTGGCGCTCCGCGCGGCGCCTGCGCGCGGTAGCCTTCGCTGGGGGTCTTGAGCCATGGAACTCGCTCGTCCGGAGATGGTGCTTGTGGGGCCCGGCCAGCTCGGCCGGACAGTGGCGCTGCGCATCGCGGCACGGTTGCAGGCGGCAGTGAAGGCGCGTGGGGTGGCGACGCTGGCGCTGTCGGGCGGGCCGCAGACGCCGTGGGTGTACCGCGCCCTGCGCGAGCTTGCGCTGCCGTGGGAGCGCATCGAGTTCTGGTTCGCCGACGAGCGCTGCGTGCCCGAGCGGCACCCGGCCTCGAACTGGTACGCCGCAGCGGATCTGCTCTTCAGCGACATCCGCATCCGCGCTGAGGGGGCTTTCCGCATCGAGGCCGAGCGACCTGACCACGACGAGGTCGCGCGCGAGTACGAGGAGCGGCTCCCCGAACGCCTCGACGTCACGCTGCTCGAGCTCGGGCTCGACGGGCACCTCGCCGGTCTCTTCCCGGGCTCCAGCGCGCTGTTCGAGCGCGAGCGACGCGTGATCGCCGTCGAGACCGCTGCCAAGCCCCATCACCGGATCACGGTCACGCCGCCGGTGTTCGAGAGCTCGGACGAGCTGATCGTGCTCGCCACGGGGCGCGACCGGGCGGCGGCTGTGCGAGCGGCCCTCGACCCGAGCTCGCCGTCGCTCCTGCCGGCGCGCTGTGCGCTGCGCGGCACTTGGTTCGTCGACGCGGGCTCCAAGGCCGCCTGAGCGGGCGTGCGGTGGCTCGCGCTGGCGCGCATTGCCGCGAAGTTGCAAGCTCGCGAGGATGGGAATGGACCGACCGGGCTGGGTGACTCTCGCGTGCGGACTCGCGCTCGTGGCGTTCTTCTGGCCGCTGAACTGGATGCTCGAGAGCACGCACGTGCTCTTCTTCCCGCTCTGGCTCGGCTACGTGCTCGCGGTCGACGGCCTCGTGCGGCTGCGCACGGGCACATCGCTCCTCGCGCGCGCTCCGCGCACGTTTGTCGCACTGTTTCCGCTCTCGGTCCCGAGCTGGTGGCTGTTCGAGGCCTTCAACGCGCGCCTGCACAACTGGGAGTACCTCGGTGCGGAGCGCTTCAGCGACCTCGAGTACTTCCTCTACGCGTCCCTCTCGTTCTCGACGGTCGTGCCGGCTGTGTTCGAGAGCGCGGAACTCGTGCGCAGCTTCGCCTTCGTCGAGCGCTTCGCGCACGGTCCGCGCTTCCCGCGCCGGGGCGACAGCGCCGGCTATCGAGCCGCGCTCGTGGCGCTCGGCCTCGCCCTGACGGCGGCGACGCTCCTGTGGCCGCGCCAGTGCTTCCCGTTCGTGTGGATGGGGCCCGTGTTCGTGCTGGAAGCGCTGTGCCTGCGGCTCGGGCGACGCTGCTTCACGGACGGGCTCCTGCACGGCGACTGGCGCACCTGGATGGCGCTGTGGCTCGGCGGGCTCCTGTGCGGGTTCTTCTGGGAGATGTGGAACCTCTGGAGCTACCCGAAGTGGATCTACCACGTGCCCTACGTGGGCTTCTGGAAGGTGTTCGAGATGCCGATCCTCGGCTATCTGGGCTACCTGCCGTTCGCGATGGAGCTGTACCTCATGGCCCAGCTTGCGCTGCCGCGAGAGCGCGGCATTCCGCTCGCGCCGCGGGGCGAAGTAAGCTCCTGAGATGCTGACCTTCGCGCTGCAGGATGCGCTGACGCGCACGTGGGCCTCGTGCGATGCGCGAGCCGATGCGCTCGTGTTGCACGACGTCGATGGCGACCGCCGCGCGGATGCGTGCGTGCGCATCGCGGGCGCTTGGCTGGTCGCTCGCACGATCGAGGGCTGGAAGGCGAGCGGCTGGAAGAACGCGGAGAGCTTTGGTGCCGCGCTCGCCGAGGAGCTCGAGCGCCGCGCGAGCGAAGGCACCGGCGCCGCGCCGGTGCTGGAGCCGCCTGCGTACCAGCTCGACGCCGTGTACGCCTTCGCGTCCCGCGGCGATGTCGACGGCGATGGCGTGGACGACACGCTGCGCGCCTTCCGCTGCACGCGCCCGGGAAACTTTCTCGAGCTGCGGCTCGAACCCAGCGACGCACGTCTCCGCGATATCGACGGCGATGGGCTGCTCGACGCGTGGGAGAGCGAGGGACTGCCGCGCGGGATCGACGGCGGCAACGCGAAGCTCGATCCGCGCCGTCCGGACGTGATCTGTGCCGTCGCTCCGTACGAGGGCGTCGATCGGGCGAAGCTCGAGCGTGAGCTGCTCTCCGTGGCGCGTATCTACGACGCCGCCGGCGTGCAGTTCTGGTGGCGCGTGGACCCGAGCCTGCCGCCCGAGCGACAGGCGGGTGGCGACTGGGCCGCTTGCGCTGCGCTCAACTTTCCTGCGCGCGAGCGCGGCGTCCTGCACTGGATGCAGGTCACGAACTCCGGTGGGGGACAGGCCCTTCAAACCGGCGACATGGGCGGCTGCGGCAACGGCTTCGCGGTGTTCGCGCACGAGTTCGGGCACCAGCTCTCGCTCTCGCACACGGGCGACAGCGAACCTGCGTGGTGCCCGCTGTACCCGTCGCTCCTGAACTACGCCTACAACTACTCTCTCGGAGGCAACGCGAACGCGGTCAAGCTCTCCGATGGTCGCTTCGCGAGCGTGGAGTTGCGCGAGGACCGACTCGAGGAACGGCTGCCGTTCTCGCTCGACAGCCTGCGCTTCCTCGCAGCTGCACCGTACCGCTTCACGCTCGCCGCCGACGGAGAGTACTCGACTTGCATCGACTGGAACCATGATGGAGTGTTCTCGGACACACCCGTGCGAGCGGACATCAACTACGGCGGCTCGACGTCCTGCGGGATCCGACGCGATCTGGGCGGCGTGTCCATCGGGGCTGCGCCGGCGCTCGCGTACGTGGGTGAGCGCGCGTGGCTCGCGACCCTCGACGCGACGCAGGCGACGGTGTCCCTGCGCCGCTTCGAGGGAGACGAGCGCTGGAGCTCGCCGCGTACGGTGCCGGACTCGGCCACCAACGAGGATCCGTTGCTCGTCGACGCTTGGGGACGCGGCATGTTGCTCACGCGGCGCGTCGGCGGCTGGTCCGCGAGCCTGTTCGATGCCAACGAGGTGCGCGAGCGAGCCGACGTGGGGGGCTTGCCGGACCGCGAGCTCTCCGCCACGCGCGTCGGTGAGCGGATCCTGTTCGTGACGCGCACGAGCGAGGGACAGCTGGAAGCGTTCTGGCTCGATGGAGCCGAGCGGCTCGAGGTCTCGCGCGGCGGAGCGCTCCCGCTGGAGTCGGCGGTTCCGGTCGGCCTCGGAGTCGATCCGCGCGACGGGCGCATCGTGCTCGCGAGCGCGGCGACGAACTCCAAGGGCGCGCCGTTCTCCCTGCGCGTCTCGTGGCTCGCTCCCGACGGCGACTCGCTGCAGGTCCTGGAGAGCATGTGGGTGCGCGGCGAGGCGGGAGCGCGCTGTTCGACGCGGCCGGTGGTCGCGTTCGACGAGCAGGGGCAGCTCCACCTGTTCCACACAGAGATGCCCGGGCTCGAAGGGCAGATGAACGTCACGCGCACGCGCCGCATCGGCAACGCGAAGCTCGATGACGGCTGGCTGTCGTCGACGCTCTACGACGTCTGGACTCGAACGCGTCGGCCGCTCGCGTTCGCTGCCGGTGCCCAAGGCGCTCTGTTCGCTTTCCGCTGGGACGCAGCCGAGGCCCACGGCATGCGCGTGAACGGGCTGCTCGTGGCCCACGAGGGCTTCGGCATCGATCTTGAGCCCATGCGTGACCTAGACGACGGCGCCAAGATCCGCCTGCACGGCCTCGCGCACTCGATCCTGTGGATGCAGGAGCGCTGAGCGACCGCGCCGACGACGAAGCTCACTTGTCCGCGACGTCCTCGAAGTCGAACGAGTTCTTCGGGTCGACGGGCGCGATCTTGAACACGAAGTTGAGGCCGGCGGGCTTCTTGGCCTCGGCGGGGTTTGCCGGCGCGGACTTGTCGGCCGCCGCGCCAGACGCCTCGGCGCCCGTCGCTTCCTCGTCCTTGCGCTGCTCCTTCATCGGGCGTTCTCCTGCTCGAAGAGCCGAGCCTTCTGCATGTCCTCGACGCAGCGCATGGCCTCGCTGCGGACCTCGTGCGGGACGATCTCGATCACCTGCTCCACCGTGCGCGTGCCGTCGCAGCGCTCGAGCAGCAGTGCCGCCGCCGCCGAGAAGCACTGCACCTCGCCGGTAGCCGGGTCGTACACGAGCGTCGCGTCGCTGGGCTCCTCGCGCGGCAGCTCGCGGTCGAAGCGCTCGCGATCCTCGTCCTCGACCAGATCCGACTGGTAGCGCGGCCGCAGCGTGGCGGAGTCGATCGTGGAGAGCCGCTGGTCGATCTGGGCGCGGTCGTAGCGCAGCTCGCGGCGCAAGAGCTCGTGCCGGCGCTGGGGGCGCGCGACGGAGCCCGCTGCCGTACGCGGCCGCTCGAGCACGTCAGCGCACAGCTTCTCCCAGCTCCCCGCGCGCGCGAGGTACAGGAAGTAGTGACTCTTGAGCTCGTGGTAGAGCATGTTCGTGTTCTGGAACACGGGGAAGTACGAGCGCAGCGCGCGCGTGAACTCTAGATACATGTCGCGCGCCTCGCGCCGGCTCATGCCGCTCGCGCACTTGAAGTCGTAGTAGACCTGCAGGTCCGCCGAGGCATCGGGATAGATCTCGACGATGTCGAACTCCTCGCGCCGCTTGAAGATCTCGCTCGACTCGTCGAGGTAGAACACGCGCACGCTGACTTCCTGGATCGCGTCGCGGTTGGCGAGGATCGTCTGCAGCGTCTCGCTTGCCTCGTCGCGCGTCTCGGTGGGGAAGCCGATCATCACGTAGAGCGTGACGGAGATGCCGGACTTTCGCACGCGGCGCACGAGTTCCATCGACTTGTCGGGGTCGATTCCCTTGCACATGCGGGCGAGCACGCGGCGCGACGAGCTCTCGTAGCCAAAGGCGATGCGCTTGCAACCAGCCTTCGCCATGGCGTCGCACACTTCCTGCGTGAACGCCTCGTGCTCAAGGCGCGCATCGCACCACCAGTCGATATCGAGGCCCGCGTCGAGGATCGCCTGCGGCAGCCGCGCGGCCATGTTGGGCGGCAGGTCCTCGATGGCGAGGTAGAAGTGCTTGGTACGGTACTTCTCCGAGAGTTTGCGCATGTCCTCGACCGTCTGGTCGATGGCGCGCCCGCGGTAGCCCGGGCCGATGACGGTGTAGAGCGTGCAGAACACGCACTTGCCCCAGTAGCAGCCGCGCGTGATCGCAAGCGGCAGCACGAGCTCGGGCGAGAAGTACTTGTCGAGCGGCATGCCGTCGAAGTCGGGCGTCGGCAGCGTCTTGATGTCGAGCGGGTCGCGGTGCGTGTTGTGACGCACAGTCCCGTCGCTGTCGCGCCACATCATGTTCGGGATCGAGGCGAGTTCGCGGCGGCCGCTCTCGATCTCGCGACACAGCGCCAGCAGCGGGCCTTCGCCCTCGAGCATGATGAAGCTGTCGATCACGCCCCACACTTCGGGGCGCTTGCTGAGCTTCTCCGCGACGTAGGCGAGCAATCCGCCGCCGACCGTGATGTGGATCGAGGGTTTCCACTCCTTGATCAGCCGCGCCAGCGTGAAGGCCGGGATGGCCTGGCTCGGGAAGGTGAGCGAGATGCCGACGAGGTCGGGGTCGAGCGCACGCAGGCGCGGGAGCGTGTGCTCGCGGAAGAACTCGAGGAACGGGTTCTCCTGTTCGTCAGCCGTACCAGCGAGGATCTCGGAGCTGCGTTCGACCGAGTAGCGCATCACGAAGCCGTGCGCGGTCAGACGGCTCGGCGCATACTCCGTCGAGATGATGCGCAGGCCCTGCTCGATCGTCCGTCCGGCCCACAGGTAGCGCTCGTAGTCGTAAAAGAGCTCCTTCGTGCGCAGGACGCGCTTGGCCTCCTCGATGTCGGCGGCGACACGCTCGCCCACGAGGTCGATCTCCGACAGCGTCTGGTACTGCTCCATGTCGGAGAAGCGCAGCGTGTCCTTCGCGTCGAGCTGCGCCATGCGTGCGCGCGCGCGAATTCGGCCGAGCGAGCGCTCGAGCCGCTCCTTCGAGAGGAAGTGGTCGTAGGCGAGGATGCTCTCGTCGAACATCTCGACCTGCCCCACGTCGTGGGCTCGCAGGTACGCCGCCAGCGACGGCAAGCTCAGATAGGGCTGGGTGAAATGTCCCTGCGGGGGGAAGACGAGCGCGACCTTCATCGTGACTAGGGCTCCTCGGGCACGACGAGGATACTGTCGAGCGCAGGTCCCGCCACCACGGAGTGCGCTCCGCTCGGCCAGCGCACCTCGACCGATTCGATCTCCGAGACCTTCCCGAGCCCGAAGTGCAGCCGCGGGTCGTGCGAGGAATACAGACCTGCGGTGAGGCGCGCCTCGCGCGTCCAAGCTCGTCCACCGGCGCGCACGGTGACCTTGGCGCCGATCCCGTCGCGATTGGATCGGGAGCCCACGAGCCGGATCGCCAGCGAGCGCCCAGCGCGGGCCGAGCGGTTCTCCAGGAGCCGCGGACGCTCGTCCATGTCCGTCACGAGCGCATCGAGATCGCCGTCCTCGTCGGGATCGCCGAGCGCGAGCCCGCGCGCCGAGTGCAGGCCCTCGAGCCCGCCGCCGATGCGCACGGTCGCGTCCAGCCAGACGACGGCGCCCGAACTGCCGGTGACGGCCTCGTAGAGCTGGGTCTCCATCTTCCAGCCGCTCATTCCGACCTGCTTGGCCTGCGGATACACGTGTCCGTTGGCGATCAGCACATCGAGGTCCCCGTCGAGCTCCGCATCGAGGAATGCCGCACCCCAGCCGAGCTTGTCGACCGAGCCCGCGGCGAGGCCCAGCGGCCGAGCGCGGTCCGCAAAGCGCCCCGTGCCATCGTTGATGTGCAGCGAGTTGGGCTCGAAGTCGAAGTTCGTCCGCAGCACATCGAAGTCGCCATCGAAGTCGACGTCCTCCGGCACGAGCCCCATCGCGCTCGTCGCGCGTCCATCGGCCCCGAGCGCGAAGCCGCGCGCCGCGCCTTCCTCCGTGAAATGCCCGCGCCCGTCGTTCACGAACAGGTTCGACGGCTGCATGTCGTTGCCGACGAGGATGTCCTGATCGCCGTCTCCGTCGATGTCGCTGAACACTGCCGCGTACGAGCACAGAGCCTTCGGGAGCACGAGCCCGCGCTCCGCCGTGGCCTCACGGAACTTGCCGCCGCCGAGACCGAGGAACAGCGCATCGGGCGCACCCGGGTTGAAACCCTTCTTGTTCTCCTCCTCGGGGCCCCACGCGACCTCGATCTCCTTGATCACGTTGCGCACGCCCTTGTTGGGCGGGTTCTCGAAATCGAACAGGCAGTAGTTCGCGACGTAGAGATCGAGCTGGCCGTCGTTGTCGACATCGGCGAACGCCGCGCCCGCTGCCCACAGCTCGTTACGGATTCCGCTCTCCGCCGTCGCGTCTACGAAGCGTCCGCCGTCGTTGCGCAACAGCACGTCGGGTCCGATGCATCCAAGGTAGAGATCCGGGTCACCGTCGTTGTCGACGTCCGCGGTTGCGATGGCCTGCACCCAGTCGCGGCGATCGCAGCCGGTGTCCGCGCTCACGTCGGTGAAGCGCAGCCCACCGTCGTTTCGATACAGCGCACTGCGGGCGTCCCGCGCGATCTCGAGCCGTGCACCGTTGTCGAGGTAGCGCACGCGCTGGCCGTTGCCGATGAACAGATCGAGGTCGCCATCGCCGTCGTAGTCGAGCCACGCCGCGCCCGTTCCGTTGCTCTCCGGGATGTACCAGCGCCTCGGATCGCCGCTCTCCTGCACCAGCGCGAGACCGGCGCGCTCGCCCACCTCCGCGAATTCGATGCGCGCTTCCGCGGGCAGCGGCGCGAGCTCCTCTCCGCAGGCGGGAAGCAGGGCGAGCAGGAGCGGGGCAGCCGGGGAGCGGAGTGCGTTCATCGCGGTGCATTCTAGGCACCGCGCGCTCCGCGGTCAGGCATCCGTCGCGACGTCGACGAGCACGGGAGCGAGCACGCGCGCCGCTTCCTTGGGGTCGAGCGACACGAGCAAGCCGCGGCGACCGCCGTTGATCCAGATGCGCGGCAGGTCGAGGATCGTGCGCTCCATGTAGACCTTCATCGCCCTGCGAGCGCCGAACGGGCTCGTCCCGCCGACCTGATAGCCCGAGTGGCGGTCGGCCACCTCGGGCTTGCAGGGCTGGACGCTGCGCACGCCGATCTGGCGCGCGAGGTTGCGCATCGAGACCTGCTTGTCACCGTGCATGAGCACGACCAGCGGCTCCTTGGCGTCATCCTCGAGCACCAGCGTCTTGATCACCTGATGCTCCGGTACGCCCAGCGCTGCGGAGGAGGCTGCGGTGCCGCCCTTCTCGACGTAGGCGTACTCGTGAGCCTCGAATGCGACGTTGGCCGCGCGCAGCGCGCGCACGGCCTGCGTGACCGGGTACTTCGAGCTCATCGCTCCAGCGTACCGCGCGGGAATGCGTCGACGGCGACCGCGGCCTCGCGGGCATGCTCGGCTGCGCGGATCGCCTCCGCTTCGATGGGGGAGAGCACTCCCTCCGCCTGCGCGAGCTCGACCACGTTCGCGCCGCCGCGCGGGAGCTTGCCCTTGCGCTGGGCGTCCTTGAGCTTGTCCCGCGCGCCTTGCGCGGCCACCACCGCCGACAGCGCGGCCTCGAGCTGACCGAGGCCCAGCTCCTCCGCGGGCGGCACGTACACGAGCCGCGTGAGCAGGTCCCGCAGCGCGCCGCCCTCCACGACCCCGCGCGCGACCGCGCTCGTGCGACGGTCGTCCGGTGCGCGTCGGCGCGCCCCGAGCGGGAACAGCGCCGCGCGCAACCCGAACGCGACGGGGCGTGTCGGCAGGTTGTCGAGCAGCCCGACGAGCGCACTCTCGACCTCGTGCAGGGCGCGCTCCATCGACCAGCGGAACACGTCGCGTTGCACGGCGGGCTGACCCGCGTCGAGGAAGCGCTTGAGCACGGCCGATCCGAGGTAAAGCCACGCCAGCGCGTCTGCGAGTCGTCCGCTGAGGTTCTCCTTGCGCTTCAGCGCCGCCCCGAGCGTTCCCATCGCGGTGTCGGCCGCGAAGGCGAATGCCGCGCTGTAGCGCACGAGGTCGCGCGCGTAGGGCGCCGCGATTCCCCGGCACGGCACGCTCGCCAGCGCTCCGCCGGTGAGGCCGTGTCCGAAGGCGCGCACGCCGTTGGTGAGGACGTGTCCGACATGTCCCCAGAA
>SXKQ01000027.1 GCA_005778045.1 Planctomycetia bacterium
CCGCGCCCCGGCGCTCCTCGTCCGGCCGGTCCGGGCTTCGGTGGGGGCGGCTCTGGCGTTGACGGCGGCCGGCCTCCGGTCGGCGGCGGCGGTGGGCGGCCGGAGCGCGAGCGCGAGCCCCGCAAGGGCCGCGGCATGGATGACTACGACCGCCACGACAAGAGCTGGAAGCGCGGCGGCGACGACTGGGAGTGAGCGACTCTCCCCGCTTCGCATGAGGCGGCTGGCTCGCGCGCGCATAGGCTGTGCACGTGAGCGACTCCTGCATCCTCTCGTCCGTGCCCATTCCGCCCGATGGCGGCGTGTGGCCGGTGGTGATCGTCGGCTGCGGCGCGGCGGGCATGCTCGCGGGCATCTTCGCGGGGCGCGGCGGCGTGCGACCCCTCTTGCTCGAGACGCGGTCCAAGCCGGGCGCCAAGATCCGCGTCAGCGGGGGTGGGCGCTGCAACGTGTTGCCTTCGCAGTCGGAGCTCGACGACTTCCACACCGAGGGTTCGCGCAACGCGCTCAAGAACCTGCTCGCCTCGTGGCCGCTCGCGCAGTGCCGGACGTTCTTCGAGCGCGAGTTGGGAGTCGCACTCAAGGTCGAGGACACGGGCAAGCTGTTTCCGGTCAGCGACGACGCGGGCGAGGTGCTCGATGCGCTGCTCGCCGAGCTTGCGCGATCCGGCGGACAGGTCATTGGTGGCGTGCGCGCGGAGGAACTCGTGCCGCTCGCGGATGCGGGCGACGGCGCGCGCTTCGAGGTCGTGCTCTCGAGCGGCACGCGGCTGCGAGCGCGCAGCGTGGTGCTCGCGACCGGCGGGCTCTCGCTGCCGAAGACGGGCTCCGACGGCTGGGGCTACACCGCGGCGCACAAGCTCGGGCACATCGTGCACCGGCGCTATCCGGCCCTCGTACCGCTGCTCTGCAACGATGCGCGCTGGAACGAGCTCGCGGGCGTGTCGGTCGTGGCGCGCCTCGCGGCTCTGCGCGGTGACAAGCTCGTCGGTGAGCGCACCGGCGACCTGCTGTTCACGCACAAGGGCTTCAGCGGCCCAGTGGCGCTCGACATTTCGCGCTTCCTGACCGGGCCGGAGCGCGAGGGCGTCGAGCTCGTCGCTGGCTGGCACGGGCTCTCGGTCGACGCTTGGGACGAGCGCTTGCGCAAGGGCGGGACGCGCACGGTGCTCCTGTGCCTGCGCGAGTGGCTGCCGCGGCGCCTCGTGTCGGTGCTGATCGACCTCGCCCGCGTGCATCCCGAGCGCAAGCTGTCCGAGCTCTCGCGCGAGGAACGCAAGCGGCTCTCTACGTTGCTGGGCGCCTGCCCGTTGCCAATCGCGGGCGACGAGGGCTACAAGACCGCGGAAGTCACCGGCGGCGGCGTGGCGCTCGAGGATGTCTCGACCAAGACGCTCGAGTCGCGTCGCGTGCCGGGCCTCTACTTGTGCGGCGAGGTGCTCGACGTCACCGGGCGCATCGGCGGCTTCAACTTCCTGTGGGCGTGGGTCAGCGGGCGCAGGGTCGGCCAGTCGCTGGCCAGCACGCCGGCGCCGCAGACCTGAGCCGGTCGTCACCGGGAAGCACACCGGGCCCGCACCGCGGCGTGCGGCGCGAGCCCGGCGAAGGGGAGTGAGAGGCGCGCGCTACTTGCGCTTGCCCTCGGCGCCGAGTTCTTGGCTGTTCTCGGCGAACTCTTTCCAGCGCTTGTCGAGCACGTCGAACACGTCCGCGCCGGAGATCTCATAGATTTCCTCCGCCTTGGAGCGCCAGTCCTTGATGAAGGTCGGACGCGTGCGTGCCTTGTCGCAGCAGCTGCGCAAGAGCAGCTGGCCCTCGCGGCCGCCCTGCTTGGCGACCCAGTCGAAGAAGCTCCACGACTTGGCGAGGTCCCCGTCGCCGAACTCGAACAGGGTCTTCAGGACCAGCTTGTCGATCGGCGCACCCGCCTCGACGGCCATGGCGTTGTACCAGTCGCGCTGGCCCATCTGGGCCGTCTTCTCACCCTCGATCTTGCGGCGGTTGACGTATTTGCCGGGCTCCTCGAAGGCCTTGCAGTTGACCGAATTGCGGCCGAGCCACTCGAGCGAGCAGTAGAGCGCCACCCCCTCCTCGAGCCAGTCCTGCGACATCTGCGGACGGCCCTTGTCGAAGTGCAGATTGGCGAGCACGTGGCCCAAGTTGTGGGCCACCATGCCCTCGAGGTCGGCGTCATCCGACGCGCGCCAGTGGTAGATGAAGACCGGCGGGGTGGCGCGACGGCCGCCTGAGCCAGCGGACTTGAGCGCCTCTTCCTTGCGCTCGGGAGGCCAGCCGAAGCGGTACCACTTGGTCATGTACTTCTCGGCCTTGGGGATGTCGTCGTAGTTGAACATCCACTCGATGACCATCTCTTCCTTGATGTAGTCCTCGAACTCGGTGTCCAGGTAGGGGTCGACGAACTCGACGCGGAAGCCATCGATGATCTCCTCGGCCAGCACCAGCAGGTTCTTCACGCGCTCGTCGTCGATGCCGCCGCGGTAGATGATCCGGCAGTGCAGGCTGTCCTGCTGCTTGAAGCTGTCGCTGGGGTCGATCTCCTTGGCGAGCACCTCGAAGTCCGGGTGCAGCGTGGCGGGCTTGGGCGAGCTGCGCGCCTTCTCGGCCCGCAAGGTTGCAGCCTCAGCGGCGACGAACTTGCGCTCCTTGGCGATCTCCTTGGTCATCTTCTCGGCCGCGATGGGGTACAGGCCGCTCTCCAGCCAGGCCTGCAGGCGCTCCATCTGCGTCAGCATCTTCTGGTGCGCCGACATGTAGTCCGGCGTGCCCTTCTGGAACTTGTCTCGTGCCGCGCGCTCGACGTCGATCAGCGCCCTGCGCGCGCGGAAGTCCTGCGCCATGCCCGGCAGGGAGCCTTCGCGCATGTACATGCGCGTGTCCTCGATGTCGTCGAGGTTCAGGCTCAGCTTGGCCCGCTTGCCGGTGATCTTCTTCTCGTCGCCGTCCTCCTCGTAGGGGACCTTGGTCGGGTCGCTCGGATCGGGGACGATGATCGAGATGCCGCGATTGGAGGGGTCGCGGAAGGCGATGCGGTTGTTCTCCGCATCGAAGTAGATGTTGTCGTAGGGCTCGCCCACCACGACGTACTGGCCACCGAACAGGACGAGGTTGTCCTTGTAGCGGTTGGCGATCTTCTGGTCCTTGAACTGAAAGGCGAGCAGCTGGGCCTGCGCCGGTAGGGCGGCGAGGGCGAGTGCCACGAGGGCGGAGAGGATGCGCATGGGGGACACCGGTCGAGTAGGGAGATGGCGCCATCCTAGGGTGCGTCCCGGCCCGTGGCGCCCCGCCCTGTGCAAGTTCTTGCGCAGGACAGACTTGGGGCTGAGGGCGTAGCTCACGCCCGGGACGCTAGGCGACTTCTTTAGGACGTCTTTACACAGCGCGGCCAACCTCTGGGCCGGCGATCAAGGACCTCCCGCGCGGCGCATTGTCCCGCGTTGACCCCTTCGCCAAGCACACCATGAAGCTTCGCCTCATTGCCACCGCTCTCCTCGCGCTCTCCGCCAGCGCCCAGACCGTCAAGGTCGACCCCAAGCTCCCCGACTACAAGCCCGTCGAGGGCGTGTCGGGCTCGGTCAAGAGCATCGGCTCGGACACGATGAACAACCTGATGACGCTGTGGGCCGAGGGCTTCCGGTCGATGTACCCCAACGTCGGCATCGAGATCGAGGGCAAGGGCTCGTCGACCGCCCCGGCCGCGCTGATCGCCGGCACGGCCAGCTTCGGCCCCATGTCGCGCCCGATGAAGGACAAGGAGCAGGCCGACTTCGAGAAGGCCTTCGGCTACAAGCCGGTCGGCCTGCCGACCGCGATCGACATGCTGGCCGTCTATGTCCACAAGGACAATCCGATCGCATCGCTCAGCATGGCGCAGGTCGACGCGATCTTCTCCAAGACCCGCAACGGTGGTTTCCAGACGGACATCGTCAAGTGGGGCGACCTCGGGCTCACCGGCGAGTGGGCCGACAAGCCCATCAGCCTCTACGGCCGCAACAGCGCCTCGGGCCCCAAAGGCTACGTAAAGGAGCCCGCGCTCAAGAACCGCGACTACAAGGACTCCGTCAAGGAGCAGCCGGGCAGCTCGTCGGTCGTGCAGGGCATCGCCAGCGACAAGTTCGGCATCGGCTACAGCGGCATCGGCTACATGACCGCCGACGTACGCGCGGTTCCGCTGCAGCGCGACGCCAAGTCGAAGGTCGTCGAAGCCACGCCGGACAACGCCTACGCCGGCACCTACCCGCTCGCGCGCTTCCTCTACGTGTACGTCAACCGCAAGCCGGGCGTCGCGCTCGACCCCCTGCGCCGTGAGTTCGTGCGCTACGTCTTCAGCCAGAAGGGTCAGGCGGACGTGCTCAAGGACGGCTACTACCCGGTGCCGGCCAAGATCGCGAGCGATGCGTTGAAGCAGTGCGGCATCGACGTCCCCGTGATCGAGGCCGGCGCCAAGAAGTGAGGCCCGGCGGCCTGCGGCGCCTCCGCGTCCGCGGTACCTCTCGCCAGCGACCCGCTTGAGCTCCACCTCCCAGCCCGCGAGCCCGTTGAAGCGTGCGCGCAAGCAGCGTACGACGCGGGCCAGCGTGAAGACCGTCGAAGGTCTCGCGCGTCTCGCCATCACCGTCGGCGGCGGTCTGACGATCGTCGCCGTCGGTGTCATTTGCCTGTTCCTCGTGTGGGTCGTCGCGCCGCTGTTCGGCGGCGCGGAGCTCTCCTCGTCGAGTGCCCACGTGGCCAGCGGAGCGCCCGCGGTCCTGCACTCGGGGATCGACGAGTATCGCCGCCTCGAATGGGCCGTGCGGGCCGACGGTCGCATCGAGCTCGTGTCGCTCGCCGATGGCGCGCAGCTCGAGTCGCGCCCCTTGTTCGACGGCGCCGCTCCTTCAGCCAGCGCGTGCAATCCCGAGGATGGCAGCGTGGCATTCGGCTTTGCCGACGGCACGCTGCGCCTCGGGCGGATCTCGGTCGTGGCGCAGTTCGTGGCGGACGAGGGCGCGAGCGAGGCGGATCGTGCCCTCGCGCCCGGCGCCGCGCGTATCGACGGCACGACCTTGGTCGAGCGCACGGCCGAAGGGCAGCTGCGGCGTCTCGCGCTCGACGTCACGCTCGAGCCGCCCCTCTCGCTCGGCTCGCCGGTGCTGCTCGTGGACCAGACCGTTCTGCCCTCGGGTCCCGCCTTGGCGACCCTGTGTGCCGACGGCAAGCTGGCGCTCTCGGTCGTGCAGCGCAGCGAGAACCTGCTCACCGGCGAAGTCTCGCTCGAGCTTTCCTCGTGCGAGCTGCCGTACGTGCCGAGCGCCGTGGGCGCGGCACGTCCGGCGCCGTTCGCGCTGAGAATCATGGGTGCCGGGGACAACGTGCTGCTCGTGTGGCGCGACGGGCGTCTCTCGCGCTTCGATGTGCGCGATTTCGACGCGCCGGTCGAGGCGGAAGTGCTCGACGTGTTGCCCGAGACGGGAGCCGAGATCACGGCGCTCGCGTTTCTGGCGGGCAAGCGGACCCTGCTTGTCGGTGACTCGCTCGGTCGCGTCCATGCCTGGTTCCGCACCAAGCCGAAGGACGCCGGAACCCTCGACGGCGCGCGCATGGCCTGCGGCCATCGTCTCGAAGCGGGGCCCTCCCCGGTTGCGGCCATCGCTCCTTCCGCGGCCTCGCGCATGTTTGCGGCGGCCTATAGCGACGGCGAGGTGCGTGCCTTCTACGCGACGAGTGGGGTCGAGCTCGCGCGGACGCGCGTCGCGGATGGCGCCAGCCCGACCGTGCTCGCGATGGCGCCGCGCGAGGACCTGCTCGTAGCGCGCACGACGAGCGGGATCGCCGCATGGAAGCTCGACGCGCCCCACCCGGAGGCGAGCGTGGCGGCGCTCTTCCGGCCGGTGTGGTACGAGAACTACGACGGTCCAGAGCACGTCTGGCAGTCTTCGAGCGGCACCGACGACTTCGAGCCCAAGCTCGGCCTCGTGCCGCTCATCTTCGGCACGCTCAAGGCCACGTTCTACTCGCTGCTCTTCGGCGTGCCGCTCGCGCTGCTCGCCGCGATCTTCTCGAGCGAGTTCCTCGCGCCGAACCTGCGCGTCGGCGTGAAGTCGACGATCGAGATCATGGCCAGCCTGCCGAGCGTGGTGCTCGGCTTCCTCTCCGCGATCGTGATCGCTCCCATCGTGCAAGGCACGCTCGCGCAGGCACTGCTTGCGTTTTACACCGTGCCGTTCGCGATTCTCGCCGGCGCGTACCTGTGGCAGCTTCTGCCGCAAGGGCGTGCGGTGCGCTGGCAGGGCTGGCAGCGTTTCGTCGCGATCCTCGCGAGCATTCCGGCGGGACTCGCGCTTGCGTGGGTGCTAGGTCCGATCGTCGAGCGCGGACTGTTCGACGGGAACATCGAGGGCTGGCTCGATGGCTCGCGCGGCACGGCCTTTGGCGGCTGGCTGTTCTTGCTGGTGCCGGTCGCGGCACTCGTCGTATCGCTCGCGTCGGGGAACTTCGTCGGGCCGTGGATCCGGCGCCTGTCGCTCTCGTGGTCGCGCTCGTCCTGCGCGCGCCTCGAGCTCGCGCACTTCTTCGGCTCGGCACTCGCGACACTCGCGCTCGCGGCCCTCGCCGCGTCGATGCTCGACTGGGCGGACTTCGACCCACGCGGCTCGATCGTCGACACCTACGTTCAGCGCAACGCGCTCGTGGTGGGCTTCATCATGGGCTTCGCGATCATCCCGCTGATCTATACGCTCGCGGAAGACGCGCTCAACAGTGTTCCGAGCCACCTGCGGCTCGCATCGCTGGGCGCCGGCGCGACGCCGTGGCAGACCGCCGTGCGCGTGATCGTGCCGACCGCGGCGAGCGGGCTGTTCTCCGCCGTGATGGTCGGACTCGGTCGCGCGGTGGGGGAGACGATGATCGTGCTCATGGCCGCGGGCAACACGCCGGTCCTCGACTGGAACGTGTTCAACGGCTTCCGCACGCTGTCCGCCAACATCGCAGTCGAGTTGCCCGAGGCTGTCGAGGGCTCGACGCACTACCGCACGCTGTTCCTCGCCGCGCTCACGCTGTTCGCGATCACCTTCATGGTCAACACGGCGGCCGAGCTCGTGCGTCAGCACTTCCGCAAGCGAGCGTTCCAACTGTGAGCGAGGCGACGCGCAAGGAACCCGCCGACAAGGCGCGACGTGGCGGAATGAGACAGCGCGGCGAGCGTCGTGCGACGTCGCTGCTCTCGCACGGCGAGCCGATGGTGTGGCTCACGGGGGGGGCGCTCGCGATCGCGTCGCTGATGATCGTCGGCCTGCTGACTCTGGTCCTCTGGCACGGCGTCCCGACCTTCTGGCCCGGGCCGCTGGTGCAGGTCGAGACCCACGCCGGCCGCACGCTCGCGGGCGAAGTCTCGGTCACGGAGAGCTTCGCGCCGGAGTCGAGCGTGGTGGACGCGTTGCCCGAGGGCATCCGGGCGAACGTGCGCGCGGAGCTCGATCGCGCCGAGGGACGTACCCGGCGCAGGATGCTGCGCACCGGCAACTACGAGCTCTCCGGCTCACACTTCAACTGGGTCAGCGACTTAGAGATCGCGCGCGAGAGCGAGCCCGAGTGGATGCTCGTGATCGAACGCCTCTCTTGGGGCCGCTTCTACGGGATTCCGCGCGCCATCACGATCGATGGCGTACGCACCGACGGCGCGCCCGACGAGGTCTGGACGCGGTTCGAGCAGCACCATGCGGACGTGCGGGGTCGCTGGGAGCGACGACGCGAGCTCGAAGTCGTCGAGATCGGCGAGGTCAACCATCGCATCGAGGCGGGACGACTGCGCGTGCGCGCGGCGGAGCTGGATTCCGGAGTCGATTCCGAAGCGGCGCGACTCGCTCGAGCGGAGAGCGAGGCGGCCGCTGCCGCCTCCGAGGGCGAGTTCCGCAGACTGCAGCAGCAGATCGCGGAGTTCCGTGCGATGAACGCGCGCTACTCGATGGAACTCGACACGGCCGATGGCTCCCGTGCCACGCTGGCCTTGGAGGAGATCGTGCGGGCGTTCCCGTCGAATCGGCTCGGCACGGCGGAGCGCCTTGGCGTCTACGTCGATCGCAGCCTTGAGTTCCTGTTCGACGAGCCGCGCGAGGCGAACAGCGAGGGCGGCGTATTCCCGGCGATCTTCGGCACGGTGCTCATGACGCTGATCATGGCCGTGCTCGTCGTGCCCTTCGGCGTGCTCGCCGCGCTCTACTTGCGCGAGTACGCGCGGCCCGGGCCGATCGTCAGCGCCGTGCGCATCGCCATCAACAACCTCGCGGGCGTGCCGAGCATCGTGTTCGGGGTCTTTGGCCTCGGCTTCTTCTGCTACATCGTGGGTGTGCAGGTGGACGAGCTTCTGTTCACGGCCAAGTTGCCCACGCCCACCTACGGCAAGGGCGGACTCGTGTGGGCCTCGCTCACGCTCGCGCTGCTCTCGCTGCCGGTCGTGATCGGCCCGACCGAAGAGGCGCTCTCGAGCGTGCCGAGCTCGATGCGCGAGGGCTCCTACGCCTGCGGCGCCACCAAGTGGCAGACCATCTGGCGCATCGTGCTGCCGCGTGCGATGCCCGGCATCATGACCGGCATGATCCTCGCGCTGGCGCGCGGCGCCGGCGAGGTCGCGCCGCTGATGCTCCAGGGCGCCGTCAAGCTCGCGCCCGAGTTGCCCCTCGACGCCACCGCACCCTTCCTGCACGCCGAGCGCAGCTTCATGCACCTCGGATTCCACATCTACGACCTCGGTTTCCAGAGCCAGAACAGCGAGGCGGCGAAGCCGATGGTCTACACGACCACGCTGCTCCTGATCGCGCTCGTCGTCACGCTCAACCTCCTCGCCATCTGGACCCGCGCGCGCCTGCGCCGTCGCTTCCAGGGCAACCAGCTCTGATCTCCAAGGGCGCCGCACACCATGAATTACGCTCCCGCGATCTCCGGCCATGTGTTCGAGGCCATCTCGAAGAACGAGCAGTTCCCGGCCGAGGTGCATGCCTCGCTCGCCAGCGAGGCCCACGTGCTCGAGGTCGAGCGCTTCGATCTGTGGTACGGCAAGTCGCGCGCGCTGCACTCGATCACGCTGTCGGTGCCGCGCGGCAAGGTCACGGCGCTCATCGGGCC
>SXKQ01000199.1 GCA_005778045.1 Planctomycetia bacterium
CCATCAGCGCGTAGAAGCGGCCCTCTTCCATCTCGAGGTTGAGGTTGTCGAGCACCGTCAGCGTCTCGCCTCCGCGCTGGTAGCGCTTGGCGAGGTTGCGGACGCGGATCATCGCCTGCGACATGCTGCTCAGCCCTTCACGCGGATGCGGTCGCCATCCGCGAGTTGCGGCGGCGGCTGGTCGACCAGTCGCTCGCCTCCCTGCAGTCCCGAGCGCACGATCGCGCGCCCGTTTTTCTCCGCACCGAGCTGGATCGCGCGCTGGCGGACGACGTCGCGCTCGATCAGGAACACGTGTGGCTTGCCGTCGATCGGCACCACCGCGCTGAGCGGCACGAGCACTGTGTCCTCGCTCTCGCCCGAGGCCTCGGCAGCCTGCTGCTGTGCCGCGGCGCCGAACACGATGCGCGCGCCCATTTCGGGCCGTAGGCGTTCGTCGGGCGCGTCGAAGCGCACGCGCACCTCGACCGTCGCCTTCTGGCGATTTGCGGTGGGCCAGATGCGCGAGACGCGCCCCGCGTAGGGCTTGTCCTGATAGGCGTCGAGGTAGATCGTCGCGGCGTCGCCGACGATGGCAGCCGTCAGGTTCGTCTCGGGGAGCTCGACCTGCACTTCGAGCGTCGCGAAGTCCACCATCGTCGCCACCGAGCCGCGCGCGTTGCCGCCGACGGAGTTGGGGCTGACCACCTCGCCAACTTCGGCGTCCTTGAGCACGACCACCCCGTCAAAGGGGGCGCGCACTTCCGTCTTGTCGAGCGTCGCCTCGGCGGCCTCGCGGTTGGCGGCGAGCACCGGCAGGCGAGCCTGCACCTCCGCGAGCGCAGCGCGCAGCGCGCTCGTCTCGCTGTCGAGTTGCGCGCGCGCGGCTTGGGCGGCGCGCAGAGCGGCGCTCGACGCCGCGATGCCGCCCTCGATGCGGATCAGGTCCGAGCGTGTGTCGTCGACGGACTGCTGCGAGCCGATACCGTCCTTGAGCAGCGACTCCGCGCGGGCAACGCGGATCCGCGCGAGCTCGACCTGTCGCTCCTGCTCGCGCTGGGTCTCGCGCACGCGCTCGATCTCCGCGTCGAGCCGCGGCGCCTGCGCGTGGCTCGCGTCGAGCTGGGCCTGCACGCGCACGACGGTCGACTGCTGCGCGGCGATCTCGGCGTCCACGGCGCGCAGGGCGGCCCGGTACTCGTCGGAGAACAGCCGCGCGACCACGTCGCCCTTCTTCACGACCGAGCCTTCCGTGACGTTCAACTCGACGATGCGTCCGGGCGTGTCGGCGGAAAGGGCCGCGCGGCGGCTGGCGACGATGTAGCCGTTGGCGGCGGCGCCCGTGACGGCGCTCGCTGCGCCCGCGCTCTGCTTCAGGGCGGCAGTGGCACGCACCTCGGGCAGGTTCAGACGCTCGAACAGGGCCACGATCGGGCTACGGAAGAGCAGCAGGGCGCCGGCGAGCACGGCCAGCGCGAGGAGCTTGCCGAACCAGCCGCCCGAGCCGCTGCGGCGCGTTCGGACGGTCGAGCGGTCGATCCTGAGCGATTGGAGATCGGGTTCGGACACGGCGGGGATGCGGCGGGGCTTACGCCCGGCTCTGGAATTCCCAAGATGGTAGCGTCGGACGCGCGGCGGCGCGGTGAAGTGCGCGCGGAGTCGCTCCTCGCGGCCCTCGGCGCCGGTGGCTCCGGTCCGGTCCGTGGAATCGCCGTTGAAACGTTCGGCGCTCTGGTCCCATGTTCTCCGCCATGAAACCTGCGCACCAAGCCGCCAGCCACGCCGCGTCGTGTTCGAGCGCCGAGCGTCCGTGGCCAGTGCCGCGCGCTGCGCCCGCGATGTCGATGACTTGGAGCGAATTGCTCTTCGCGCACTGGCCGCTCGCTCCGGAGGTCGTCGCGCGCACCCTGCCCGCGGGGCTCGAGCTCGACACCTTCGAGGGCTGCGCGTGGCTCGGCGTCGTGCCGTTCCGCATGAGCAATGTGCGGCTCGCGGGGCTGCCGTCGCTCGGAGTGGGAGAGCGCTTTCCGGAGCTCAATCTGCGCACCTACGCGAAGCTCGACGGCAAGCCGGGCGTGTGGTTCTACAGCCTCGATGCCGCGAGCCCGCTGGCCGTCGCCGGCGCGCGCGCGTGGTTCAACTTGCCCTATTTCACCGCTCGCATGAGCTGTGCCGGGCGCGACGGCTGGATCGACTACGCGAGCCGCCGCACGCACGCGGCCGCGCCCGACGCCGCGGTGCTCGCACGCTATCGGCCAACATCAGCGCCTCGTCGCGCCGCCCGCGGCTCGCTCGAGTCGTGGCTCACCGACCGCTACTGCCTCTACTCGCGGGACCACGGTGGCGGGCTCCTGCGCGGCGAGATCGACCACGAACCTTGGCCGCTGCAGGACGCGGAAGCGCACTTCGAGCGCAACACCCTCGCCACCGCAGCCGGCTTCGGCTTGCCGCCCATCGCCCCGCTGCTGCACTACGTCGAGCGCATCGACGTGGTCGCGTGGCCACCGGCGCGCTGAAGCCGCGCGCCTAGAGGTCGCGGATGTAGTGGCAGGTGTAGCCGCGCGGATTCTTGACCAGGTAGTCCTGGTGGTAGTCCTCGGCGGGCCACCACTTGGCTGCGGGCTCGAGCGTCGTGACGACCTTCTTCTTCCACTTGGACTCGGCGCTGGCGAGGCGGTTGTACTCCTTGGCTGCGGCCGCGCGGTCGCCGCCGTCCCACAGGCCGTCGGCGAGGCGCCAGGCGGCGTCGGCGGCGAAGCGCGAGCCAGGGTGTTTGCTGACGGCGCGGACGTCCTCCGCGGC
>SXKQ01000200.1 GCA_005778045.1 Planctomycetia bacterium
CCGATCTCGTCGAGGAACAGCACGCCGCCCGCGCTCGACTCGATCAGGCCCACGCGGTCGCGCACCGCGCCCGTGTACGCGCCCTTCATGGCGCCGAACAGCTCGCTCTCGAGCAGACCTTCCGCGATCGCGCCGCAGTTGACGCCCGTGAAGGGCTTCTCGCGCCGCGGCCCGTTCTCGTGCAGCGCGCGCGCCACGAGCTCCTTGCCCGTACCGCTCTCGCCGTAGAGCAGCACCGGAAAGTCGCCCTCGGTGATGCGGTCGACGACCGCGAGCATGGCGGTGATCGCGCGTCCGCGGCCGATGATCGCCGGGTACTTGTGGCGCAGCTCGAGCCCGCTCGGCACGAAGCCCTCCGAGAGCGACTCGAGCGCCTTCGACTGCTCGGCGAGCGCGCCCTTCAGCTCCTCGTTGCGCAGCTCGAGGCTGCGCAGCATGCGCGCGTTCTCCTCGAGCAGGCGCACGCGCTCGAGGCTCAGCGCGGCTTGGTCGGCGAAAGCCTCGAGCAGCTCCTGAGAGTGCTCGTCGAAGCGCCCCTGCGCGAAGCGGTTGTCGACGTACAGACAGCCGCGCACCTCGTCGCCGACGCGCATCGGCACGCACAGCACGCTGCGCAGCTTGAGGTCCGCCACGGACTGCTTGGGGGTGAGCGCCTCGTCGTTGAGCGCGTCGTCGGAGCGCAGCGCCTGTCCGCTCTCGAGCACCGCCGTCGTGATCGAGCGCGACAGCTTGCGCAGTGCCTTTTTCAGGTTCTCGCGGTCGATGTTGCGCGCCGCGACGACCTCCCAGCCCGGGCCGGCCTCGAGCCCCTCGACCGCGCCGCCCTCGACGCGCGCGGCGAGCGCGCTGGCCGTTCCCGCGCGCACGATCAGGAAGCCGCGCTCGGCCCCGGCGAGCTCGATCGCCGCGTCGAGCACGCGATCGGGCAGGGCCTCCGGCCGGACCGCGCGCGCCATCTCCTTGTTCAGCTCGAGGATGCGGAGCAGCGCCGTGCGCGTGAGCTCCTCGTGCCCGGCGGGACTGTCATTCGATCGCTTCAGGAAACGGAACACGGGGCGCCTCGCTCAGAGGAGAGGATATCCGCGCGCCAGTCCAGCGCGGGCTTCGTCCAGCGCTCGGAGCACGAGCTCCAGCGCGTGCTGCTGGGTGCGGCCGAGCCCGCCCATGGCTTCGACCTCGCCCCGCAGGTCCAAGCTCGTGAGTTCCGCGCGCGGACGTCCCTCGAGAGCCGCGCAGGCATAGCTCGCCAGCGCCAGCGCCGCGCTGCAGCCCCGGCCCGCGTAGCCACACCGCAGCCGGCCGTCCGCCTCCGCGAGCCAGACCTCGACGCGGTCCCCGCAGGCCGAGTTCTCCCCCACGCCCATCGCGGCCCCCGGCGCGGGCTCAGGCCCGGGTTGCAGGGCTTTTCGATGGCTCTCGAGGGGCTCGGGAAGGCGCGCCATGGGCCCAGAGTAGCGCATTTCCATACCTACTGAAGTCCATAAAAGACAAACACTTAGAAGCGCGAACTGCAAGCGCTTGTCGAAACCTCGGCCGCCCGATTTGCCTCAAATGCAACTTCGTAGTATAGTTAGGCGCTTCGAGGATCGAGCGACAAGGGCAAACCCACGGTGACGTGGGGACGCAAAGCCAGAGGGCCCACGGGGAAACCCGGGGGCAGCCTAGCTGCCGAACCGATGACTTGCGCGGGATCCAAAGAAGCGGCCGGGCATGCCCCGCGCCGCGTGCGACGCGTGGAGCGTCGTCCGGACCCACACCGGACTTCGCTCCCGGGTCTCCCGCTCCGCGCCTTCGCGCGCGGCTGCGGAGATCCCGCCGGCGCGGCCGGGGTGTGCTCCAACCCGAGTCACCGCCGCCATGCACACCCACTCGAACCCGCACGTCGCACCTGCCGCGAGCTCGCGCTCGCACGCCGGAACGACCCACGGCTCGCAAGGTGCGCCGGAGCGGCGGGCTCGGGCCGGCCGGGGAGCGCCGCGCGCAGGTGGGGACTTCGCGCGCGGTCGTAGAGGGAGGAGCGGTGCGTCGCTCGCGCTGTGGGGACGGCGCGACGCGTGCCGTGGAAGAGGAGACGGCGAGGCCGTGGAGCAGTGGGGACTCTCCCGCGCGCTCGCCCGGCTCGCGCAGGGTGCGCGTCTCTCGCGCGCCCGACGGGACGCCATGGGGACCGCCGCGGCTTGGCCGCGCCGGGGTGAACCGCCGATCCGCTGAACCAGCGGCTCGCGAGCCAAACGCGAAGGCATGGGGCCCGCGCTCCATGCCTTCGCTCTTTTCTCGCGCCCCCGCCCTCTCTCGGGGGCCGGCGCACGCGCGGGGCGCGGCGCTCAGGCGTCGGCGGACGAGCGCAGGCGTTCCTGCAGACGCTCGAGCAGCTTCATGTGGATCTTGCACACGCGCGACTCGCTCAGGGCCTCGAGCTCACCAATCTCGCGCAGCGACAGATCTTCCCAGTACTTGAGGTAGACGATGCGCGCCTCCTGTGGCGTGAGCTTCTGCGCGACCAGCGCGAGCAGGTCCTCACGGGTCAGCCGCTCGCCGGGCGCCTCGGTGCATGGGTCGGGCATGACCTCGATGCCCACGCCCTCGTCCTCGTCGGTCGGCGCACGGGCCGGCCCGGGAGCCGTGGCGAGACCACGCAGGAAGCCCGTGGCGTACTCGAGCGGGTCCATGCCCAGCTCGGAGGTGAGCTCGGCCTCAGACGGCTGGCGCGCAAGCCGCGCGCGGAGCCCCTCGACGACGCGCTTGTGGCGCTCGAGGCGCGCTCGCCAAGGCCGCGGGAGCCAGTCCTGAGAACGCAGCTCGTCGAGCAGCGCACCGCGCAGTCGCAGCTCGCAGTAGGACTCGAACGGCACGCCGCGACGACGGTCGAAGCCCTCGATCGCCGCGATCAGTCCGACGTTGGCCGCAGTGAGCAGGTCGCCGGTGTCGACGGTGCGCGGCAGGCGCAGCGCACATCGGCGCACGAAATCCGTGACGAGGCCCTGGTACAGCTCCACCAGTGCGTTGCGCTCGTGCGCGCTGGGGCGACGCACGAACTTGCGCCAGAGCGCCGCGGCGGGATCCAGAGGGCGCGTGCGAGTCTGGCCTGCGGACTTGCGCGGCGGCGCCACGTCGACGGCGCGAGCGGTCGGCGGCGCGACCGGGGTGAGCAACGCGATGCGAGCTTTTCCCGCGGTTTTCACCGCCTTCCTGACGACGCGAGCCCCCTCGCCCTTGCGGCGAAGAGGTACGGCCGCGGAGTGCAGCGGCGGACTTGGCACGATCGAGAGGACTTGTTCGGGACTCAAGCACAACGCGCGCTGCGAGGCCAGTCGCACCCCCGCGAGAGGGCGCGTCACGCAGCGGCGACGACTTGTTGATCCACAATTCCGGGCCCCTATTCAAGCCCCTACTTGCGGCGCGGTGCAGCGAGGCTTGCGAGCACGACTCGCTCCGCGCGTCGCATGCGCGCACGCTCGCGCGGCTCGTGATCGTCGTGACCGCAGAGGTGCAGCGCGCCGTGCACGACGTAGAGCAGATGCTCGCGCACGGCGTCGAGACCACGTCGGCTCGCCACCGCGCGCGCACGCTCGGTGCTCACGTACAGCTCCCCCATCGGACCGCCGTCCTCCGCGCCGAGGTCGAAGCTGATCACGTCGGTCGGCGTGGGGTCGTCGAGCCACTCTGCGTGCATCGTCGCCAGCTCGGGATCGTCGACGAACACGATCGAGAGCGCCTCCCCCGCACGTCCGCCGTGCTCGAGCGCCACTTCGGCCGCCCGCCGGATGCGCGCGTCGGAAAGCCCCCGAGGCCGCTCGTGGCGGCTGGTCCACGCGATCGCGATCCGGCTCGCCCGGCGATTCACGCGCCGTGCTCGTTGCGCGTCGGCGCCTCGTAGGCGCGCACGATCTGCTCCACCAGCGGGTGGCGGCAGATGTCCTCGGTGGTGAACTCGACCATTCCGATGTCCTTGAAGCCTTGCAGGCGCGCGGTGGCGTCGACGAGGCCGCTCTTCTGCCCGCGCTCGAGGTCGGTCTGGCTCGGGTCACCGGTGACGACCATGCGCGAGCCCTCGCCGAGGCGCGCGAGGCACCTCTGCCCCTGCGGCGCCGTGGTGTGCTGGGCCTCATCGAGGATCACGAAGGCGTTGGCGAGCGTGCGACCGCGCATGTAGGCGAGCGGCGCCACCTCGATCACCCCGGCCTCTTCGAGGCGCATCACGTCCTCGAACTCGAGCAGGTCCCCGAGCGCGTCGTACACCGGGCGCATGTAGGGATTGAGCTTCGCGAGCAGGTCGCCGGGCAGGAATCCGAGCTTCTCGCCCGCCTCGACCACGGGGCGCGTGATGACGAGCTTGCGGCACTCGCCGGTGCGCAGGGCGCGCAGGGCGCAGGCCACCGCGAGGTAGGTCTTGCCAGTGCCCGCCGCGCCGAGGCCGAAGGTCAGGGGCTTCTGGGCGATCAGCTCGACGTACTTGCGCTGGCGCGGACCGCGCGGCTCGAAGGGCCGCATGCGAAAGCCCGTGGGCGACACCGGACGCGCGGAGCGCACCCCGACGTTTGCCATGCGATCCGCGGCGGGCGCGCCGCCGTAGCGCGGCGCGCTCGGACCCGGCCCATGGCGGGGTGCCGGCGGCGGCGCCGAGGGGAACGAGGTAGGCGAGACTCCCGAGGGCATCTCGATCGCACCGGACCCGATCAGGATCCCCTCCGCGTCCTTGGGGTCGAGCTCGCGCCCCTTGCGCAGCTTCCCGAGCAAGTGCTCGATGCGACGCCGCGCCTCGGAGGTGTGCTCTTCGCTGCCCTTGAGCCGCAGGTTGCCGTTGCGCGTGAAGATCTCGATGTCGAGGACCTGCCGCAGCAGCTTGGCGTGGCGGTCGTAGGGACCGAGGACGAGAATCGCTTCCTCGTGGGAACGCAGCGGGATGGTGACTTCGATCAAGGGTGCGCGTTCTTTCGGTTTGGGGCGCCGCTTCGCCCTAGAGGATCCAACGACCTTGCGAGACGTGTCAAGGGGAACCGCCGCCGGCTAGAGCCGGAACAGGATCGGCCATAGAACGAGCGCCACGGGCGAGGCGAGGAAGAAGCTGTCGACCAGATCGAGCATGCCGCCCGAAGGGCCGAACCAGGAGCCGGAGTCCTTGACCCCCGCCTTGCGCTTGACCCAGCTCTCGAGCAGGTCGCTCGCTTGGGCGGCGACGCTGACGGCCGCGCCCGCGAGCAGGGCACCGAGTGCGCTCTCGCCGGGCAACCAGCCAAGCTGCGCGAACGCGAGCGTCGAGAGCGCGGCGGTCACGAACGAGCCGAGGCAGCCTTCCGTGGTCTTGCCCGGGCTGATCGACTTGAACGGGTGGTGCTTGCCGAGCGTGCTGCCTACGTAGTACCCCGCCGAGTCGCCGAGCTTGCAGATCGCGATCAGAGCCACGAGTCCAAGGTGCGAGAAGTCGTACCAGACCCACGCGAGGCCGAGCACCGACACGACGAGCAGCGGCCCGAGCAGCAGCACGGCCAGCGCCTCGCCGCGCCGCTCGGCACCGATCAGCAAGAGCCGCAGCACGACGAACAGGAACAGCGCCAGCACGGCGAGACCGCCCGTGTCCGCGGGCAACAAGTCACTGGCGAGCATCGGCGCCGCGACGAGCGCCAGCCCCGCGAGTCGTACGACCATCGAGCGCGTGCAGCAGGCCGCGTACACGGCGGTCACCACGAGTCCGCAGGCGAGCGTCGCGGCCGAGAGCCAGAGCGAGCCGAAACCGAGGTCGCGCTGCTCGGCGAGGTCGATGCCGCCGAAGTTCTCGCGCAGGAGCATGAACGCGACGAGCCCGCCCGCCGAGAGCGGCATCCACAGCTTGCGGCCCGCGAGCGAGCCCATGCGGTCGACTTCCCACACGCAGGCCGCGAGCACACCGGCGCTGAGCGCGAGGACGGGCAACTCCGACTCGAACTTGGTCGTGAGCCACAGGATCGAGGCCAGCGCGAGCGCAATCGAGCTGCCGACCCACGTGCGACGCCAGAGCTTCGCACGGCGCGCGGCGGCGTCCTGCGTGCTCACGCCTTGGCCTCGCCGGGCACGGGCGCGTCGGACACGAGCCCGCCAAACTTGCGCACGCGGCGCGCGTAGTCCTCGAGCGCGGCGAGGAGCTGCGGACGGCGGAACTCCGGCCAGCACTCCTTCGCGACGTAGAGCTCGCTGTAGCTGATCTGCCACAAAAGGAAGTTCGAGATGCGCAGCTCGCCGGAGGTGCGGATCAGGAGATCGGGATCCGGCGTCGTCGCGTCGTACAGGTAGCGGCGCAGAGTCTCGTCGTCGATCTCGCTCTCGCGGACCTTGCCCGCGGCGACGTCGCGCGCGAACAGCTTGAGCGCATCGGCGATCTCGGCGCGGGCGCCGTAGGAGAGCGCGAGTCGCAGCAGCATGCCCTCGTTCTTCGCCGTCAGTTCCTCGGTCTCGCGCAGCCGGGTGAGCACCGCCTTCGGGAGGTCCTCGATGCGCCCGATCGCGCGCAAGCGCACGTCGTTGCGCATCAGCGTCGGCCGCTCCTCGAGGAGGAACTGCTCGAGCAGCTCCATCAGGAACGCCACCTCCTGCCGCGGCCGCTTCCAGTTCTCCACCGAGAACGCGTACAGGGTGAGCGACTTCACGCCCATCTTCGCGCACTCGGTGGTGATCTCGCGCACCGAAGCGATGCCTTCCCTGTGGCCGAAGACGCGCACCATGCCGCGGCCCTTCGCCCAGCGGCCGTGGCCGTCCATGATGACCGCGATGTGCTCGGGGAACGGTCCCCCGAGGTCCGGTCGCTCGATCTGGAGGCGCGGGCGGCTCAAGTGCGATCCCTAGGCGTGCGCGAGCGCGCCCTTGAGGCCTTCGCGCGGGATGATTTGGTCGCGATCGGGTCCGACCGAGAGCATCACGATCGGCACGCCGACGAGCTTCTCGACCCACTCGACGTACTTGCGCGTCAGGGCCGGCAGGTCCTCGTAGCGGCGCACGCCCGTGATGTCGGTCTTCCAGCCGCGCGCGCTCTCCATGTGCACCCTCACGTCGGCGAGGTCCACGTGCGCGCCCGGCCACTCGCGCTGCAGGCGACCGCCGACCTCGTAGGCCGTGGCGACCTTGATCTCCTCGAAGCTGTCGAGCACGTCGAGGTTGGTCATGATCCAGCCGTCGGCGCCGTTGAGCTCGAGGCTGTAGCGCATGGCGAGCACGTCGAACCAGCCGCAGCGCCGCGGGCGACCCGTGGTCGCGCCGTACTCGTTGCCGGCCTCGCGGATCTTGACGCCATCGGCGCCGTGGTCCTCGCTCGGGAACGGGCCTTCGCCCACGCGCGTGCAGTAGGCCTTGGCGATACCGACCACCCGGTCGAGCCAGCGCGCCGGGAAGCCCGCGCCCGCGGCGATGCCGTCGGAGCCAGTGTTCGAGCTCGTGACGTAGGGATAGGAGCCGTGGTCGATGTCGAG
>SXKQ01000201.1 GCA_005778045.1 Planctomycetia bacterium
CCCGGCACGTGCAAGGACCGCGTGCTGATGGAGAAGGACCCCCACGGCCTGATCGAGGGCTGCCTGATCGCATGCTTCGCCATGCGCGCCAAGGCTGCCTACATCTACGTGCGCGGAGAGTACCGCCTCTCCTACGACCGTCTGCAGGCGGCGATCGACGAGGCGCGCGCGGCGGGCCTCATCGGCAAGAACATCCTCGGCACGGACTTCTCGTGCGACATCTGGATGCACAAGGGCGCCGGCGCCTACATCTGCGGCGAAGAGACCGGCCTGATGGAGTCGCTCGAGGGCAAGCGCGGCCACCCGCGCCCCAAGCCGCCCTTCCCCGCAGGCTCCGGCCTGTGGAAGTCCCCCACGACGGTCAACAACGTCGAGAGCATCTTCAACGCGCCGTTCATCGTTCGCAATGGCGCCGAGTGGTTCAAGTCGATGGGTGTGCCGAAGAGCACGGGAAACTTCCTGCTCGGCATCTCGGGCCACGTCAACAAGCCCGGCGTGTACGAGCTGCCCTTCGGCCTCACCGCGCGCCAGATCATCGACGAGGTCGCCGGCGGAGTGTGGAAGGGACGCAAGCTCAAGGCCTTCTTCCCCGGCGGCTCCTCGACGGGACTGCTCCCCGCCTCGATGGTCGACGTCGTGATGGATCACGACTCGGTCAAGGCCGCGGGCTCGATGTTCGGCACGGCCGCGATGATCATCCTCGACGAGAACGCGTCGATCCCGCAGGTGATGGATGTCACCGCGCGTTTCTACGACCACGAGAGCTGCGGCCAGTGCAGCCAGTGCCGCGAGGGCACGCAGTGGCTGCACCAAGTATTCCGGCGCATCGCGCACGGCAAGGGGCAGATGTCGGACCTCGACCTGCTCGTCTCGCTCTCCAATGGCATGGCGCCGGCGAAGACGATCTGCGCGCTCGCCGACGCCGCCGCGATCCCGACGCTCGCGGCCGTGAAGCACTTCCGGCACGAGTTCGAGGAGTGCATCCGGCTCGGCCGCGATCCGCTCCGCAACGAGTCCCAACACGCCCCTGAACTGCACGAGACGCACGCGTGACCAAGATCCAGATCGACGGTCGCGAGGTCGAGGCCGATCCGAAGCAGCCGCTCATCCGCGCCTGCCACGACCAAGGCGTCGACGTCCCGATGTACTGCTACCACCCCGGCCTCGCGCCGGTCGGTTCCTGCCGCATCTGCCAGGTCGAAGTCGCGGCCGCGCCGGGCCAGCCGTCGCGCGTCGTCGCGGCCTGCCGCACGCCGGTGAGCGAGGGCATGGTGGTCTCGACGGACACCCCCAAGGCGCACGACACGCGCCGCGAGTGCCTCGAGTTCCTGCTGAAGAATCACCCGCTCGACTGTCCGATCTGCGACAAGGCGGGCGAGTGCGACCTGCAGGACTACTCGTTCAACGAGGGCCAAGGCAAGGGGCGCTCGAGTGAGCCGCGCCGCAAGCTCGAGAAGCGCAAGTCGCTCGGTGACGTGATCGTGCTCGACGAGGAGCGCTGCATCCTGTGCTCGCGCTGCGTGCGCTTCTTCACGGACGTGACGAAGAAGGCGCAGCTCACCGTCGAGGGCCTGGGCTCGCGCTCGGTGATCAACACCTACATGGACAAGCCGCTCGAAGGCAACTACCAGGGCAACCTCGCGGACATCTGCCCGGTCGGCGCGCTCACGAGCAAGAAGTTCCGCTTCCAAGCGCGCGTATGGAACCTCTCCAAGACGCTCTCGACCTGCGGCGAGTGCTCGCGCGGCTGCTCGATCTCGGTCGAGGCGCTGCGCGCGAAGGAAGTGAAGCGCCTGCGCCCGCGCTACAACGCGGCCGTCAACCAGTGGTGGATGTGCGACACAGGGCGCCACGCGCTCGCCCCGCTCACGCGCCCGCTCGCGCCCGAGGGGGCGGTGCTCGGCGGTCGCCTGCGCGGCGCCGCGGTGCGCGGCTACAACGGTCTCGAGCTCACGGACGACGTCGCGGCCCTCGACCTCGCGGCCGACATGCTCGCGGCGCACCCCGGTGCGGCCGTGATCGTCTCGCCCTTCGCCACGCAGCAGGAAGCCAAGGCCGCCCTCGCGCTCGCGCAAGCGCTCAAGGCGACCCCGCAGTTCGTGTCGCCCGCGCCCAACGGCCTCAAGGACGACCTGCTGCACACGGGCGACCCGTGCCCCAACCGGCGCGGCCTCGTCGAGCAGGGCTTCACGGCGCTCGAGCCCGCGGCCGCGCTGGCCGCGCTCGCGGCCGCGCCCGCCGCTGTGCTCGCGGGCGAGCGCGTGCTCGAACTCCTCGGCCACGGAGGCCTCGCCAAGCTGCCGACGAAGCTGCGCCTCGTCGCCTTCGACGTCGAGACGAGCGACATCCCCGCGCTCGACGTGGTGTTGCCGGTGCCGACGCACGTCGAGAAGTCCGGTCACTGGGTCAACGTCGACGGTCACGTCGGCGTGCTCAACGTCGCGGTGCCGCCGCCCTCGGGCGTGCGGCGTCTCGATGCGCATCTCACGGCGCTCGCCGCCAAGCTGTCGGCCACGCCGGCCCGGAGCTGAGCTGCGATGGAAGCCTTCCTCAAGGACCTGCCTCAGTGGGTGCTGTGGGTCGCCAAAGTGGTGATCATCTTCGGCGGCCTCGTCGCCACCGCGGCGCTGATGTCGCTCGCCGAGCGCAAGGTCTCGGCCTGGATGCAGTACCGCCACGGCCCCAACCGCGTCGGGCCCTTCGGCCTGCTGCAGCCGCTCGCCGACGGCATCAAGTTCATCTTCAAGGAGGAGCTGATCCCCGCCGGGGCCAACAAGTTCCTCTTCCGCCTCGCGCCCGCGCTGGCGGCGATCCCCGCGATGATGACGATCGCGGTGATCCCGATCGGCACGATCCAGATCGGCGAGACCACGATCCCCTTCTCCATCGCACAGGTGGACTTGGGGATCATGTACATGCTCGCCCTCGGCGGCCTGTCGGTGTACGGCGCGATCCTCGGCGGCTGGGCCTCGAACTCGAAGTACTCACTGCTCGGCGGTCTGCGCGCGAGCGCGCAGATGATCAGCTACGAGCTGACCCTGATCCTCTCGATCCTCGTGGTCGTCGCGCTCTCGGGCTCGCTCGACCTCGGAGCCATCGTGGAGACCCAGCGCGTGAACGGCCTCTGGAACGTGTTCACGCCCTTCGGAGCGCTGGCCTTCGTGCTGTTCACGATCGCGAGCTTCGCGGAGACGAACCGCCATCCCTTCGACTTCGCCGAGTGCGAGCCGGAGCTCGTCGGCGGATTCCATACCGAGTACTCGGCCATGCGCTTCGCGCTGTTTTTCCTGGGCGAGTACTGCGCCATGACCGTGATGGCGTGCCTCAACACCACGCTGTTCTTCGGCGGTCCTTCGGTGCCGTTCTGGCCCGAGGCGCCGTGGTTCCTCGGCATCCTCGCCTTCCTCATCAAGGCGGGCTTCTTCCTGTTCCTGTTCATCTGGGTGCGCTGGACCCTCCCCCGCTTCCGCTTCGACCAGTTGATGCGGCTCGGATGGAAGGTCGCGCTCCCGATCGCGCTGGCGAACTTGCTCTTCGTCGGTGCGTGGGTCGCCTTCAGCACGAAGGGCAGCTAGGCCATGGTCGTCGTCCAGCGCAAGGAACTCACGCTCGCCGAGCGACTGTACCTCCCCGAGGTGCTGCGCGGCCTGTCGCTCACGTTCCGCAAGTTCTTCGAGAAGCCGATCACCCGTCAGTATCCCGAGCATCCGCTGCCGACCGACGAGGTCACGCGCGGCCAGCCGCGCCTCGTCGTCAAGGACGATGGCAACATCGCCTGCGTGTCGTGCGGCATGTGTGAGATCGCCTGCCCGGCCTACGCAATCACGATCGACGGCGGCGAGACCGACCGCATGATCGAGCGCGAGCCGAGGAAGTTTGAGATCGACATGCTGCGCTGCATCCTGTGCGGCTTCTGCGAGGAAGCCTGCCCCAAGGACGCGATCTTCATGTCGAACGAGCTCGAGCTCGCCGACTACACGCGCGCGGGCCTCATGTACGACATCGAGAAGCTCAAGCGCCCCAAGAGCGCACTGCAGAAGCGCATCGACTACGTGTACCGGCTGAACAACCGCTGGCGGAGCAAGCAGTGAGCTCGATCCTCTTCTACATCCTCGCGCTCGTCGCGCTGGTCGGCGCGGCCGGCGTGATCCTCGCGAAGAGCCCCATGGGCAGCGTCATCTCGCTGCTCGGGACTTTCTTCGCGCTGGCGGTGATCTACCTGCTCGCCGGCTTCCAGTTCCTCGCCGCGGCGCAGATCCTCGTCTACGCCGGCGCGATCTTGGTGCTGTTCCTGTTCGTGATCATGCTGCTCAACCTCGGCGCCATGGGCTCGCGCTTCGAGCTTTCCTTCGTACCGCTGCAAGGTGGTCGCGCGCGGCTCGCCGGCGCGATCGCGGTGGCGCTCGCTCTCGTGGGCCTGATCGCGGTCCAGCGCACGACGCTCGCGGCGACGCCGGCGACCGCGCCGGACGCCCAAGCCATCGACGGCCTCGAGGGCATCGCGCTCGAGCTCTTTGGCCGTTACAGCCTGCCCTTCCAAGCCGTGTCGGTGCTGCTGCTCGCGACCATGGTGGCCGTGATCGTGCTGGCCAAGCGCCAGCGCGCCGGCGAGCACGGGGAGCAGCCGCGATGAACGTCCCGACCGAGCACCTCCTGTACCTGTCCGCGGGCCTGTTCGCCCTCGGCGTGCTGGGCTTCATGGTCCGGCGCAACGTGATCGTCGTGCTGATGTGCGTCGAGCTGATGCTCAACGCCGCCAACCTCGCCTTCCTCGCCGCGAGCCGCCAGCACGCCTTCGAGGGCAAGCCCGCGCTGCAAGGCCCGATCTTCGCCATCTTCGTGATCACCGTCGCCGCGGCCGAGGCCGCGGTCGGCCTCGCGCTGATCATCGCGCTCTACCGTCTGAAGCAGTCCGCCGAGACCGACGCCGCGGCGGAGATGAAGGGTTAGTCGAATGCAGAGCCACGAGTCCCACGCGTGGCTCTGGTGGATCCCGCTCCTGCCGCTCATCGGCAGCGCGATCGCCGGAGCCCTGCACCTTGCCACCCTGCGCGCCCGTAAGAGCGACCCGCAGGCGAGCGCGCCCGCCAGCCTCGCCCCTTGGGTCGCCTGCGGTGCGATGCTCGGCGCGTTCGCGCTCTCGCTGCAGGGTTTCCTCGCCCTGCGCGAGCTCGAGCCCGCCGCGCGCCACCTCGCGAGCACAGCCCACCAGTGGATCTCCATGGGTGGCATCGACGTCGATCTCGGCCTCGTTCTCGACCCGCTGTCCTCGGTGATGACGCTGGTCATCACGGGCGTCGGATTCCTGATTCACGTGTATGCGTCGGGCTACATGAAGGGCGACCCGGGCTACAGCAAGTTCTTCGCGTACCTGAACCTGTTCGTGTTCGCGATGCTGATGCTGGTGCTGTCGAGCTCGCTGCTCGGCGTGTTCATCGGCTGGGAAGGCGTGGGCCTGGGCTCGGTCCTCCTGATCGGCTTCTGGTACGAGAAGGGCTGGCCGGCGGAAGCCGCGCAGAAGGCCTTCGTCATGAACCGCGTCGGTGACGCGTGCTTCCTGATCGGCTCGTTCCTGCTGATGCGCCTGTTTGGCACGCTCGACATGAATACGATCGCGGACGCGGTCGGCTCGGCGAAGAGCTTCACGGACGAGCAGGCGCTCCACATGTCGCTCGCCGCGCTGTTCCTGTTCGGCGGCTGCTGCGGCAAGTCGGCGCAGTTCCCGCTCTTCACGTGGCTGCCCGTCGCCATGGCCGGCCCGACGCCGGTGAGCGCGCTGATCCACGCTGCGACCATGGTGACGAGCGGCATCTACCTCGTCGTGCGCTTGAACCCGCTGTTCGCGGCCTCGGGCTGGGTGCTCCCGCTGATCGCCACCGTCGGCGCGCTGACCGCGCTGATCGGCGGCTCGACGGCGCTCGTCCAGCGCGACATCAAGAAGGTGCGCGCTTACTCGACGGTCAGCCAGCTCGGCTACATGTTCCTCGCGCTCGGCTCGGGCGCCTGGGCCGCCGCGCTGTTCCACGTCGTCACGCACGCGTTCTTCAAGGCGCTCTTGTTCCTCGGTGCGGGCTCCGTGATCCACGGCATGCACGAGGAACAGGACATGCACAAGATGGGCGGCCTGCGCAAGCACATGCCGCAGACGTACCTCACGTTCCTCGCGGGTGCCGCGGCGCTCTCGGGCCTGCCCCTGCTCTCGGGCTTCTTCTCGAAGGACGAGATCCTCGCGCACGCCTTCGCGAACGGCGGCCTGTACTACGGACTGTGGGCCGTGGGCGCGGTCACGGCCGCGCTCACCGCGTACTACACGTGGCGCATGGTCGCGCTGACCTTCTTCGGCGAGGAGCGCTTCGACCACCACCACGTGCATCCGCACGAGAGTCCGCTGGTGATGACGCTGCCGCTGATGGTGCTCGCGGTGCTCTCGATCCTCGGCGGCTTGCTCGGCCTCCCGCCGGTGCTGCACGTGCCGCACCTGCTCGCGGAGTGGCTCGCGCCCGTGACGGACGCGGGCAACAGGATCCTCGCGGCGAGCCACGGCGAGCACCACCTGAGCCACACGCTCGAGTGGATCCTGCTCGGCGTGGGCTCGGCGATCGCGCTGGGCTTCGCGCACACCGGCTTCCACGCGCACAAGGAAGGTACCGCGCAGGACGAGTTCTTCGAACGCCAGCGCCCGTCGCTCGCGGCCTACCTCCGCGACGCCTGGACGATCGACTCGGGCTACGCCCGCATCATCGTGCTGCCGCTGCGCATGCTGAGCTTCCTGATCGCCGTGGTCATCGACCAATTCGCGATCGACGGACTCGTCAACGGTGCTGGACGAACGGCGCGCGACATCGCGCAGTGGTCGCGGCGCACCGTCGACGGCAGCCTCGCGAGCTACGCCCTGTGGATGGGCGCGGGCGCGCTGGCGATCTCGGCCCTGTGGATGTTGAGCTAGGGAGAGCGAACCCATGGAACTCGTCCTCCTAACCTTCCTCCCGCTCCTCGGCGCGCTCGTCGTGCTCTGCACACCGCGTGCCGCGGAAGGCCTGCAGCGCGGCGTCGCGCTCGCGACCACGCTCGCAGTGGCCGTGCTCGGCGTGAAGCTGTTCTTGGGCTACGGCGTGCCGGGCGCCGACGCGACGCCGTACTCGTTCAGCGTGCCGTGGTTCAAGCTGCCCTCGGGCTATGCGGCGCCGACGCAGGTGCACTTCAGCCTCGCCATGGACGGTATCTCGCTGCTGATGGTGACGCTCACCGCGGTGTTGATGCCGATCGTGATCCTCTCGACTTGGGGCCACGTCGAGAAGCGCGTGAAGGAGTTCATGGTGTGGATGCTCGTCATGCAGACGGGCATGCTCGGCACCTTCCTCGCGGTCGACCTGGTGCTGTTCTACTTCTTCTGGGAAGTGAGCCTGATCCCGCTCTACTTTCTGGTCGGCATCTGGGGCGGCGAGCAGCGCCTGTACGCGACGGTCAAGTTCTTCCTGTACACGCTCGCCGGCTCGCTGCTGATGATGATCGCGATCATCGCGATCCTGTTCGACCGCGGAACAAGCGACCTCGATGAGCTGATCATGCAGCTCGGTAGCCAGCCGCTGGAGCAGCAGCTGTGGTACTTCGTGGCCTTCGCGCTGGCCTTCGGCATCAAGGTGCCGATCCTGCCGTTCCACACCTGGCTCCCCGACGCGCATACCCAAGCCCCGACCTCGGGCTCGGTCGTGCTCGCGGGCGTGCTGCTCAAGATGGGCACCTACGGACTCCTGCGCTTCTGCATCCAGATGCTGCCGGACGCCGCGGTCGCCGCGGCGCCGTGGATGATGGCCCTCGGCGCGATCGGCATTCTCTACGGAGCGCTGCTCGCGTGGGCCCAGACCGACCTGAAGCGCCTGATCGCCTGCTCGTCGGTAAGCCACCTCGGCTATGTGGTGCTCGGACTGTTCGCGCTCACGCCCGCAGGCCTCTCGGGCGGAATGCTGCAGATGGTGAACCACGGCATCTCGACCGGCCTCCTGTTCCTGTTGGTCGGCATGCTTTACGAACGCCGCCACTCGCGCGCGCTCGACGCGTTCGGTGGCGTCGCCACGGTGATGCCCGTGTTCGCGCTGTTCTGGGTCTTCACCGTGCTCTCGAGCGCCGGTCTCCCGGGCCTCAACGGCTTCGTCGGCGAGTACCTGATCCTGCTCGGCTCGTTCCAGAGCTCGCCCCTGTGGTCGGTGATCGGCCTCACGGGCGTGATCTTCGGCGCCGTCTACCTGCTGATGGCGACGCGCAAGATGCTGTTCGGCGCCTGCACGAACCCCGAGAACCAGCACCTCACCGACATCAACGCGCGCGAGATCGGCCTGATGATCCCGCTGGTGGTGCTCGCGGTCTGGCTGGGCGTGCGACCGAACGACTTCATGGGCAAGGTCGAGCCTGACCTCGCCAAGGTCCATCGGCGCGTGGCCGAGGCCCAGCAGTCCACGGCGGCGCTCGGCGACGTCACCCCGGTCACGGAAGGAGTCGCGGCGCGATGACCCCCCAAAGCCTGCTCCAGATGTTCGACGCGAACGCGCTGCGCGCGGTCGCGCCGATGCTCGCCCTCGCGCTCGGCCTCGTGCTCGTGCTGCTCGCCGGCGTGTTCCCTCTCGGCCGCGCCGTGCGCTCGGCCCTGGTCGTGGCTGCGCTCATCGCCTCGGCCGTGCTGCACGCCAACTTGCTCCTCGGAGGCGAGACGCCGGGCAAGGTGCTCGCCGGGACCTTCGAGGCCACCTCGACCACCGCCGTGTGGGGCCTCGTGTTCATCGCGAGCACGCTCTTCGCGTGGCTCTACAGCGTGCGCTACTACGACGAGGACGCGCCGTTCAAGAACGAGCACGACGTGCTCATGCTCGCGACTCCCATCGGCATGATGCTGATGGCCGGCGCGCGCGACCTGCTCGTGTTCTTCATCGGTCTCGAGCTGCTCTCGATCCCGCTCTACGCGCTCGCGGCCTTCCGTCGCGACCGCGCGCGCTCGGTCGAGGCCGGCCTCAAGTACTTCCTCCTCGGCGCCTTCGCTGCGGGCTTCTTCCTGTACGGGGCGGCACTCGTGTACGCGACGACCGGGAGCCTGTCGCTCGACATGCTCGCCGATCCCGCCCAGCGCGCGGCGCTCGGCAGCCCGATGGCGCTCATCGGCGTGGCCCTGAGCGCCGCCCGCGTGGTCTGCAAGGTCAGCGTGTTTCCGTTCCACCTGTGGGTGCCCGACGTCTACGAGGGCGCCCCGACGCCCGTGACGGCGCTGATGGCGACGGGCACGAAGGCCGCCGGCTTCGCGTTCCTGATGAGCGCGCTGGTGCTGCTGCCCGCGTCGAGCGCGAGCGCCGTGGCGCTGATCGCCGTGATCACGATGGCCGCCGGCAACTTTGGCGCACTCGCCCAGACAGACGTGAAGCGCATGCTCGCTTACTCGGGTATCGCGCATGCTGGCACGCTGCTGCTCGGCGTCGCGGGTGCGATCCACGGCGATCCGAGCAATGGCGGAGCGGTGCAGGCGAGCCTCGTCTACATGGCCGCGTACGTCGCCACCGCCGCTGGCGCCTTCGGATTGCTCGCGCTGCTCGAGCGCGACGGCGGGCCAACGACCCTCGAGTCCCTCAAGGGCCTCGCGCAGCGTCGTCCGTGGGTCGCGGCCGCGCTGACGCTGTTCATGCTCTCGCTCGGTGGCATTCCCGCCACGGGCGGCTTCCTCGGCAAGTACCTCGTGTTCTCGGTCGCCGTGCGCTCCGAACTCACGGGCTTCGCGATCGTGGGCGTGCTGCTCTCGGTCGTCGCGCTCGGTTACTACCTGCGCGTCATCATCGCGATGTACATGCAGGCGCCGGAGCACGATGCGAACGTGCCCGAGCCGCGCCCGGCGAGCGCAGCCGCGACGTTAGCCTCGATCGCCTGCGCCGCTCTCGTGCTCGCCACGGGCATCCTGCCGGGCTGGCTGCTCGAGCTCACCTGAGCGACCTTCGCCGGGTCGACGAAACGGGGTGTCTCGCGCTGGCGGGGCGCCCCGAGCGCGTTCACTCGGAGCGCTCGAACTCGACCGCGAAGCCGGTCGTGTGCTCGCTGAGGCGCTCGACGCGCACGAGCCGCCCGGGGTAGCTCTGCTCGTGACCGTCCTGCACCAGCTTGAGCGTCACACGCACGGGCTCGTGCGCGAAGAAGAACACTCCGTCCGCGGAGATCTGCTCGGCGCGACCCGCGATCGACTTCGAATCCAAGGTCACCTCGAGCAGGATGTCGTCGCTGCGACGGGAGGCCTTGCGACGTTCCGGGGGACGCGGGGGCTGCGGTTGTGCGGGGGAGCTCATGATGGGGGCGAGGGCGCGACGAGGGCGCGCTGCGGTCGCGGATCGTAGCGCATCGGGACCGGACATGGGCGAGGGCGCAGGACAGGCCGCGGCGGTGCGCGGTAGGATCGTCGCCATGAGCGCCCCTCGCCCCCACCCGCACTTCAACGACAAGGGAACCCTCGACTGGCACACGAGCTGGAAGGACGCGCTCGCGAGCGCCAAGGCCCAGGGCAAGCTCATCTTCGTCGAGTTCGGCCGCGAGGCCTGAGGCCAGTGCCGCGCCCTCGTGCAGGGCGTCGTCCCCCACCCCGAGATCGCTCCCTTGCTCCAACAGCACTTCGTAGGGCTCGCGTCCGACTGCGATGACGCCGAGCACGAGGTCGAGGTCCTCGCGGGCCAACTCGAGGACGCCTACATGCTGCCCTTCGTCCTGTTCGCGGACGCCGACGGCCGCTTCCTCGGCGGCAACTCGGGCGCGATCAACCCGCTGTACTTCAAGCGCACCCTCGAGAAGCTCGTCCAGAAATGACCCAGCCCTTCCAGCCGCCCGCACGCACGCTCCTCGGCCCCGGCCCGTCGGACGTAGCCCCGTCAGTCTCGCGCGCTCTCGCCGCGCCGACCTTGGGGCACCTCGATCCGAAGCTGCTCGGCTGCATGGACGAGCTGCGCGGGCTCCTGCGCCCCGTGTTCGGCGCGAGCCATCCGGCCACGTTCCTCGTCTCGGGCACGGGCACGGCCGGCATGGAAGCGGTACTCGCCAACCTGATCGAGCCCGGGGAAGTCGTGCTCGTCCCCGTCCACGGCTACTTCGGAGCCCGCATCGCGGAGATCGCGGCCCGCTGCGGCGCTGACGTCGTGCGCGTCGACGGCGAGTGGGGCCGCGCGAGCGAGCCGGCGCGCGCGCGTGCCGCTCTCGGCGGCAGGCAGCCCAAGCTCGTCGCGGTGGTCCATGCCGAGACCTCGACCGGCGTGCGCCAAGACCTCGCGCCATGGAGTGCGCTCGCCCGCGAGCATGGCGCGCTGTTCGTGACCGACACGGTCACTTCGCTCGGCTGCATTCCGATCGGCATCGACGCCCACGACATCGACGGCGCCTGGTCCTGCACCCAAAAGGGACTGTCCTGCGCGAGCGGCATGTCTCCCGTCACGTTCTCGCCACGCGCCGTCGAACGCATGCGGGCTCGCAGTCGCAAGGTGCAGAGCTTCTACCTCGACCTCGGCCTGCTGCTCGACTACTGGGACGGCGCGCACATCTACCACCACACGATCTCGTCGAACCTGATCTACGGCGTGCATGAGGCGTTGCGGCTCATCCAAGAGGAAGGACTCGAGGCGCGCTTTGCGCGCACGGCGCTGGTCTCGCGCGCGGCCTGCGCGGGCTTCGAGGCGCTCGGGCTCGAGCTGCTCGTCCCCGCCGCCGAACGCCTGCCCCAGCTGCTCGCGGTGCGGATCCCCGAGGGCGTCGACGACGTGCGCGTGCGCACGCGCCTGCTGCAGCAGTTCGACCTCGAGATCGGCGGAGGTCTCGGCGCACTCAAGGGCAAGCTGTGGCGCGTGGGACTCATGGGGCACGGCGCGACGCGTCGCAACGTGCTGTTCCTGCTCGCGACCTTGCGCACCTGCCTCGAGGGCGAGGGCTTCCGGCCGAAGGGCGACGGAGCCACCGCCGCCGACTCGATCTTCGGGGGACGTTAGCGCCCCATGAGCTCTCCGCGTCGCTCGCTGTGGGCTGCGGCCCTCTTGTTTGTGCTCTCAGGGCTCACGGGCCTCGTATACGAGACCGTCTGGTTCAAGCGCCTCGGCCACGCCTGGGGCAGCTCTTCGCTGGCGATGGCGAGCGTCGTCGCGACGTTCCTGTGCGGTCTCGGACTCGGCGCCTGGATCGGGGGGCGCATCGCGGATCGCTCGCGGCGACCGTTGGCGCTGTACGGCTGGTGCGAGCTCGGCATCGCTGCGCTCGCGCTGCTCGTGCCCTTCGAGTTTCACTGGCTGCTCGAGAGCGCTGCCCCACTCGCCCATGAGCTCTCGGACTCGCCGGTCCTGCTCGTGGGCTTGCGCTTCGCGCTCACGTTCCTCGTCATCGGTCCACCGTGCGTGCTCATGGGAGCGACGCTGCCGCTGCTCACGCGCCAGTTCGCGGCCCAAGGCCTGTCACTCGGCGCGTCCGCGGCCTGGCTCTACGCCTTCAACGCCCTCGGCGCCGCCGCAGGCGCCTGGCTCGCGGGCTTCTTCCTGCTCGAGCAGTTCGGTCTGGGCTGGACCAACGGTCTCGCGGCCGCCGTGAACGCGGCGGTCGGCCTTGCGGCGCTCGCGCTGGCGCGCACCGTCGAGACTTCGGACGCACCGGACGTCGAGCCCACGACACTCGAAGTCGAGGAGGTCTCTCCGCGCTCGCTGCAATTGGCCGCGCTCGGAAGCGGCGTGGCATCGATCACGCTGCAGATGCTGTGGGCGCGAGAGCTCGCGCTGCTCCTCGGCGGCACGACCTACGCATTCAGTGCCACGCTCGCGATCTTCATCCTCGGCATCGGGCTCGGAAGTTTATGGTTCCGCCTCGGCTTCTCCGAGCGCCCGCGGCTCGAAAAGCTCGTCAGCCTCGCGGCGGCGCTCGTGGTGCTCGCGACGCTCGGCGGCCTCGCTCTGGAGCCCGGCCTCGCGCGCGCCGTCGGCTACCTTCGCGACGGGCGCGGCGACGGCGGCTTCAACGCGGCGCTGTGCGCCTCGACGGCCGCGGTCCTGCAGCTCCTGCCCACCGTCGGCATGGGCCTCCTGTTCCCCGCGCTCGTGCAGCTCTCGCGCCAAGGCGCAGCGCGCGCGGGCCACGCAGTCGGTGCACTCTACGCGTGGAACACCGCCGGATCGCTCGCGGGCGCCGCCTGCGGCGCGCTGCTGCTCCTGCCCGCCCTCGGGAGCTTCTGGACCTTCCGTGCGGCGCTGCTCGTGTACGCGCTCCTGCCGCTCCTGCTCTTCCGCGCCCGCGTCTTCGCCGTCGCGACCTCGATCGCCTGCGCCACGGTGCTGCTCTCCGACTGGCGCCTGCCTGATCCACTCGACACCAATGTCGGCAGCTATATGTACGGGCCGACCACTCCCGACGACGTGCGCGCCACGATGCGGCCGGTGTTCTTCGAGGAGGGCGCCAACTGCAACGTGCTCGTGCTGCAGGGTGAGAAGCTCGCGCTCGAAGGCGGCGCGAAGCCCGAGGAGTTCTTCAACCTGCGCTCGAACGGCAAGGTCGACGCCTCGACGGGCGAGGACATGCCGACGCAGCTCGGTATCACGTGGGTGCCGCAGTTCCTGCGTCCGGCCGCGCGCAACGTGCTCGTGATCGGCATGGGCTCGGGAACGACCGCAGGCGCCGCCGCGCTGCTGCCCGGCACTCAGGTCACGGTATGCGAGATCGAGCGCGGCGTGATCGAGTCGACGCGCTGGTTCGAGGGCGTCAACCACCGGCCCCTCGAGCGCGACAACGTGCGGGTCGTCGTCGACGACGGCCGCAGCTTCCTGCAGGGACACCCCGGCGGCTGGGACATCATCGTCAGCGAGCCTTCGAACCCGTGGATCGCGGGCGTCGCCAACCTGTTCACGGAGGAGTACTACCGCACGGCCCAGCTCAAGCTCGCGTCGGGTGGGATGCTCGCACAGTGGCTGCAGACGTACTCGTTCGATGCGGAGGACTACGCACTTGTCGTGCGCACCGTGCAGCGCGTGTTCCCGCGCTGCGCGTTCCTGCGACTTGGGCACTACGACACGCTGATCCTCGCCAGCGAGGCCGAGATCTTCCCCGACGCGGCGACGCTCGACCGCACCCAGCGCAAGGTCGACGCGCTGCCGGACGTCGTCGCGGACCTCGAGCGGCACTTCGGCACGCGCGACGTGCGCTCGCTGGTCCTGCAGCGCCTGTGGCTCGACGAGCGCGGTCTCGCGCGCTTCACTGCCACGTTCGGCGGCAGCGACCTCAACACCGACCTCAACATGCGGCTCGAGTTCGCCGCGCCACGCCGGCTGTTCGGCGAGCTGACCGACCCTGCCGAGCGCACGTTCAAGCTCTTGATGCAGTCGGCGGACAACACGCTCCACCCAAACCTTTTTACGCGCTGGCGCTGCGGACCCGAGCAGCTGCCGGCCCTCAAGGAGCTGAAGTCCAGCATGCTCCGAGCCGAGGCCGTGGCTCCGGCCTTCGCGGTGGTCGCGCTGGGCCTCGCCTACGCCGACGAGGACGGAGAGCTCGTCGCGGACCGCCTCCTGCTCGACGGCACCATCCCTCCGGACGAGTTCCGCGAGCAGGTCACGCGCCTCGCCTCCAGCGCGCCCATGGAGGCGCTGCGCCTCGGGCATCAGCTCAGCGAGCTCGGGCAGCACAACGCCGCGCGCGTGGTGTTCGAGCTGCTCGCCGAGCGCTTTGCGAGCTCAGCGACGGCATGGCACGGGCTATCCGTGCAGCAGCGGAGCCTCGGAGACGGCGCGGCCGCGGACGTGTCTCTCGCGCGTGCCCGCGAACTCGACCCGCTCCACGACCGCTTGCTGCAATTGCCGGAAGCTCGCTAGCGCGCACGCGCCTTGGCGTTGGCGAGCAACGACTCGAGCAGTGCGAGCTCCGCCGTATCGGTGAGTTCCTTGCGCGCGCGCGCGACGAGCTCCTCCTGCAGGTTTCCGAGTCCCCCGCGTGTCGCCGCTCCCGCGAGCATGACGAAGGCCGCCGGGCGACGATCGACACCGAGCACGACCGCGCACAGGGCGCTTGCGTCCGGCCCACGACCGGTGGCGGCGAGCGCCTCGACGTGCATCGACGCCGCAACGAGTGTCGACGTGCGCCGCAACTCGAACGGATCGATGCCCTTGGGCTCGGGGGCGGGCTGGCCTTCCTTGGCCGCCTTCTCTGCCTCAGCGGCCACGCGCACGAGCTCCTCAGCCAAAACGCGATAGCGGGCATCGAAGTCAGTGAGAAACGCCGGTCGCCCGGCGAGAAACTCCTCGAAGCGTCGCTCGCGGAACAGACTCTGCGCGACCAGGTCCGAGAAGCTCGCGGCGAGTACCTCGGGCGCGACGTTGCCCTTGGCCTTGAGCGCGCGCCAAGTCTCGAGTTGCTTCTCGGGAGCCAACAGCGCGAAGTTCAGCGCCGCGAGGTCGAGCGCCAGCTCGAGCCGCGCATCGCCTTCCTTCGGCTCCAGCAAGCGGGCCGCGAGCGCGTCCCGTCTCGTCACGAGCTCCTTGCGCACCGGCTTCATGCGGTTCGCCATCTGCCCGAGCTTGTAGATCGTCGCTTCGCGGCGCATCTGCACGAACTCAGGCTCGTTCGCGCCGTTGTCCCAGGCCCACAGGAAGTGCTCGATGGCGCGCTCGTGCAGGAGCACGTCGATGTAGCAATCGCCGAGCAGTGCACGCGCGAGCGCGCTCTCCGGGTTCTGCTTCACGCGCGCGCGTGCCGGCGCCATGAAGTCCACGTGCTTGAGCATCGGCTGAATCCCGGCCATGAGCAGGCGCGGCTCGAGGGCACCCGTCCAGCGCTCGACCTCGCCGAGCCCGGCGGTGCACAGCACTACCGCACCGTCGCCCTCGACGCCGAGCTGGGCCGCGAGCGGCGGCGCGCTGGCGAGATCGAGCCGCAGCGCCACGGTGCGTGCCTCGAGCCAGCGCACGAGCACGGCGTCGCGCAGGACCGCTGCATCGAAGCCGCGCCCTGCGTCGCTGCGCGAGTCGTAGAACCCGATCACAAGCGCGCGCTTCTCCGAGAGCGCCGCCGCTTGCGCGTCCGCGACCGAGACCTGCCGGTAGCCGATCTCCCCGGTCACCGGGGCCGGCACGGGATTCTGGCCGACGGCCAGAGCGAGGGCGAGCAGAGCGTGGTGCATCATATGTCTCTCCAAGTATCCCTTACTGACCACCTGCGAGGACAGGTGCAGTAGCCACAAGGGCTCCGCGGGCCTTCCCGGTGTCGACCGGGGCTTGGCACGGACTTCGCCTTGTCTGCCTGCGGCGTCAACGGGCCCTGAAGCCCGTGCCAGCCCCCCCCGGAAAGGAGTGCCCATGAAGCCCATCGCTCGCCGCGCGCTCGCCCTCGCGACCCTGCTACTCGCACCGCTCCTGCTCGCACCCGCGACCTTCGCGCACGCGCAACTGGATGTGCACCTACGCACGCCGCGCCGCGCGCCCGTGCCGACGCGCTGCACGGTGCGGGAGTGGATGCCCGGCCATTACGAGACATGCCTCGAGCGCGTCTGGGTCCCGGGAATGACACGCCAAGAGTGGCGGCCCGCGCGCCAAGAGTGGCGACTCGACCTGCGCGGCTGTGCGGTGCTCGTGCTCGTCGAGCCCGGTCGCTGGATCACGGTGACCGAGCCCGGTCGCTTCGAGACGCGCGAGCGACGCGAGTGGATCCCGGGCCACTGGCGAGTGCGCTAGGGCGTCCGACGTCGGGGGAGCTTCAGGCCGCGGTCCTCACGGACCACGGCGCAAGCTCCCGAGTGGAGGGTCCCCTGCGGCACAGTGTCGTAGGGGACCGATTCGTCCGCGTCGCGCGGGGCATGCAAGTGGGACATAGCTGTGGGATGCTTCCTGCTGCGCTGTCGCCGCCAGCGAGCCGAGCGTCCATGTCCGACACGAGGAAGTCCCCCACGCCGCTCGCCGTGGCTCTGCTGGTCGCGCTTCTGTGCGCGATTTGGGGCAGCACGTGGATCGTGATCCGCGACGGGCTCGAGGTGCTGCCGCCCTTCACGGCAGCCGCTGCGCGCTTCGTGGTCGCCGCGCTCGCCATGGCGCTCGTCACGGCGGCGCTGCGGCATCGCGAAGGCGGCACCAAGCCGCCGACGTGGCTGTGGATTGCACTGGGCACGTTCAATTTCTTCGGTTCCTACGCGATCGTGTATCGCACGGAGGAGATCCTGCCGTCGGGGCTCGTCGCGCTCCTGTGGGGCGTGTTCCCGATGCTCTCCGCGCTCGCCGGTCACTTCTTCCTGCCGGGAGAGCGCCTGCGCGGCGCACACTGGGGAGGCTTCGGTCTCGGGCTCGCAGGGCTCGCGCTGCTGTTCCTCACCGACGTGGCGAGCTTCGGACCCGAGGGCATCCCGGCGGCCGCGGTCCTCTTGATCTCCCCCATCGTGTCGACGATCGGCAACACGTTAGCCAAGCGCAGCGGCAAGGGCGTGAGCTCGCTTGAGCTCAATCGCAACGCGATGGCTCTCGGGGCCGTCCTGCTCTCGCTGCTCGCCTGCGCCACGGAGGAGCCGCTCGCGGTCGAGTGGAACGCGCGAGCGGTGTTGAGCGTGACGTACCTCGCGCTCGCGGGCACGGTGCTGACTTTCGGTCTCTACTATTGGCTGATGCGACACGTGGCCGCGAATCAGCTCAGCCTGATCGCCTATGTGACGCCCGTCGTCGCGCTGGCACTCGGCTTCGCCTTTGGCGAGCGACTGACGCTCTGGACGGCCACGGGTGCGACCCTGATCGTCGGCAGCGTCGCGCTGGTCGTGCGCGTGCCCAAGCGCGGCGACCGCTAGCGCTGCGGACGACGCGCGGCAGCCCACGAGCGCCGCTGCGTCGCGAGGTCGAGCGGGGCCTCGCGCCCGAACTCGAGGTCGACTTGCACGGTCGCGATCTCGTGCGGACGCATCGGCACGCGCAGCACGCTCCACGGCAGCTGGCTCGGTCCGTGGGGAGCCGCACAGGGCCTGACAGGAAGCGGCTCGAGCACGCGGCCGAGCAAGTCCGTCTTCGCGGCGCGAGCGATCGGGCCGGGCAGCTTCAGCAGCGCCTCGCCCTCGCGGCCTTCGAATTCCACCAGCCGCAGCACGAACGGATCCGCGCACTCGGCGGAGAATGCGCCTTCGAGACCGTGTGCCGCGCGCTGCGACTCGCGGAACAGGGCGGTGCACAGTACATGCGTCGACTCGATCTCGAGAGCGCCGAGCGCCTTGGGGAGATCGCCGCCACCGGTGACGGCCGCGAAGCTCTCGAAACGCGGAGAGCCCAGATTGCACTCCATCGCGAGCCGCGCACGCTCGACGGATGCGAGCGCGCCGTGCGGAAAGAGCCAAAACTCCGCGTCGAACACGTTGTCGTAGTGCTCGCCGTCCCACAGGTCGCTCGAATGCAGCAGCGCGCGCACGCCGCGCGACTCGCGCAGAAACTGCTGAGAACCGTCGTGCACCACGAGCAGGCCGCGCCCCTGCTCGCCGGCCTCGAGCAAGTCGACGAAGCTGTGCGCCGTGAATGGGCGCGAGACCTCCTCGAACACCTGCGGCGAGCCCAGCGGGTCACCGGTCGGGTACTTGCGCGGCCGATCGCGCTCCGCTCGCACCTCGCTCGTCCCGTAGGGATGGTCGTGCAGGAGTCGCGCGGGCGTGAAGCGCGGCGCGATCGCGAGACCGAGCGCCGACATGAGGCCCGGATCGGGCTGCGCGACGTTCTCGCCCTGCAGGCGAACCCACAGTGCGTCGTGCACCATCGAGAGCGAATAGGTGACGCGCACGCGACTCCCGCCGCGCCCCTCGCGCAGGAACACGTACTCGGCGAACTCCTGCCCGTCGGACGAACTCGAAAGATTGACCGTCGAGAAGCGCTCCGACGCTCGCTCGCGCCGCATCTCGAGCGCGCCCAGCGGCCGTCCGGACGCGAGAATGCCGTCGGGCCAGTCGCGCGAGTGCAGCTGGCTCACAAGTCCGCTGGCGCGGTCGATGCGCACCTCGAACGAGCCCCGCGACAGCACCAGCTCGCGTTCCTCCTCGCGCATCTCGATGCGCCCGAGCGGAGCTTCCTCGAGCTCGTCGTACGGATCGACGACGCGGTAACCGAAGGCCGGTACCGCGCGCACGACGCCGTGGTCGTGGGCGATGTCGCGCGTCCATCCGAGCGTGTTGTAGATGATCGTTCCGCCCTCGGGACCGTCGACGCGCTTGCCGAGATACTCGAGCGTGCGTGCGAAGATCTCGCCGCCGGTCGCGATCGAGCGCTCGAACAGGCGCTCGCCGTAGGCGCCGCACTCGCCCTCGCCAGAGTGAACCTCGTGGTGCTGTCCCGCGAGCAAGTCACGCCACGCGTCGTCGAGCTCCCAGTGCGGATAGACGCGCAGGCCCGCGTAGGGCCGACCGAAGAGCCCGGCCAGCGAGCACAGACTCTCAGCGGCGAGCAGCTGCTCCTCCGCGGTACGGCTGTAGCGCAGCACGTAGTCGCCGTTCTTGGCCGTGGTCGTGCCGTGCCATGCGTCGTCGAGCGTGTAGCGGCGCACAGGAAGCTCCGGCGACGCGGCGCGCAGGGCCTCGACGAGCTCGCTCAAAGTGCAGGCGCGCGTCTCGAAGCGCGGATCGGAAAGCAGCGTCCGCAAGGGCCCGAGCAGTTCGGCCGAAGAACACAAGCCTCCGGCGAGCGGTTGCAGCTCGAGCCATTGGCGCACCGCGAGCGGTCTCGACGCGCGTGCGAGCCTCGTCACGAGCTGGGCACCAAGTTCCTCGAGCCACTGCTGCAGGGCGAACTCGGTGCGCGGAAGCGCGACGAGCCGCGTGCCGTCGAGTCCCTCCCACAGCACGAGCGGTGCGGACTCCTCGGGCAGCTCGGGACTGTTGCGCGTCCACTGATACGAGAGCGAAGCGCAGCGCACGCCGACGCCGGCGAGGACCTGCGGCAACTGCGGATAGAAGTCGAGTTCCTCGCTCCAGCGCGCGCGCGGCCAGATGCCGAGCAGCCGTCGCACCGTGCGCATCCCGCGCACGTGCTGGCGCACGTTGCTCTCTCCGCCGTGGAACAGCCCGATCGGCTGGCCATAGGTCGTGCCGACGAGCTCGATGGCTCCCGCGCTCACCGCGACGCGCAGTTCCTCGAGCACTTCGGGCCACTCAACCGCGAGTCGCTCGAGACCCGCCGCGTCGCAGTCCAGATTGCCGCGCAGGGAGAGCTCGCGCGCGAGGAACAGCATGTCACGCACGGAAGCGGCGAGCTGGTCCCCGCCGCGCGTCCACTCATGGCCACACCAGTGCGCGTGGTTGCCGAAGGTGTAGAAGAGCGGTTCCGGGCTCATCGCAGGGCTCGCAGGACGCTCAACGCTTGCGCGCGACGTAAGTAGCCTTGACCCAGGTCGCCCAGCCCAACTGAAGATCGGCCAGCGAGACGTTGAGTGCGGTCTGCACGGCCTCGGACGTCGGCTTGTCCTGCTGCAGCACGCGCACCAGCTGTCCAAGGCGTCCGGGATGCGCGCGAACGACATGATCGACGTAGGACCACGCGAACAAGCGCTGCAGCGGCGTCAGCGCCACGGTGTCGAGTCCCGAGAGCGAGGCCAGCTCCAGTGCCTCGCCCTCCGCTGTCCGACGGGCCACCTCGAGCTCGAACTTCCACGGCTCGAGCTTCTCGAGCGCGTCCTCGGACAGCGAGCACCACACTTGCACGGAGCCCGTGCGGCGCTGCTCGCAGAAGTGCGCGTAGCCCTCGTCGATCCAGCCGCCCTTCTTGCCGCCGAGCCAGATGGACTTGTAAGCGTTCGAGAGCAGGCAGTGCGCGAGCTGGTGCGCGAGCTCGTGCTCCAGATCCGCCTCATCGCGCACGCGTCCCTTGCCGTGGCACAGGGAGAGCACGGGCGACGCCCCCATCAGCTTGGCCACGGAGCTCGAGCGCTCGAGCGTCCACTTCGACGAGGCCTTCTCCTGATCCTTCTCGCTGCCCCACACGAAGACCTGCGTGACGCCCGCCAGCTCGGCCGGAGGCATGCCGCTGTCGGCCATGAACTCCAACCGCGAGCGCTCGCAGTCATCGAGCATGCGATGGGCAGCCTCGTGAGGACCCGAAACACCCTTGTAGGGACTGCGCTTGAGATCGAAGGCCAGTCGAAAGTGGGCGGAGTCGACGTGCACGAGGTCGCGGCGCGACATGAACTCGTCGATCGGCTGCTGCTGGGCCCGCCAGCGCGCGAGCTCCGCGCGCCGGGCCGCCAAGTCGAGCTCGGGCGGACGCGCGCAGCCCTCGCAGTCGAGCCAGCGCGCTCCGCCACACTCCCCGCAACCCTGCGCCACGGAGCAGTGCAGGAAGCCGCGCTCGCTGTCGCAGGATTTTGACGCGCACAAGCGGCATGCGACCATGCCGCGGTCCTTGCAGGTCGCGCATTCGGTCGCCTGCGACGCCCGCAGAGGCGCTACGCACAGTGCGATCCAGAGCAACGCTCGCAGCAGTGCGGCCATAGCGCGCAGTGTAGCGCGTCGGCGTCGCTCAGCGCGCGCTCGGCGCGAGCGAGGGCACGTCCTCGGCGCTGCGCACTCCCAGTCGGCGATAGATCGCCACGGCGGGCCCCGCGACCTCACCGGCCTCGGCGCGCTCGCCTTCCGGCGTGATCCACTGGGGCGAGACGTACACCGCCTCCAGCGCACCGGCGAGGTCGAGGTGCGGCTGGGTCAGCATTCGGGCGACGAGCGCTCCAGGCGCGAGCGCCAGCTCGGCATCGCGCAGCATCGGCGGCGTCACAACGAGATAGGGCGCGTCGGCCCGCGCGAGCGCCGCCGCCAGCTCGACGGGCTCCGTCGCCGCGAAGATGGCGGCCAGAGCCGGCGAGAGCGGCCCACGCGCGCCCTCGAAGCTCGCTCCCACTACTCCGCGCCGGGCGTGCAGCGCCACCGAACCGGCGAGTGCCGGAGGTGCAGCCACGCGCCACGACGGCTCGGCCTCGGGGTGATTGAAGGCGCCGGGCGAGGACGAGCGCTCGCGCAGCCAGCGCAGCGCGTGCGGCAACGCCTGCGGATCGCAGGCATCGCTCCGCCCGCGAAGGAGCGCGGGGGCGGCGAGCACCACGATCGACGCGAGGGCCGCGCTCCAGCTGCGGCGTTCCTCGAGAGCCGCCCGCGCGAGCGCGAGGGCAAGCAGCGCGAGGCTCGTCGCCACGAGCGGCGCGAAGAAGCGTCGATCGACGAGCGCGCACGCGAGCGCAAGCGCATTCGCGGCCAGCAGGGTCGCGGTGAGAGGCTCGCGTGCGGTCCGCCAGCAGAGCACGAGACCGCAGGCCAAGGGTGCAAGCGAGAGCGCAAGCGTGTCCGGCGCGCAGTGCAGCAATCCGCCCGTGTCCGGGTCGGGCATCCACAGCGACGGAGCCTCGTCCTCGCGCGGGATCGCCAGCACGGCCAGCGCGGTGCCGACGAACGCCAGCACGGCCCGCCACGGATCGCGGCTCTGCGCGCGCGGCGCGCGCAGGGCGCGGTGCACGAAGGCGGCGAGCACGGCAGCGGAAACGGGCCAAGCCTCCGCGCCCGCCAGCAGCGCGATTGCCGCGCAGAATCCGCCCCCGAGCGCGCCCACGAAGGCGTCGACGCGCTCCGTGCCGCGGAGCGCGAGCGCGAGCGCCCCGACCTGCGCCAGCGACAGCAGAACGATCCAGCCATGGGCCGAAAGCGAGCCCGCGAAATCCCGGGCGAGACCGAGCGGATGCAGCGCAGCGACACACCCCACGATCAGCGCCGCGGTCGCGCTCCCGTGGCCTTGCGCGAAGTACAGCGCGAGCGCGCCTACGCCGAGCACGCCCAGCGCAGCCAGCAGCGGACCGATCCACATTCGCGCGCCCTCGAGGCTCGCCTCCTCGATGCCGCGCAACTCGACCGCGACCTCGGAGCGCGGGAGCCCGTACGAAAAGCACACGGCGAGCGCCGCGTGGACGAGGGGCGGCCAAGGCGGCGACGATGACCTCGCATCGAGCCCGAGGAAACGATCGCGCTGCGGCACATGCGAGGTGACCAGCGCGAGCTCGACCAGGCGCAGGCGATAGTCTCCTTCCGAATCGCCCAGCGTGGCGTAGGCACCGCCGCGCGCTCCCGCATCCGCTGTCGAGGGCTGGACTCGCAGGAGGAACGCCAGCGCGGCGAGCAGCGCGAGCCCGACGAGACCGATTGCACCCCTCACTTCGAGCCGTCCCGCGCGAGCTCGACTTGCCAAGCCTCGACGTGGGCCGGCAGGCTGAGGTCATCGAGGATCACGATGCCGCCGGCGTCCACGCCGCGGCGAAGCGCGTGCACGACACTCGCGCCCTGCGGCCCGACGACGAGCTGCGGCAAGCTGCGGTAGCGCTCGGGGTCCGAGCGCGTAACGAGCGGTCCGCACAGCACGACGCCCGCCAGCTTCGGCGCTTGCGCGGCGAGAAAGGCGCGCTCGAGACGCGCCGTCGCCTCGCCGCGAGCGAGCGCGAACAACGGCCGGTCCTCGATCCACTCGCCAAGGCGCGCAAGGACTTCGGCTACCTCGTTGGGCTGCGCCGGCAGTTGCAGCGCGAACAGCTGGGTGCCCGTGCGCTCGGCGTAGTCGCGCCACAGCTCGCCCAGTGGGCCCGCGAACACGTGGTCCTCGGCCTCGCTGTCCGGAGAGCAGATCGCCAGCGCGCGCGTCGGCTCGCCAGCCGGACCGTAGGTCCAGATCCAGTGCTCGACGCCATTCGCCTCGCGCCAACCGAGTTCGAGCGGGACCGGGACGTCGGTGGGAGCGCCCGCCTCGGGCCAGGACTCGAGCGTGCGCAGCAGCTGCTCTCCGGCGAGCGCCGCGCTGCCGCGCCGACCGCTGGACACGAGCCTTCGCGCGAGGCTCGCGACACGCCCGAAACCCGGCTGGGACGAACGCGGCCGCGCCAGCGCTGCCTCCAGTCGCGCACGCACGTCCTGCACGGAATCGACGCGCACTTCCGCCAGCGCGAAGCCCTCCTCCGGACGATCCGGGCGCGAGACGACCCCGAACAGGCGCCACGGCGCCGCGGGACCGAGCGGCCCGCGCACGTACATGTCGAAGCCTTGCTCATTCACGGCGCGGAAGCCGATCGGCTCGCGGCGCGCGGGCAGCTCGCTGCCGTCGCTCGCCAGCCAGCGCAGCTCGAGCCAGAAGTCCTCGCGCACGTCGACCGGATGGACGCGCCGCACGCTGACGACGAGCGGATCCCCGAGCCCTTCCGAGCGCGCGTGGAAGGCACCGGGCGCGACCGAGAGGTCGAGAGCGCTCGCGAGCTGGTCGAGCTCGGCGCGCTCCGCCACCGCTCCGCTCGAGAGCTCCGTCTCGACGCGTCGCAGCGTCTCCAGAGTAGGAGCCCAGTTCGGCGAAGCCCCTACGGGCCTTGCCGCGGCCAGAGCGGCGGCCGCGCGCTCGCGACGCTCTGGCTGCGCGCGCAGATAGTGAGCGATGAAGCGCTGCTGGCGCTCGCTGCGCACGCAGGCGTTGTGCTCCTTCCACGCCGCGGCGTCGAGTGCCGCAGGAGACAGCTGCTCGCGCGCAGTCGCAGCCGGTTGCGAAGCCAGCTGCGCGAGCGCGAACAGGGTGAGTGCGAGCGAGTGCATCAAGTGGCCCTGATCCGAGGCCCTAGAGCAGCTCTTCGATGAACTGCTTCTTGGGATCGAACCCGCGCAGGCGGATACGCTCCGCGGTACCCGCCGGCAGCGAGGCGCGCGGCGCGAGGCCGACGAGCTCGCTCTCGAGAATCTCGACGCCCGCGGCGCGCGCGAGCTTCTCGACCTCCTCGTATACGCGCTGCAGGCCCGTGGCGCGGAAGTCGCACACGTTCATCGACACCTGCGCGCACTTCGGCACGTCGATGGCAAAGCCCATGGCCTTGATGCCCTTGAGCCCGCCATCCTTCTCGCGAATCGCCTTGGCGATCGACTTGGCGAGCGCGAGGTCCTCGCTGTGCAGGTTGATGTTGAACGCGATCAGGAACTGCCGCGCACCGATCACAGTCGCTCCGGCGCTCAGGTGCAGCGCGCCCTTGGGGCCCTCGTCGGGCACGCGCGCGGGATCGCTGGCCACGGCGTCACGCAGCTTCTCGAAGCCGATGTTGCGCACGTCTGGCAAGTTGCGCCGCGCCGGGGTACGGGCGGCCGACTCGTAGAAGTAGACCGGGATCGCGAGCTCGCGGCCGACGCGCGCGCCGAGCGCGTGCGCGAGCGCCACGCACTCGTCCATCGTCGAGCCTTCGAGCGGGATGAACGGCACGACGTCCGTCGCGCCGATGCGCGGGTGCTCGCCCTCGTGCATGCGCAGGTCGATCACGTCACGCGCCTTGGAGATGGCGCGGAACCCGGCCTCGGCCACGGCTGCCCCCTCGCCCACGACCGTGACCACGGAGCGGTTGTGGCTCGCGTCGCTCGAGCGGTCGATCACGCGCACGCCGGGCACCGAGGCGATCGCGCCGAGGATCGGCTCGAGCACCTCGGGACGGCGACCTTCACTGAAGTTGGGGACACACTCGACGAGACCCATGGCTGCGCTCCTGCGATGTTGGGGGGCGAAGATGTTAGCGCACGCGCTCGAAGGCCACGCGCCCTGAGCGCACCACCGTGCGCACCGGGTTGCGACCGAGCTCGTAGGCGAGGTGACGATGGTTGGGCAGGTCGAGCACGAGCACGTCGGCGCGCTTGCCGGCCTCGAGCGTGCCGATGCGCGCGCCGCGACCGAGCGAGCAAGCCGCGTTCAGCGTCGCCGCCGTCAGGCACTCCGCCGCGCTCATGCGGTAGCGCAGCGCGGCCCACGAGATCACCTCGCTCATGCTCTGCAGGTAGCACGAGCCTGGGTTGAAGTCGGTCGAGATCGCGACCGCCACTCCGGCGTCGATCATGCGGCGCCCGGGCGCCTCGCGCTCCTGCCGCAGGAACAGCGGAACGACGGGGCACAGCACCGCGACGACTCCGTGCGTGGCGAGCGCATCGATGCCGCGCTCGCTGACGTGCTCGAGGTGGTCCGCGCTGGCCGCGCCGAGCTCTGCGGCGAGTTCCGCGCCACCGAGCGGCGTGAGCTGGTCGACGTGGAGCCTGAGCCCGAGCCCGAGGTCGCGCGCGACGCCGAGGATGCGCCGCGACTGCGCGAGCGAAAACGCGATCCCCTCGGTGAAGACGTCGCAGTATTCCGCGAGGCCCTCGCGCGCGACGCGCGGCAGCATCTCGCGCACGAGCAGCTCGACGTAGGACTCCTTGTTGCCGCGAAATTCCTCGGGAAAGTCGTGGGCGCCGAGGAAGGTCGGCACGAGGTCGATCGCGTGGCGCGCGCGCACGGCCGCGAGCACCTCGAGGCACTTCAGCTCCGCTTCCAGCGAGAGTCCGTAGCCCGTCTTGGCCTCGACGGTCGTCGTCCCGAGCTCGAGGAATCGATCGAGGTGTCGTTCGAGCCGCGCCTCGAGCGTCTCGCGCTCCGCGGCGCGCACTCCGCGCGTGGTCGACAGGATGCCACCGCCCGCCGCCGCGATCTCCGCATACGTCGCGCCGCGCGTGCGCAGCTCGAACTCCTCCTCGCGGGTCGTGGCAAAGACAGGATGGGTGTGCGCATCGACGAATCCCGGGACCAGCGTTCCGCCCGCGGCGTCGAGCGTGCGCGCCGGCGCGAAGCGCGCCGCAAGCTCGTCCTCGGGGCCGACGGCGACGATGAGCTCGCCCTCGATCGCCACGGCACCGCGCGGCACGACCGACAGGGCGCCGAGCTCGCGGCCCGTGCGCGGAGTGGAGCCGAGCGGCGTCGCGAGCTCGCTCGCGCCGCGGATCAGGAGGTCTACAGGGCGCCGGGTCATCGCTTGGGCGGTGCGGGGCGCAGCGGCCCCGCCGCTGCCCATGCTACGCGCTGCGGCGCACGGTCTGCAGGCCCTGATTGAGTCCGAGCGACACCCGCAGCGCGAGGACCAGCCGCTGGCGTGCGCGGAGCATGATCATCTTCATATTGGAGCCACCGACCCCGAGCGCGGCCGCGGCCGCGGCATAGGTCAGGCCCTCGACCTCGACCAGCTCGAGCGCGCGCCGGTCCCGCGCCCGCAGGCTGGCGAAGGCGCGCAGGTAGTGGGTGAGGAACAGGCTCCAAGTGGTGCGCAGCTCGCCGGCCTCCTCGACATCCGCGAGCCGCCGCACCGGCCCGTGTCCGCGATCCACCAGTTCCGGCGCGCCCTCCGCGTCCATGCTGAGGCAGCGCGTCCTGCTCCGGGAGATGGCACGCCGGACCACGTTGGCCGCGATGGTGCGTACCCAAGCCCGGAACCCGCCGCGCTCGGCCGGACGGAAGCTGGCCGCATAGCGGAAGACGTTCACGAACGTGTCCTGCAGCAGCGCCCCGGGATCGAGCCGCTTCCCCTGCACCCGCACGCGCCAACGCAACCACTCGAGCACGCGCGCCGAGCAATGCTCGTAGAGGTCGTCGAAGCTCGCTTTGCAGCGCCCGTCGCGGAAGAGATCCATCAGGGCCGTGTCGATTCGGTTGTCTCGCTCGGACTCGCATTCCCCTGGCAGGCTGTCCAGAACGACGCCTCGGGTCCGCAGGAGAGCTTCGCAGCGCAGGTTCAGGTGGCGCGGGAGGGTGGGCATGAGGAGCGAGGAGCAGCTTGCGTGCCGGACCTGTCCCAAGCCGCTGTTTCATTGCTAAGTATATGTCATTATTGGCTTTATGAATTTGCTACCCGGTCCGGCCAGCCTCCCAAGCAGCCCTCCGGGCGGCGCGAATGTTCCGATCTCGTAACAACCGTACCGCGGGCGTGGACACCGCCCGCCCCCCCGCGGCTCCTATACTTTCTGCGCTGCGGTTCGACCGCCGCAACCCATGCCGCCCTTGCCCCCACTGTCCGCCCGACTCGCTTCCGACCTCGCCCCGCTCCCCCCGCCGGAGCTCAAGCTCGACCTGCTCTCGATCGAGGTCGCGCTGGTTGCGCTGGTCTGCGCCACGCTGTTCGCCCTGCTGCGGCGCTCGATCGCCCAGTCGACCCCAGAGCGCGTGCTCGAAGGGCTGGCTCCGGGCAGCACCCGCAGCGCCCTCGAACGCCTGCTTTCGCGCTCGGATCGCCTGACGACCAGCGCCGCCGTGCTCGAACTCGCCTGCACGCTGGCGTTCTCCGCCTGCGTGGTGCGCCTCGTCAACGAGCAGGGTTTTGGACGCTGGAGCGCGCTCGCAACCGGCACCCTCGCCTGCGTGCCCGTGCTGTGGTTCGCCACCGATGCGCTGCCGCGCAGCCTCGCGCTGCGCATCGGCGATCGGCTGGTGAGGACGAGCCTGCGTCCGTTCCGCGTGCTGCAGCTTCCGATCGAGCTCGTGACCACCGGCCTCGAGGCCGTGCGCCGCAGCCTGCTGCGGCTCTTCGGCGTGCACGACGACCCCGAGTCCACGCGCCAGATCGTGGCGGGTCTGCGCGAGGTGATCGAGGATGCCGAGCTCTCCGGCCGGCTCGACGACTCCGAGAAGGAGATGATCGGCAAGGTCATGGAGCTGCGCGAGACCGACGCGGCGGCGCTAATGACTCCGCGCACGCGCATCGTCGCCGCCGACATCGACGAGGGCCTCGCCGTGGCCGCGCGGCTGCTCGCCGAGTCCGGCCACAGCCGCATTCCCGTCTACAACGGCAGCGTCGACCGCGTGATCGGCACGCTGACCGCCCGCGACGTGGTGCAGGCGATCTCCGCGGGTCCGCTCGAGAGCGCCGACTTCCGCGCGCTGCTGCACACGCCGATGCTCGTGCCCGAGACGACCAAGGTGCGCGGCCTGCTGGCGGAGATGCGCCGCCAGCGCACCGAGCTCGCCGTGGTGGTCGACGAGTACGGCGGCACGGCCGGACTGATCTCGATCGGAGACATCGTGAGCGAGATCGTGGGCGAGATTCCCGACGAGTACGACGAGGAGGCGCCCGCGCAGGTGCGACGCCTCGCCGATGGCGCGGTCGAGCTCGACGCCGGCCTGCACGTCAGCGAGGTCAATGAGCAGTTCGACCTCGAGCTGCCCGAGGAAGCCGACTACGAGACACTCGGCGGCTACGTGCTCGCCGAGCTCGGTCGCTTCCCCCAGCGCGGCGAGAGCTTCGAGCGCGACGGCGTGGAGTTCCGCGTGCTCGACTCGAGCGACCGGCGCGTGCTCAAGGTGCGCGTGCGCAAGCTCTCCGGCAACGGGGCGAGCTGAACCTTGCCCGCCGTGCGCGACCGCGCGCTGCTCCTGCGGCGCTTTCCCTACGGCGAGTCGTCGCTCGTGTGCCATGCGCTGTCGCGCACGCATGGACGCGTGCACTTCCTCGCCAAGGGCGCCTACCGCCCGACCTCGCGCTTCTACGCCGCGCTCGACCTGTTCGATACCCTCGAGCTCGAGTGGAACGCGACGCCGGGGCGCGAGCTCGCGGTGCTCGCGCTCGGCTCGATCGAGACGCGCCGCGCGCGCATCGCGCGCGACCTCGAGGCGTTCCGGGCCGGAACCACCCTGCTCGAACTGGCCGCCTTCGGGGCGCACGAGGGCCACGCCAACCCCGAGTTGTTCGAGCTCCTCGAGACAGGCCTCGACGCGCTCGCGAGCGGTACGGCGCCGGCAGCCGCGCTGGTTGAGTTCGAGCTCGGCTTCCTCCACAATCTCGGCCTCGCGCCGGCGCTCGCGGCCTGCGCGTCGTGCGGGGGCGCTGCGCCGCCGCTCGAGCCCGGCCCGGCGGCCCGCGTGGCCTTCTCAGCCGGCAG
>SXKQ01000202.1 GCA_005778045.1 Planctomycetia bacterium
ACCTGCGACGGCACCTACGCCGTCGATCTGCGCAACTACCTGGCGAATCGCCCCACCGCGATCGGCAATCCGCTGTTCGCCGGTGAGGTGTTCAACGCCCAGCTGTGGTTCCGTGACCCGCCGGCTCCTAAAACGAGCAACTTGTCGAACGCGGTGCAGTTCACGATGGCTCCGTGATCGCGTGAGCGATCCACGGGCCCTCCGGGGTCCGTGACACGAAACGAGGGGCGTCCCGAGCGATCGGGGCGCCCCTCGCGCTTTGCACACCACGGAGCGGGCCCATTCGCGCCCGCAACATCCGTCTTTGGCCAGCGCACGGCCTGCGGCCGTGCTCGGGGGATCCTTCGCGGACGACGCCGTGTCTTCCGAGCCGTCGCATGCAAGCACGCGACGGACGGACTTGCCCCTTTCGAACGCGGTGCAGATCACGCGTGTGCCCGTGACCGCCTGAGCGATCCACGAGCCCTCAAGGGCGTGTGACACGAAACGAGGGGGCGTCCCGAGCGATCGGGGCGCCACTCGCGCTTTCGCGGCCGCGATGGCGCCTCCACTGCACTCGCGACCTTCGGCGGGATCCCTCGCGGAAGACGCCGTGGCGTCTTCCGAGCCGTCGCGTGCAAGCACGCGACGGACGGACTTGCCCCTTTCGAACGCGGTGCAAATCACGCGTGTGCCCGTGACCGCCTGAGCGATCCACGAGCCCTCAAGGACGTGTGATACGAAACGAGGGGGCGTCCCGAGCGATCGGGGCGCCCCTCGCGCGGTGCTCGCGCTGCGAGCGCGGATGGCGCGACGCGGAATCCCAACCCACCCAGGACCAAATGCGCGCGCAAGCGAGGATGCAAGCGACTGCGATGCCCGGCAGGCTCCAGCTCCCGCGGAACGCAAAACTACAGGCGAGACTTGGCCACAGCATGGATGGCTAGCGGTCTTGGCTCACTTCGTGATCGCGCGAGCGATCGACGAGTTGTCCTCACGATGGTCACTCGAAAGCGGAGCGCGCCCGACGCTCTCCGGCGTCCCACGCGCCGTGCGCAGTGCCACGCGCCGTGCGCAGTGCCGCGAGGCGTCGCAGGCGGAGGCGACCGGTCGCTCGCATGCGAATGCCCCGAGGCGAGCGCGAGGAGTTGGACTTTCGCAAGTGCGCGGACGTCGATGGACTCGCGGTACGAGCGGGCGCAGCCAAGGAGGCGGTTCACCGCGGACGCGCCGTGGAGCGATAGCAGCGAAGAAACGCGGGGTGAGCGCGAAGGACGTATGCGCGTGCTCGGGGCTCCGCGGACGGATCGCTGTGGGCTGGCGCTCGGCGAACGAGCGCGGACTTCACGCTCGTCGAAACGCGCTGCGCAGGACAAGGCTCCGCCGGTTCTGCGGCTGTCACAGGAATTCGGCACGACTCGGGGCACGACTCGGGGCACGACTCAGGGCACGACTCGGGGCACGCGCGGTAACCGCAAGCTCGCATGCCGGGTGAGCCGCTGCGTTCGAACCCCGCGGCACACAGCGGCGTTCACGATGCTGACGCTACGGTCGCAACACCGCAGGAAAGGACGAGCCCCGCGCGCGCAGCGACTGCGCGGCGGGACTCGCGGAACAGGCGTGGCCGGAGATCAGCGCCTGGGCTGGAAGATGTGCAGCGCCATTCCGTGCACGCTCTCGGCGGCTTCCATGATCGCCTCCGGAAGCGTCGGGTGCGCGTGGATGGTGCGCGCGGTATCTTCGGCGGTCGCGCCGAGCTCGATGGCGAGCGCAGCCTCCGCGACGAGCTCGGTCACCTCGGGGCCCACCATGTGCACGCCGAGCACTTCGTCGGTCTTGGCGTCGGCGATGACCTTTACGAAGCCCTCAGTCTCCATCAGGCTCATCGCGCGCCCAGAGGCCGCGAAGGGGAAGGTGCCGACCTTGAAGGCCACACCCTTGGCAGCGAGTTCGGATTCCTGTGCGCCGACCGAGGCCATTTCGGGCGCGGTGAAGATCACGGCGGGCACGCAGCGCGCGTCGTACTCCTCCTTGTGGCCCGCGATCACGGCCGCGGCGACGAGGCCTTCCTTGCTGCCCTTGTGCGCGAGCATCGGCTGGCCGGCGATGTCGCCGATCGCATAGATGTTCGCGACCTTGGTGCGCATCTGGCGGTCGACCTGCAGGAAGCCCTTGGCGTCCACCGCCAGACCGACCTTCTCAAGTCCGAGGCCCTCGCTGTAGGGCTTGCGCCCGACCATCGAGGCGATCTGGTCGCACACGACGACCTGCTCGCCGGCCTTGGTCTTGACCTTGACGTGCAGCTCATTGCCTTTGCGCTCGTAGCCCTGCGCGAAGGTCTCGACCATGAGCTTCATGCCGAGCTTCTTCATCGATCGCTCGATGATCTTGACGCAGTCGCGGTCCTGTCCGGGCAGCGCGCCGCCGGTGGCCTCGAGCACGGTCACCTCGCTGCCGAGCTTGGCGTACATCATGCCCAGCTCGAGACCGATGTACCCGCCGCCGATCACGACGAGGCGCTTGGGGATCGAGGTCGGGACGAGTGCGCCCGTCGAGCTCCAAACGTCACCCTCGTCGAACGCGAAGCCCGGTATCGCAATCGGCACGGAGCCGGTGGCGATCACGACGTCGTCGCACTTGAGAGTCTTGGTACCCTCCGGGGTCGCGACGGCGACCGTGTTCTTGTCGACGATCGAGCCCTTGCCCATCACGAGGTCGATCTTGTGGTTGCGCAGGAGCCCGCTCACGCCGCCGGTGAGCTTGCCGACAATGCCCTGCTTCCATTCGACGAGCTTGCCGACATCGAGGCGCACGTTGTCGGCCGAGATGCCCATGGCCCCGGCGTGCGCGATGCGCTCCTTGAGCGAGCCCGCGGCGATCAGCGCCTTGGACGGGATGAAGCCGACGTTGAGGCAGGTACCTCCGACGTAGGTCTTCTCGACGACCGTGACCTTCTGCCCGAGCTGGGCGAGGCGGATGGCGCAGACGTAGCCGGCGGGACCGGCACCGAGGATGACGACCGTGCGGGGGTTGGCCATGGTGGAAGGACTTTCTCTAGGCGCGGACCGGCGCGTGCAGCAGGGCCTGCCGCAGCGCGAAGGGCAAGCACTATAGGCAAGCAGGCGCGAATCCGTCTCCTGTGCAGGCGACAGCCCGCCCGCGGCCGATGTAGGCTCCCTCGGAGAAACTCATGGCCGACGCACCGCTCACCCACTGCCCTACATGCGGCGTCAAGCTGCATCGCACGGACCTGTCGCTGTGCGCCTACTGCGCCGCGCCGCTGCGCATGGGGGCCTCGAGCGCCCCGCCCGACGACGAGACGCAGCGCCTGCTCGCCAAGATTCAGGCCCATCCGGCCTATGCGACCGCGTTGCAGTGGTCCCCCATCGAGCCTGCGGTCGAAGCCAAGGCCGGCAAGCTGCAGCTCTGGGGCTGGGTGGTCGTCACCCTCGCCCTCGCCTTCTGCGTGGGAGCCGCCGTCATCGACGGCGGCGGCTACACCGGACGCTGGCCGGTGCTCGTCGCGGTCGTGCTCATCGCGATCGCACTCTTCCTGCTCGCCGCCGCTGTCACGATCCGCGGCAACGCCCGACAGGCGCCCATGCTGCGCCGTCCGGCGCGCGTGCTCGACCGTCGCAGCCGCACGGACCTCTCGGACGAGGTCGGCGCCACGAGCTACTTCTTCCAGCTGCGCTTCGCCGACGGCAGCGAGGGCGATTTCCGCATGCAGGGACGCGGAACCATGTATGAGCCGCCGACGATCGGTGCCTCCGGCCTCGCCTACACGCGCGGGAGCAGCCTGCTCGAGTTCAAGCGCTTCTAAACGCCCTCGAGCGAGTGGAACTCGACGATGCGCTCGCCTTCCGAGCGCATGTCCGCAAGGAGCAGCTCGCCCGAGCGATCAAGACGCTTGAACAATGGCTTGGCGTCGCGCTCGAAGAGCGTGCGGGTCGCAACTCCACTCGCGTCGCAGCACTCGAGCAACGCGCGGCCCTTGAGGAGTCGCGGCCGGCCGAGGACGCGCGTGCCTCGCGGCGGCTGCGGCTCGCCGCGGCGCGCGAGCGCTACGAATGCGTAAGGCAGCGCGCGCAAGTCGATGCCCAGCTCGTCGGAGAAGCGCCGCCAAAATGCGCTCGTGAACGCCTCGGCAGGTGGACGGGCGAAGAAGTGACACCAGTCCTGCTCGCGGCCCACGGCGAGCAGGCCGCAGGACGCGGAGTGCGTGCAGGGCGCGAGGACCTCGAAGCTGGGAAGCAGGCGCTCGCGAACAGAACCCAGAGCGCGCGACACGGGCCGGCTGCCAGCCTCGACGAAGATGACGAATCGTGAGCTGGCCGCCAGTGCGAGCAACTCCTCCAACGCCTCAGGAGCGAGCTCGCCGACGACGTGGCTGGCGAGCAAGATGTCGATCGGCTGGTCCGCGGCGGGCGCGTGCAAGGTGATCTTCACCTTCGGATGGTGCGCCGCGAGCGCGTCCCGCGCGAACCACATCGCCTGCTTCGAATGGTCGCACAGATACGCGTGCTGGATCCCCGGCACGCTGGCCACGACGCGGCGCGTCGCGATACCCGTACCACAGCCCCAGTCGACGAGCGTTGCACCCGAAGGTACTCGACCGCGCAGAGTGAGCTCGCGCAAGACCGCGTCCCACTTCCAGCCGATACGCGCGGCGAACGTCGAGTCGTACAGCTCAAAGTCACGGCGCGAGCGCCAGTACGGGTCCGCTGCCTTCCCACCCTCCGCAGCTAGGAACGACTCGCGCAGCTCCGCCAGCCGCAGCCAGTCGTCCGCCGTCGGCAGCAGAGCGTCGGGATCGGACTCGTCGTCCCAGTTGTCGGTGGAACTCACGGGCAGGGCCAGTCGTCCGTGCGGAAGGCCGCGGCGGGAAGCCACGATTTGTTGAAGAGGATCGGCTGGGAGGTCGCCGCGAAGCCGTAGCGCACCGCCACGGGACGCGTCACTTCGCCCGACCAGACCAGCACGCTGTCGCCGTCGATGCGGGCGGAGGCACGCCGGAATTGGCGGTCCTCACCCGCGACTTCGAATCCGGTGATGTGGTCCCCGCCCTCGATGAGCCCTGAGCCGAGCGCGTCGAATCGGACGCGAATCTGGCGCCCCTCGAGGGCGTGCTCGCGATACAGCGGACCCGAATGCACCACGCCCTCGCGTCCGTACGTCTTCGCCAGCGCCCACAGCGCGAGCCGTCGCCCCACCTCCTGCTTGTTCGTCGGATGAATGTCGGCGGGGTCACCGATGTCCATGGTCACCGCCATGCCAGTGTCTGGCTGCACGAGGCAGCGGCGCTGTGCGTCACGCATCGCGCCCGTCTCGCCCTCGTCCTCCTCGTACGCATACGGCGCGATCTGGACGAAGTAGAACGGCTGCGTCGCAGGCCCATCGAAGCTCGCGCGCAGGCGCTCGACAAACGCGGGCTGCATGGTGCGGTAGAGCACGTGACGCGCGCGATTCGCCTCGCCCTGGTACCACAGGAAGCCGCGCACGGCGAAGGGCGCGAGCGGCGCGAGCATGCCGTTGTGGAGCACGCTCGAAACCTGCGGATCGAGCGGGCCTTCCGAGTGAGAGACACGCAGAGCCTCGAGCTGCCCGAGGTCCGCCGCGAGCTCGGGAATCCCGCGCGCCGTCCCCTCGTCGAGCCAAGCCTCGATGCGCGTTCCGCTCCAGCTCGCGTTGATCACGCCGACGGGAACATCGAGCTCGCGCACAAGCTCGCGCGCGAAAAAGTAAGCGACCGCGCTGAACTCTCCGGCGGTCTGGGGCGAGCAGGGCTGCCAAACGCCGGTGCAACGTTCCTCCGGCTGCAGGGAGGCCCGGTTCTCGACGTCAAAGTGCCGCAGCTTCGGGTGCATCGCCGCCGCGATTTCCTCGGTCGCGTTCATCACGCCCCCGAGCTCGCCGAGCCGCAGCTTCCACTCCATGTTCGACTGTCCGGAGCACAGCCAAACTTCGCCGACCAGCACATCGCGCAGCACGATCTCGCGCTCGGCGCCAATCACGAGTTCGTGGGGACCGCCCGCACGAGGCGTGTCGAGGCGGACGCTCCAGCGGCCCGACGCGTCGGCGGTGGCGACACAAGCCGCCTCGCTCCACGACGTGCGGACGCACACTTCGCTGCCCGGCGCAGCCCAACCCCACACGGGTACCGACGTCTCGCGCTGGAGGACCATCGAGTCGGTGAAGAGCGACGCAAGGCGCAGTTCGGTCGAATTTCCCATCGCGGCGACACAGAGGAGCGGGAGCAGCATCGAGCCGGGATCGTAGCAGCGCGGAGGGCCTAGAATCAGGAGGTCATGGCGCTCGAGAGCTTCCACCCCACCGTGCAGCGCTGGTTCGCAGGGGAGATGGGTGCGCCCACGCCGCCCCAGCGTCGGGCGTGGCCTGCGATACTGCGCGGCGAGCATGTGCTCGTCGCGGCTCCGACCGGTTCAGGCAAGACTCTCGCGGCGTTTCTCGCCGCGCTCGACGGTCTTCTCCGCCAAGGGACGAGCCTCGGCGATCGCACCACGGTCCTGTACATCTCGCCGCTGCGAGCGCTCGTGAACGACGTGCAGAAGAACCTCGCGGCGCCGCTCGCGCGTCTGCGCGAGCTCGATCCGACGCTCCCCGAGGTCCGGGTGCTCGTTCGAACTGGCGACACGACGCAAAAGGACCGTGCCGCGATGAGCGCGCGTCCCCCGCACATCCTCGTCACCACGCCGGAGAGCCTCTACATCCTGCTGTCGAGCGAGAAGGGCCGCGCCATGCTATGCAACGTGCGCTCGGCGATTGTCGACGAGGTGCACGCCATTGTCGGTGACAAGCGCGGTTCGCACCTCGCACTCTCGCTCGAGCGCCTGTGCGCGCTCGCCGGCGAGGTGCAGCGCATCGGGCTTTCGGCCACGCAGAAGCCGATCGAGGACGTGGCTCGCTTTCTCGCCGGAGCAGGACGCGAATGCACGCTGATCGACGAGGGTCACCTGCGCGAGATCGATGTACGCGTGGAGATTCCGCCATCGCCGCTGGAGACGGTGTGCTCGAGCGAAACGTGGGGCGAGATCTACCGGCGCGTCGCGCTGCTCGTACAGGAGCATCGCACGACTCTCGTCTTCGTCGGCACGCGCAAGTTTGCGGAGCGCTCGTCCGCCGAGCTGGCGAAGCTGATCGGCGATGACAAGGTGGGCTGCCACCATTCGAGTCTCTCGAAAGAGCGTCGCATCGCGGCGGAGGAACGCCTGAAGCGGGGAGAACTGCGCGTGCTCGTCGCCACTGCTTCCCTCGAGCTCGGCATCGACATCGG
>SXKQ01000203.1 GCA_005778045.1 Planctomycetia bacterium
CCCGCCGCCGCCGCCCGGCGCGCCGCCACCGAAGCCGGGGATCTGCATCTGCCCGTTGCCGAAGAACTTCTCGCGCTCGAGCCCGTCGTCGCAGATCGAGCGCAACGGCGCGCGCAACATCGACAGGTTCTCACCCTTGATTACCTTGAGCGCCGCCTCGGCCGCGGTCTTGAAGCCCGCGTCCTCGTCCTTCGCGAGCGCCTTCTCGACCACCTCGATCCAGCCTTCGTTGCGCGAGAGGCCCATCGCCACCACGGCCGCGCGCCGGTCATCGGGCTGCGGGCTCGCGAGCAGCTCGCCGAGCACCTTGTTCACGTCGGCGCCCGGCGTGAGCCAGCCCAGACCCACGACCGCGTTGAGTCGCACGAGCGGATCCTTCTCGCTCGCCACGAACTTGAGCAGCGCCTTGCGCGCCTTGTCGTCGCTGGCGCCCGCGCTGCCGAGCGCGCGCATCAGGTCCTTCTTGCACGCGAGGTTCTTTTCCTTGCCGATCGCGGCCGTGATCGCGCGCACCGACTCGGGCACCGCGAGCTGCTCGAGCGCCACGATCGCTTCGTTGCGCAGCTTTTCGTCGTCCTTGTCGAGGTACTCGCTGACGAGCTTCCAGTACACCGAGGGCGAGAGCACGCCGATCGCGTGCATCAGGATGTCACGCGGATCTGGCGCATCCTCGCCGCCGCCCGCGCCGGCCGGGCCGCCGGGCATGCCGCGGAACCAGCCGCGCCGGCCCATCAGCTCGTTCTTCAGCTCGGAGCCGATGTACTCGATCGCCTCGGGCTCCGGCGACATCAGCACGCGCTGGATCTTCTCGATGCGGCCCTCGCCCCACAGCGAGGCCTTGAGCTCCTTGATCAGCACCAGCACCTGCTCGCGAGTCGGCGGCGCGAGGTTCGCGCCCGGCACGCCCGCGGGGTCGAACACGCCGCCGGTGACGAGGCGCCGCGGCGGCCGACCGCTCGCGGGCACGGCCTTCGCCGCGACCGGGTCGATGGCCTTGATCGCGTTCGAGAAGCACCACTGCAGCTCCTCCGCGCTGATCTCGTAGGGCACCGAGAGGATCACCGCGCCGTCGGGGCCGAGGAACACGTGCTGGGGCGCGACCACGTAGCCATTCGCGTCCGCCTTGAGCACGTTCGAGCGCACGGCGTTGTCGCAGCGCTTGTGGTCGATGCACTCTAGCCCGGGAAAGCGCGTGCAGGGCCGCTTCTCGGGCGCATGCTCGAAGCGCGAGGCGATCACGTTGACGGTGAGCCCGGCGGCCGCTGCGATGCGCTTGTCGGCGTACACCTTCTCCGCGAGCCGGTCGTTGGCCGCCTCGCCGTCCATGTTGACGGCCACGAACAGCACCTTCTTCTCGGCCGCGGCGCGGGCCTTGGCCTCCTCGAAGTCCTTGCTCCACGAGATCGACTCGCCCGCGAGGGCGGGCAGGGCGCTGGCGAGGACGAGGGCGAGCTTGGCGAGGACGCGCATGGCGGCTGGGTCTCCGAAGGGGTCCCCTAGTATGCGAAACGCATGCCGCGGGCACTGTGTGTACGCACAACCCAGCGTCTTGGACGCAGTTCCGGCCCCGGGCTGCCCCCGGAGCGCGTTTCTAGCGCACCAGCACGACCTTGGTGCCCTCGAGCGCGAGCTCGAACACCCGGTCGATGTCGGGCTGGAGCATGCGCACGCAGCCGCTCGAGGAGCCCTTGCTGAGCCAGTCGATGCTCGGGGCGCCGGTGTAGCCGTGCAGGCCGATGCCCGTGACCCCGCCGAGGCCCTCGGGATCGAGCTTGATCCAGTAGCCGCCGAGCACGTTGCCGGGGTCGCCATGGGGCAAGACCTGCTTGGTCTTGGGCTCAGTCCAGGCCGGGTTGCGCACGCGGTCGATGATCTTGGTCGTGCCCGACGGGGTGGGGGACTCGGGCGCACCGACCCCGACCGCCACGTACATGTTGAGCACGAACTGCCCCTCGGGCGTCTGGTGCCATGCGGCGAGGCGGTAGCGTTGGACATCGACGATTAGCTGCAGCGAGCCGTTGGCGAGCTCGAGCACGTTCAGCTTGGCGCCCGCGTTGACGCGCCGCTCGTCGTACTGGGCGTTCAGGTACTTGAGCATCCCGGCGCCGGTGCGCGCACGCTTGGCGATTCCGCCGGGCAGCTCGCCCGACTTGAGCTCGTGCTTCACCACGCCGAGCCGCTCGACACCCGGGATCGAGCTCGGGGCGAAGAACACCTGCCGCAGGTACGGCTCGAGGCTGTCTGCGAGCTGCTGGCCCGCGGCGCCGTCGACCTTCGGGATCGTGGCGCTGACGTCGAGGATCAGCGGGACGATCTGGCCCGGCTCCTGCGCGGCGGTTCGGAAGCGCTGGCCGAAGTCCGGCACGGCGGGCTGCTGGGAGAGCGAGAGAGCGGCGAGAGCGAGGGCGACGACGGCGGTGCGCGACATGGTGCGCGAGAGATTGCCAAGTCGCGCGCGCGACTGCGAGAGCCTCGCGTCAGGCCGGCGAGTAGGTGCGGCGCGCGCCGAGGCCGTGGCCGACGAGGTGCCCCGAGCGCTCGAGCTCGATGAACGCGCGCCGGGCGCGCTGGCGCCCGATGTTCTGGGCCTTGCAGAAGCCGTCGACGGTCGCTGGGCTGTCGGCGGCGGCGCCGCCGCGCGAGACGAGGCCGACCCAGTCGAGCACGCGGCGCTCGAGCGGCTCGAGCGGCCGCCGGTTCGCGTTGCCGATCGCACGCTCCGTCGCGCCGCTCGCCATGCGATTCGACGAGCCAGCGCGCACCACGGTCTCGAGCTCGCCGTCGCCGTGGCGCACCGCGTGCGGCCGCTGCGCCGACAGCGGCACCCAGCAGGCCACGATCGGCTTCTCCTCGACGGTCACCAGCGCGAGCTCGACCTCGACCGGCGGCTCGACCGCATGCCCCGCGATCTCGCGCAGCCGCTCGAGCGTCGCCCGCGGCTTGGGCGCCCCGAGCACCTCCCCCCGATCGCCCACCCCGACGAGCAGCATGCCCCCGCGCGTGTTCGCGAACGCCACCAGCGTGCGCGCCGTCTTTTCATCCCGCGGCAACCCACGCTTGAACTCCACCTGCCGCCCCTCGCCCGCGGCAATCAGCTCCCGCACCCCGGCCGCATCCATTCCCATCGCACCCCATCTCTACCGCGCCCGCGCTCGCCCGCCTAGCGCTGACACCTAGCGCCCGTGCCTAGCGCGCGTGCCTAGTGCGCGACCGCGGCGAACCACGCGGCGCACCACAGGAGCGCGGTGGCGAGGGCGAACCAGGGCTGGAGGCGCGGGGCGGTCAGGGACTTGGGGGCAAGGCGCGCGTGCAGGGCGCCGACGAGGGCGCCGGAGAGGAAGCCGAGCGCGTGGCCGAGGACGTCGACGCGGGACTCGACGCCGAGCTCGCGCGTGCCGCCCGAGCCCAAGTAGGCGAGCAGGAAGGCGGCGGCGGCGAGCGGGATCCAGCTCGAGCGGCGCAGGCTGCGCACGAGGGCGCGCTGTTGCCAGCGGTGGCCGCCGAGCAGCCCGAGGGCGGCGAAGACGGCGGTCGAAGCGCCGATGGAGCGGAAGGAGGGCTCCTGCAGCAAGCTGTTGGCGAGGTTGGCGAGCGCGCCGGCCGAGAGCACGGCGAGCAGGCCAAGGCCCGTGCCGAGGATCTCGGCGACGAGCGCGATGAACAGCGAGCCGAACACGAGGTTTCCGAGCAGGTGCAGGCTGTCGGCGTGCAGGCCGAGAGCCGTGATCGTGCGCCACCATTCGCCGTCGCGCACGCCGGCGGCACGGCCCCCGCCGCGGTTCCACCAATCGAGGCCGAAGGCGCGTTGGGCGCTGAAGGCGTGCATCACCATCAGCACGGAGCACCAGGCGAGCACCGCCGGCCAGCTCTCGCTGATTGCGAGCGGCAGCTCCTCCGCACGCCGCCAGCCGCGGTTCTCCTCGGCGTACAGGCGCAGCTCCGAGCTCGCGCGCGGCGCGAGTTCGCGCGCGACGACCAGCGCGAGCTCGTCCGGCGCCTGCACGATCTCGCACTCGATGCCGACCGCCGCGAGCACGAGCCCGTACTCGCGCGCCACGCCGGGCTTGCGCGTGCGCGCCACCGGAACGGGTGCGAGCGGATCTTCCAACGGGGCTTCGGTGGCCATGGGGGAGTCTCTAGGACGCTTCGGTCGTCCTTGCGAGCCTCCCTATCGGGCCGTGGGCACCCACGGCTGGGTTCCGGTCCGCTCGCAGGCCCCCTGGGCGCCGGGTGAGGGCTGGGGACGGAAAGAAAACGCTCGTCGCGCGCGGGTCGGCTCGACGGGGCTCGCGCGCCCGGCGAGTCGGCTGGGGCGGCGCGAGAAGCCCGATGTGCCCGTTGTTCCACACCTCGCGCACCGCCGCAGTTTTTTCCTCCGGCCAACGGATGGGACTCACCCGAAGGTACACAATGCAACGGGGCGCGTGCCCCGAAGGAGTCGTCCGTGAACCTGCTCGCCGTGCTCGCCGTGCTCGTGCTCCCGTTCCAGGCCCCGCAAGCGCCGACGCCCGAGGCGCAGGCGTGGGATGCGGCCATGCAGCTCAAGAACAAGGCGGCCTACGTCGAGGCGGCGGGGCGCTGGGAGGCTTACGCACGCGACTTCCCGACGGCGCCGCGCGCGCGCCAAGCGCTCGTCGAGGCGGGCGTGTGCTTCTTCTCGGCGGGGCGCGGCGCGCAGGTGTTGCACCGCAACACCGACACGGCGAACGCGCACATGCAGAAGGCGCGCACGCTCTTCGATCGCGTGTGCACGGAGGCGCCCAAGGAGCTGATCGCGTCGCGCGCGCGGCACATGCGCGGCTCGACGTTCCTGTTCAGCGGCGAGCTCGCGCAGGCGGAAGACGCCTACAGCTCGGTGCTGGAGCAGTTCTCGATGGACCGCAACTACGTCGAGAAGGCGCTCGAATATCGCGCCATGACGCGCCGGCACCTGCTCAAGGGCAGCGAGGCGATCGCGGACATTGAGCGTTTCCTCAAGGACTTCCCGCAGTCGAACCGCATCGAGAACACGAAGGCCGAGCTCGGCTTCGCGCGCCTGCTCGGCACCACGGCCACGCCTTGGAAGCCCGAGCGTTGGATCCTCGGCGAGCCCGCGCCGCTGGAGATTCTGAGCGGTCAGGTCGTGGCGCTCTACTTCTGGGCCACCTGGTGCCCGAACTGCGCCAAGGAAGAGGGCTTCTTGATCGACCTCGCGCGGCGCTACGGCCCCAAGGGGCTGACGCTGATCGGGGTCACGGACCACCAGCAGGGGCAGACGCCGGAGTCGATCCTCCTGCACGTGAAGAGCAAGGGCTACAACTTCCCGGTATTCCAAGACAACGGCGCAGCCTCGATCGCCTACAAGGCGACCTCGATTCCCTACATCGTGCTGATCGACCGCATGGGCAAGGTGCGCTGGAACGACAGTCCGGCGGACCTGTACGACGCGACGATCGAGAAGCTGCTCGCTGAGTGAGCGCGACTAGGCGCTCGCGCGCGGGAGCTGCGGGCGCACGGTGTCGCGGAAGTACGAGGAAGCCTCGAACTCGGCGAGCATCTGGCTGAAGTACGCCCCGCCGCCGCCCATGCCGCGGTTGGAGAGCGCGGCGGTCGAGGCGAACAGCGCCTTGGGATCGACGTTGGCCTTGCGGGCGGCGATCCAGTAGCGGCCGAGCAGCTCGAGCACGGCATTGAAGTCGACGCGCACGTCGACGACCGAGGCTGCGGCGAGGCCGCGCTCGAGCGCGAACTGGGCGTTCTGTCCGCGGGCGAGTTCGAGCGACTGCTGGCTGAAGCTCCACGCGGCGTTGAGCAGCTCGGGCTGCATGCCGATCCAGGCGCGCACCTTGGCGCGGGGCTGGGGCAGCTTCTCGGCGCGGTAGGCGTCGCACAGGCTGGCGAGGAAGGCGAACAGGTCTTTGGCCACGTCGTCGCCGGCGGCCGTGCGGGCCTGCGCGGCGATGTCCTCGAGCTCGCCCTGCGAGAGCTGGCGGAACCAGCCCTTGCGCTTGCGGGCGAGCGCGGAGTACTCGGCGTCAAAGCGCGCCTGCCATTGGGCGAGGCGTGCCTGCCATTCGTCGATCTTCGGCTTCCAGTCATTCATGGGGAGAAGAGTGTACGGGGCGGAGCGGGGTCGCCAAGTGCCCGTCGGGCGCAGGCCCGGTGCCCGGGGGCATGCGGAAGGAATTGGTGTCCCTTGCCCGGCTTCCGGGGCCGGGCTGGCCCGCGCCTTCACTCGCGGCCTGTCCGAGGTCGATGAACGGTCGCCAAATCCAAACCGCGCACCGCGGGTCCATCCCCATGCACTACACGCTTCGAATCCTCGCCCTCTCCGCCTCGATCTTGACGCTCACCGCCTGCAAGGACGGCGGTGGCGGTGGCGGTGGCATCCAGCCTCCGCAGTCGATCAACTACGGCAGCGCGGACTTCGCGTTCCCGCCCTGCGAGGAGGTCACGTCGGCCATGCCGCAGACCTCCGGCGGCGACCCGACGACGTGGAACATCGAGCCGGCGCTGCCGAGCGGCCTGACGTTCGATCCCGCGACGGGCGAGATCTCGGGCACGCCCTCGGTGGTCATGCCGGACGCCACGTACACGATCACCGCCTCGAACTCCGCCGGCTCCGCCACGTTGGAGATCCAGCTCGAAGTGGCGCTCGAGACCCCGAGCTTCAGCTACCCGCAACTTCCCAGCGAGCTCGGTCAGGGCGTGCGTACCAAGTACAGCCCGAGCTTCGAGACAGGCGGCGGCTCGACCTTCGCCATCACGGCGGGCGAGCTGCCGGACGGTGTCGCACTCGACACGTTCACCGGCGAAATCGGGGGCGTGCCCATCGCGCTCGAGACGGTCTCGTTCGAGATCACTTCGACCGACTGCGCCGGTCAGTCCGCCGCCCGCAGCTTCACGGTCGACGTCGTGCCGCCGTTCGCGCGCGGCCTGATCCTCGCGGATGCGGGCGCCGGCACCCTGACCAACTTTTGGCGACGCCCCACGGGCGGCGACCTGATTCCCAACGGCTGGCAATGGAGCGGCCCTGGCATCTCGCATGTCATGGTCCATCCCTGGGGCTGGTACTCGTTCGTGTCCAACGGCCCGCGCATCGACGTGCACCGCCTCGAGCTCTTCAGCGATGAGCTCGAGGGCGTGAGCGCCACCGAGACGCTCGACGGCGACGTGATGGCGATGGCCTGCACTCCGGATGGTCGCTTCCTCTTCGCCACGACGACCGCCGGCACCCTGCACGCGTACTCGGTCGCGATCGACACGGGCGCGATCACCGCTACCGCCGGCGGGACTCTGGTCGTGGGCAACGGTCCCTGTGACCTCGCGTGCTCGCCGGACGGGCGCACGCTGTACGTGACGCTCAAGGACAACGGCCAGATCGGCATCGTCCGTGTCGATCCCATCACGGGCGCCTACGGCAGCGTGAGCTACGCTACGACGGTCGCCGGTGCTTGCGAACTGACGATTAGCTCCGATGGCGAGCGCGTCTACGTGGGCGGCGGGCCGACGGGCATGCTGCACGGCTTCGACGCGACGATCGAGACCGGCGCGCTCGCGCCGCTTCCTTGGAGCCCCATGAGCATCACCGCGGCTGGCGAAGTCAGGCTCTCGATGACTCCTGACTCCGCGCGCCTGTACGTGGCGAGCGGGTCGGGCAACGCGATCTCGATGTACTCGGTCGACGCGCTGACCGGCGCGCCGACGCCGCTCGTGCCGGCGACCGTGCCGGGTCTCGCGCCCGTCGCGCACCTCGAGGTCGAGCCGCGCGGCACGCAGGTCTACGCCGCGCTGACCGACGGTCGACTGCTCGTCTACGACATCGAGTCGAACGGCCAGCTCGGGTTCGCCGAGGTCGGCGTGCACCTGCGCGGCAACGCGCTCTCGGACTTCGACTTCGTGCGCGGCCACGTCCCGTACCGGCTCGTGACCGAGAACGTCTACACGACCAGCGTGGCGAACGACGCGGTCTACGAGTACTCGTTCGACACCAACACGGGCGCGCTCGTCGACCTCCCGGCCACGCCGTTCGGCACGGGCGGGGTCGACCCGCGCACGGTCTCCGTGCACCCGTACTCCGAGCACGTCATCGTCGCGCACGGCAACTCGACCGGCTCGCCGGCGCTGACGGTTCACGCGCTCGATTCCAACGGCATGATCGAGTCGGGCACGTCCTACGGCACCGAGCGCAACAATGCCGGCCTCACCTTCGATCCCTCGGGTCGCCGCGCGTACCTCGCCTCGAACGGCACGACGGGCCCGAGCATCGTGCGCTACAACTTCAACGCCACCACGGGCGCGCTCGACCCCGTCGGCGCGACGACGCTCTCGGGCTTCCTCTGGCCGCCCGCCGTGCACCCCACCGGGCGCATGCTCGCGGTGCCGGACACGGCCGGTGACGAGCTCGAGGTCTTCTCGATCGACCCGCAGAGCGGCGCGCTGACTTACCGCGGCAACGTGCGTACGAACGGCGTCGACCCGTTCCGCTGCGTGTTCGACGCCTCGGGTCGCTTCGTGTTCACGGGTCACATCGGCTCGCCGAGCATGGCGGTGCACTCGGTCAACCTCACGACCGGCACGCTCACGCCGGTCGCGGGCTCGCCGTTCCCGACGACGATCCACCCGCTCGTAATGTCGCTCTCGCCGGACGGTCGCCGCATGATGATCGCCGACACGGCCAACGCGGCATGGACCTGCTACGCCGTGGATCAGGATCCGAGCAACGCGACGCTCGACGGCACGCTCTTGCTCGTCGGTAGCGGCGTGCAGGCCAATATGGCGCTGCTGCGGTTCGACGCCACGAGCACCAAGCTCCTGTGGGTCAACTCGGGCACGCAGGAGCTCGTCTGCAGCCCGATCGAGGCCCCTGGCACGCTCGGCGCGCCGCTGTCGAGCGCGCAGATCGGCGCCTCGATCACCAGCATGGACATGCGCAACCGGGCTCGCTGAGAACCCGGCTCCGCTGCGCGCTGTGCTCGCTCCCGCGGCATGCGACGCAGTCACAGAGGGTGTCGCGCCACTCCCGCGGCGCGGCGCCCTCTCTGCGTCTACAGCCGATCGTTGCGGCGTGAGACGACCAGCTCGTGGCCGCAGTCCTCGCTGCGTCGGTAGCCGAGCAGGCGGAACAGCCCGGCAGCGAAGAAGCGCGCGATGCGGCGGTCGACGACCAGCACGTGCCCGGCGCGTTCCGCGATGCGCACGCCGGGCAGGAGACCGAGCGCGCGCTCGAGGTGCAGGCGGCGCAGGACCGCGGAGAGCGAGACCCACAGCGGCGATACGCTGCGGCCGAGGAAGAAGCCGTCGCGGCCCTGCCGCTGGTAGCGCGGCATGAGCAGGATCCCGTCGAAGGGCGCGTGCACCGGTCGCTCGCGGCCGCCGCCAGCGTGGGCGAGCAGCGTGCCGCGCTCGATGCGCGCGAAACCCTCGAAGCCCGGAAGCATCTCGAAGCGCTGCTCGTCCTCGGGCGCGATGTCGCGCCGATGGGCGACCTCGATCACCGCCGGAAGGCCACGCGCGGCGGAGCGCAGGCGCTCGCGGTGGAGCTCGAGCCCGGTCACGTCCTCCGCGGCGGCGACTCCGCTGGTCACGAGTGTGATCCAAAGCGCCGACTCGAGCAGCTCGACGGTGCGCGGGTCGCTACTCTGGCCGCCCTCGATCACGACGGCGACATGGCCGAGCGCGCCGACGTGCTCGACCAGCGTGCCGCTCACGTTTTCCTCGAGTCCGAGCAGGAAGGGGACGCCGAGCGCGAACGCGACCGGCCGGTTGTGCAGTGTGTCACCGGCGAGCGCGAACGGGGGGCCGCCGCCCGAGGTCGAGTGCAGGTCGAGCAGCGTGACGCGCTCGCGCGCGAGCAGCGGCTCGAGCTCGGCGAGCAGCTCGCGTTGCTCGCGCTGCTCGGCGTGGTCCAGCGCGCCCGGTCGTGCGTGCAGCGCTGCGAGACGCTCGGCGGTCCACAGTCGGTTGAGGTCCTCGTCGAGGAAGCGCGTCTCGCGCGCGAGGCCGGCGCGATTGCCGCGCAGCGCGACGAACTCCCCGCGCAGCGCGGTGCCGCGATCCGCGAGCTCGCCGAGCACGCGCTGCGCCGCCAGCACGCCGGCCGGCTCGTTGCCGTGGATGCCGGCGGTCACTACGAGGGTCGGCCCGTCGCTCCGGCCGACGCGGCCGACGACCCGCGCCGCGGGCTCCGCGGGCGTCTGCAGCGCGCTGCCCAAGGGCTCGTCCCTCAGGCGTCCTTGAGCCAGCGATCGAGCAGCACGGAGGCGAGCTCCATGAAGTCATGCTCGGTGAGCACGCCCACGAGCCGGCCATCCTGCACCACGGGCAGGCAGCCGATCTTGTTGCGGCGCATCAGCTCGAGCGCCTGCAGCGAGCTCGTGTCGGGCGTCACCGTCACGACATCGGCGCGCATGATCTCGCGCACGCTGCGTGTCGATTCGTCGCCCGCCTTCGCGCGCGCGAGCATGCTCAGCACGGCGCGGTGCGAGACTAGGCCGACGAAGCGCCCGTCCTCGTCCTCGACGAGCACGTAGCGGATCTTCTGCCACTCCATCAGGCTGGCCGCGAGATCGGCGACGTCGTCGGGGCGGACGGTGAACATGTCCTTGTTCATCACCTGCCGGACGGTGCGGTAATTCTCGCGCGCGTTGTCGCGCTCCTCGATGCTAGCGAGCGGCCACTCGTGCACGGGCGCGCCGGTCTTCTGGCGCTCGATCAGGGCCGCGGTGAGCGCGCGGTAGCGCTCGAGCGGGCGGCCGCGATCGCCCATCGAGGCGAGTGAGTCGAGCGACCACTGCGCGCCGGTTCGGTCGCGGCGCACGCGCTCCTCGATCACGCCGAGGTAGCGGTCGATGTCGGGGCCGGCGACCTTGGAGCTCGCGAGGCCACGGCGCGCGATCGGCAGGAGCTGCTGGAGCACGAGGTCGTCGGCGCTCCACGCCTTGCCGCGCAGCCAGCGGAAGCGCGCATGCAGGCCATAGCGCGCCGCCGCGATCATGTTCGCGCGCGCGTCGTCGAAGCTCAGCGCTGCCGTCACGTCGCCGAACTCCTCGGCCGCGCACATCAGGCCCACGAAGAAGGCCGCGTTGGCCACCTCGTCGATCACCGACGGCCCGGCGGGAATCACGCGGTTCTCGATGCGCAGGTGCGGCTTGCCGTCGGAGATGCCGTAGCACGGGCGATTCCAGCGGTAGACCGTGCCGTTGTGCAGACGCAGCGCGCGCAGCTGCGGCACGCCGCCCTCGGCGAGCACCTTGAGCGGGTTCTCGTCAGACGCGATCGCGATCAACGAGCGGAAGCGCGCCACGTCCTCGCGGTAGATTTCGAGGATCGAGTCGTCGACCCAGCGCTCACCGAAGTTGACGCGCTGGCGCTGGCCGCGTTCCGCCATGTGCTCGCTGCGCGTATCGAGCGACTGCTGGAACAGCGCGATGCGCGTCTCGTGCCACAGGCGATGCTGTAGCAGGGTGGGGGAGTTGACCGCGGCCGCGAGGCACGGCGCGGTGATCACCTGCGCGAGGTTGTAGCAGCCCGCGAACTCCTCGGCCGAGACCTGATAGTGGATCTGGAAGCTCGTGGTGCAGGCCTCGAGCATCACGTTGTCGTGCGAGGTCGAGAGCTCGTCCGCGCCCTTGATGCGGAAGTCGAACTTGCCGCCGCGCATCTGCGTGAGCAGCCGGTTCATCGCAAGGTAGCGCGGGCTCGGCGTCATGTAGTCGAGCGAGAGGTGCGACTTCTCGAGCGTCGGCAGGATGCCGCACAGTACGACCTGCGCCTGCTCCTGTTCCGCAGCCACGCGCGCGCGCTCGAGCAGCATCGTCAGCTCCGCGTGCATGCGCGCGAAGCAGTCGCCGCCGAGCACCTGCGGCTGCAGGTTGGCCTCGAGGTTGAACAGTCCGAGCTCGGTCGTGTAGCTCTCCGTGCCGAGCTTGCCGAGCAACACCTGCGCGAGCTTGGTGGGTTGCAGCGCGCGGTCGACGAGGAACATCTCCTGCTCCGCGCCAATGCGGCGCGTGCCGGATTCGATCTTGCCCTGCGCGAGCATCTGCTCGAGGGCGTGCACGTCGTCGAGGAGCGACTTGACGAAGCGCCGCATCTCCTGGTGGTCGGCGCCGTCGCTGATCTGTTGGAGGCCCATCGGGGTCTTCTTGCCTGCTGCGATCGGCCGGGGAAGTGCGGGGGGAGCGGGCGGGCGGCCAAGTGTCGCGCTCAAGATGCTAGCAAAACACGCACACCAGCCCCGGGAAGCCCCCGTGTAGGCGCCCTGCGGCCGGGGAGCTACCTTCTCGCGCCCCGCGCCGTCCGGCCCGGTCGCACTCCGATGCCCCACGCCCTCCGCACCGCGCTGCTCGCGTTCATCGCCCTGCCGGCGGCGGGCGCGTCCGTCGCGGCCCAGCTCGGCGGTCCGCAGCCGCTCGACCTCAGCGGCGACGGTCGGGTGTTCCTCGAGCTCACTTCGTCCGTCGCGGAGGCCCACGTCGGCGTCCCGCAGCGCGTCGAGCTGCGCATCGGGCTCGAGCGCGGCTTCCTCGCGGGCGAGCTCGTGCCGCTCTTTGCGCGTTCGCTCGACGTGCCGGTCGAGGTGCGTGCGCCCTGGCTGCGCGAGGCGCGCGGCGGCCGCTGGGGCCAGCCGCCCCAGCCGGCCTCCGGTACGCGCACGGTCGCGCTCGACGGCGAGGTAGCCTTCGCGACCGCGCTCGCCGACGTCGAGCGTGAGGGCCGCACGTACACCCTGCACGCGCTCGCCTTCGAGTGGCTGCCCGATGCGCCCGGCGAGCTCGTGCTCGACGGCACGGAGCTGCGCCTCGCCTTCGCGAGCACGTTCGACGACGACCCGTTCCGCGGGCGCTTGCCGCGCGATCGCGTCGATGCGCGCGTGCGCGGCCCGGTGGCGCGCCTGCGCGCGCTGGCCTTGCCCGAGGCTGGTCGCCCGCCGCAGTTCGCCGGTGCGGTGGGGAGCTTCGCGCTCGAGGTACAGGCCGAGCCGCGCGAGGTGGAGGTCGGGAGCACGGTGCTGCTCGCGCTGCTCGTCACCGGACAGGGCAACTGGGGCCACTTCGCGGCGCCGCGGGTGGGTCCCTTCGATGGCCTGCGGACGATCTCGGAGCGTTCCGAGCTCGTGGACGGCGCCCTGCGTATCGAGTGCGAGCTGCGCGTCACCGAGGAGCGCGTGCGCGAGATTCCGCCCGTGGAGTTCGCCTACTTCACCCCGGGAACGCCGAGTCGCTATAACCTATTGAGCTCGCAGCCGCTGCCGTTGCGCGTGCGCCGCAGCATGAAGCCCGCCCTCGTCGATATCGCCAAGCCCGAAGCCCCGCTGCTCAGCCCGCCCGTGTTGATCGGGGCAGGTGTCGTCGCGCTGGTCGCGATCCTGCTCATCCTGCGCGCGCGCGGCCGTCGCGGCTTGCCGTCGGCGAACGAGCACGCCATGGCGGCAGACTTTGAGACGCGCCTGATCCGTCCCGGCGGCGACGTGACGCGCCTGTATCCGGCCCACCTCGCCGCACGTCTCCGCGAGGACGCGACCAAGGTCGTCACTCCGGACCTCGCCGCACGCCTCGAGCGCGCGGGCGCTCCGCAGGAGCTCGCAGTGCGCGCCGCCACGCTTGCGGTCGAGCTCGCTGCGGCCACCTACGGCAACAAGGCGCCCAAGGACGTCGTCGACCGCGCACGCGCCATCGTGCGTGAGCTCGATCGCCACTCCTTCGACGGCTAGCCGCTGGACTCGCGTCGCAACATGCGGCCGGGCCGAGCGCTGGTGACGGTGCCGTCTTGTACGACGGGTACGCCGTTCACGTAGACGTGCTCGATGCCTTCGGGGTAGCGCTGGGGCTCCTCGAAGGTCGCGCGGTCCGCGACACGCGCCGCATTGAACAGCACGAGGTCGGCGGCAAATCCGGTGGCGAGGCGGCCGCGATCGCGCAGGCCGACGCGTTCCGCCGGCATGGACGTCATCTTCGCGATCGCGGTCGGCAGGTCGAGTATGCCCAGCTCACGGCAGTAGCGCCCGAGCACGCGCGGGAACGTGCCGTAGGAACGCGGGTGCGGACGATCATTCACGGCGCTGCCGGTCGGGGCCATGCTGCGGCCATCGGAGCCGATCATCACGAGTGGATGCGCGAGCACGCGCGCGACGTTCTCCTCGCTCATGCCGTGCCCGACGTAGCCGACGTCCGCACGGCCGCGCTCGAGCACGCGCACGAAGGCTTCTTCCGGAGCGATGCCCCACGCCTGCGCGAGCTCGGCGAGGCTGCGTCCGACGCACTCCTGCGCCGCGGGATCGCCGACCGAGCTGATGACGACGAGCTCGAAACCGCCGAGCTCGGTCGCGACGCGCGGTCCGACCTCGCGCAGGATGCGCTCGCGCGTCGCCGCGTCCGCGAGACGCGAGAGGATCGCGTCGGAGCCACCTTCGCGGCTCCACGACTCGAGCAGGATCGAGAGCGTAGTCGAGTAGGCCGTGTACGGATACGCATCGACCATCACGTCGAGGCCTTCTGCGCGCGCCTGCTCGATGCGCGTGAGCGCTCGGTCCTGCAGGTGCCAGTTGTTGCGTCCCGCGGCCTTGAGGTGCGAGACCTGCAGGCGCGCGTTCCCCCCGCGCGCGGTGTCCAAGGCCTCGTCGATCGCCTCGAGCAGCTCGGCTTCCTCGCTGCGCATGTGCGTGGCGTAGAGCACACCGCGCGCGCCGGCGATGCGCACGAGCTCCTCGAGCTCCTCCTGCGGCGTGTAGAGGCCGGGCACATACTCGAGACCGCTCGAGAGGCCCCACGCACCCTGCTCCAGAGCCAGCTCGAAGCGGCGCGCGATCTCCGCGCGCTCCTCCAGCCGCGCGGGACGGTCGACGTCTCCGACCACGCCGCGCCGCAGCGTCCCGTGACCCGCGAGCAGTGCGTGGTTGAGCGCAGCGGCCTGCGTGTGCCACGCGCGCGCGTACGAGTTCACGTCGCTCCAGCGCACCCGCACACCCTCGTCCGCGTCTTCCGCCGCCGCGCGCGGCGCGGCGGAACTACCGCAGTTTCCGGTGATTTCCGTGGTGCAGCCTTGGCGGATGCGGCTCTCGGCGAGCGGCCACTCGAAGATCGTGCGATCCGAGTGCGTGTGGATATCGACGAAGCCCGGCGACACGCACAGGCCGTGCGCGTCCAGCGTGCGTCGCGCGCGCCGCGGGTTGCCCGGTCCGACGAACGCGATGCGTCCCGCGCGCAGCCCGACGTCGGCGACGTACGGCGCTCCGCCCGATCCGTCGAGGACCGTGCCCCCGCACACGAGCAGGTCGCAGTCGGTCTCGCCCGCGGGCGCGCGGCACGCGGCGGCGAGAGACAGTGCGGCGGATCCGGCGAGGAACGTGCGTCGGTCGAGCGTGTTCATGGTGCCTCTTCGACGCCGAGACCGGCGCGCGCGAGAGTCGAGAGCGTGTCGCCTTGGAGCGCGAATCCGCCCGTGAAAGGATCGCTGGAGAGATCCAAGCTGCCGTCGAGGTCGAGCCACGCCGTCGCGGGCATGGCGAGCGCGCAGTGCAGCGCCGCCGAGATCCCGAGCACGCTCTCGTCCATGCAGCCCCACAATAGCCGCAGTCCGGCAGCCTGCGCGGCGTGCGCGAGCTCGAGCGCGCCGCCGGGCCCGCCGCTCTTCATCAGCTTGATGTTGATGCCGCCGTACGGACTGCCGCAGCTCTCGATTCGCGCCAGATCGCGCGCGTCGTGCACGCTCTCGTCGGCGACCAGTCGCGAGCGCAGGCCGGGGAAAGCCGCCAATTCGGCGTCGAGCTCCGGTGGCATCGGCTGCTCGATCATCTCGAGCGCGAGCGCGTCGGCACGCGCCGCAAGCCTGCGGAACGCCGGGAGGTCGTAGCCCTGATTCGCGTCGATGCGCAGGCCGACGCGCGCGCCGAAGCGCTCGCGCAACCGCGCTAGACGCTCGATGTCGAGGTCCACGCTCACGCCGGTCTTCACCTTGAGGAGCGTGAACCCGCGCGCGACGTACTCGTCCGCCTCCGTCAGCGTGTCCGCGACGTCCTTGAGCCCGATCGTGATCGAGGTACGCATCGATCTGTGCGCACGGCCAAGCCACTCGACGAGCGGGCGGCCAGCACGCTTCGCGGCGAGGTCGTGCAGCGCCATGTCGATTCCGGCGCGCGTGGCCGGACCCGCGACGCGTGCCCGCAGCTCGGCTCGCAGCGCCGCGAGCGTCTCGATCTCGCGGCCGACGAGCCACGCGAGCCGCTCGTGCGCGAGCTCGAGCGCCGTTTGCGCCGCGGTCTCGCCCGTCACTTCCTCCGCCGGCGAGGCCTGCCCGTGAGCGACGACGCCTTCGTCGCTCTCGAGCTCGACGAGCACCAGCTCCACCGCGTCCCAGCTCCCGCCCGCGATCGCGTAGGGACGCGAGAGCGGAATGCGCACGAGGCGCGAGCGAGCCGCGGCGATCTTCACCTGCGCGTCTCGCGCTTCACGTAGGCCTGCACCGCATCGAGCAGCGGGTCGAGCGGCTCCAGCAGCGGGTACGCGACCGGTAGCCCCGTCTCGCGCGCGATGCGCTCGCGCGTCGCGGCGCGCTCGGACTCCGGCAAGTGCTCGTGGTTGAGAGCGATTCCGATGACCTGCGCGCCGTACATTCCGATGAGCTCGATTTCGGACTCGAGCGAGGGAATCACGTTGCCGAGGTGTTCTTGATCCTCGAAGAAGTGCCGCGCGGGCGCGTGCTGGAGGATCACCGCGCGCGAGCGCGCCGAGAGGACTAGCTCCGCTCCGCACGGGCCCGATGGGTTGCGCAGCGCGGACTGGCCCTCGAGCACGATCAGGTCGGGCTCGGCCTCGCGGTCGGCCTCGACGATCGCGTGCTCGAGCTCGCCGGAGACGAAGTCGTTGGGCGTGGCGTCGAGCACGAAGCCGAAGCCGCAGCCCTGCAGCCAGCCCGTCTGGCCGGTGTAGATCACTTCCGTCTCGATGCCGCGCTCCCGGGCTGCCGCGGCGAGCAGCTGGCTCGTCGTCCGCTTGCCGAGCGCGCAGTCGGTGCCGAGCAGCGCGACCCGCGGCGCGCGCACCCGCGCGATCGCCCCGCTCCAGAAATGCAGTTCGGCGCGGGGCTTCGGCCGGCGCACGTCGAGGATGCGCGCACCGCTGCGCTGGGCGGCCGCGCGCAGCTCCGGCTCGTCGCCGACGAGGTGGTGCAGGCCGTTGACGACGCCGATGCCGCACTCGAGCGCCGCGCGCAGCGTTCCGCGTAGCTCAGGCGGCAGCACGCCACCCTGCGTCGCGACTCCGACGACGACCACGTCCGGCCTGCGTCCGGCGGAGAGCAGCACCTCGAGCGAGCCGTAGGTCGGGATGCCGCGCGCACGACCGTCGAGCAGCTCGCCCGCATCTCGTCCGGCGCCGAGCGCGTCCACCAGCGCGATCACCTCGTAGCGGCACGGGCCTCGCACCAGCCCGTGCGCGGTTTTGGCATCCGACGTGGCGAAGCGATCGAGGGTCAGTACGGCGGCGGTCTCGCGCATGAGGAGCGGCAAGGATAGCCGCGACCCGAGCCCGTCGCGCGCTCAAGTGCCGAGGGCGACGAAGGGTGCTAGCGCCCGCGCGAGCGGAGCTGCCGCGCGCTCGACTCGCTGTGCGTCTGTCGAGAGATCCACGAACGGGACGAACTCGCGCACGAGCAGGTCGCGGCGCACCTCAAGGCACAGCGCGGACGCTGGACGCTGCGCCGCGAGCTCGTGGGCCAGCGTCACGGGGTGCAGTGGATAGGCGGTATTGCGAGACACTCCGAATCCGGCGGCCGTGAACTCCGCCGCGGCCCGCGCCGCGAGCTCGGGCTGCGCGAGCTCGACGCCCTCAGGATCCGCCGTGATGAGATCGATCTCCGGTCGCAGCGGCCAGCTCTCGAGGCGGCGCGGCTCATAGGCCGCGCGCAGCGACTGTGCGATGTGTTCGTCGACCGCCACGTCGATGGAGCGCGGTGCGTAGGTGTGCACGAACAGCGTCGCGCCGCCCCGCGCACGCACGGCCTCGAAGGCGCTCGAGACGGCCTCGCGGTAGGCGAAGTAGCGCTCGAGCAGGAGCTCGCGGTCGCGCTCGTCGCGCACCCAGGGCTGCAGGCCCGGAGTCATCTCGCCCGCTGCGCTCGCGCGCGCGACCGTGTCGCGGGCGATGCGCCGGTTGCAGTCGAGGAAGGTGCGCGGCACGCGACAGCACACGACCGCCAGCACGCACTCCGGCCGCGCCTGCGCCACGGCGCGCGCCACCGCGCTCGCCAGCTCGGGCGCGCCGACGTCGGTGTTCACGAAGAAGAACTCGCGCAACCCCGGCGGGAACGGCCCGCGCAGCGCCGCCGCCAGTCCGTCGAAATCCGCGGCGCGCGTCGCCCCGTGCGCGACCTCGAGCAGGGCGCCCACGGGCGCGTCGGGCCGTGCCGCGCTGCCGCGCACGAGCTCGATGTCGCACACCTCAGGGATGGAGCGCGGAAACCCGTTCATGCCGCTCGGAGTACCTGCCGCACGCCACTCCTGCAAGGGCGCAAGCCAAACTCCGCGCGGCCGACTTACCATCGGTATCCTGACGACTATGGCACTCCATCGCGCGCTCCTCGTGCTCGCCTGCCTCGTGACCACGCTCGCGTCGGCCCGCGCCGCGCAGGGCGGCTATACCCGCGAGCGCTTCCCCGAGCTCGGCATCGACCTCGACCGCCCGCGCGACTACGAGGCGATCCCGACTCAGCCAGACGAGCAGTTCGTCGCGCTGTACTTCGCGGAGAAGCTCGACCCCGATCCCGCCAAGCGTCGCTCGGCCCGTCCCGAGGTCTCGGTGGTCGACATCGCCTTCGTGCCGGACCCGCCGCCGCCCGAGCCGAAACCGGTGCCGCCGCCGGCGCCCGAGGAAGACGAGGAGGGCCGCAGCAAGGCCAAGCCCGTCGAGCAAGAGAAGGAAGCCCCGCCGCCGCCGCCCGTCAGCACGCTCGAGCGCTGGTTCGAGCGCCACACCGGCTGGGACCTTGGCCGCTCGCAGCCCGGCAAGCCGCGCAGCGGCTGGACCTCGACCATCTACACGCTGACCCTGCGGCGCCCCGGCGGCGCGAAGCTCACGGGCTGGTGCTACGCGTATCGGCAGGAGGGCAAGCGGACGGTCGCCTTCGTCGCCACCTGCGCGCCGACGGACCTCGAGGAGCAGGAAAAGATCTGGCGGCACATGTCCGAGAAGGCTGACCTCTCGGAGCCCGAGGGACAGGACCTCACGAAGCTCCAGCAAAAGTACGCGCGCTCCGGCCTGCGCGGCGTCGACTACCGCGTCGAGGTGCGTCGCAAGATGGTGCGCGGCTGGAAGGCCGAGGACACCGAGAATTTCATCGTCCTCTACCACACCAACGACCAGCCGTTGATCCGCACGCTGCTCGCGGACATCGAGTCGATCCGCAAGGAGTACATCAAGCTCTTCCCGCCGGCGGGGGAGATCACGGCGGTGTCGACCGTGCGCGTGTGCCGCGACCGAACCGAGTACATGGCCTACGGCGGTCCGCCGGGCTCGGCCGGGTACTGGAACTACGCGGCCGAGGAGCTCGTCTTCTACGACGCGCAGGTCAAGGAGAAGGGCAAGCGCACGAACGACGCGAACACGTTCATCGTGCTGTATCACGAGGCCTTCCACCAATACATCCACTACTCGGCTGGCGAGGTCCCGCCGCACTCGTGGTTCAACGAGGGGCACGGCGACTACTTCTCGGGCGCGGACGTCGTCGGCTCGAAGGTGCGCAAGATCGGCGTGAACCCGTGGCGCTTCGGGACCATCCAGCGCGCCGTTGCGGAGCGCAAGTTCGTCCCGTGGAAGGAGATCGTGCGCTTCGAGCAGCCCGAGTACTACCGCGGCGACCGCGTCGGGCTGTGCTACGCGCAGGGCTGGTCGATGGTCTATTTCCTGCGCCTCTCGCCGGTGGTCGCGAAGCACCCGCAGTGGTCGAAGGTGCTCGATACCTACTTCAACGAGCTCAAGGCCGACTACGCCCGCAACCTCGCCTTGCTCGAGACTCAAGGCCGCAAGGACGACCGCCGCGCCAAGGCCGAGGTCGGGGTCGCCTCCCGCAAGTACGCCCTCGAGAAGGCCTTCGACGGCGTCGACATCGCGGCCCTCGAGTCCGAGTGGGTCGACTTCATGTCGAAGCTCGAGTTCAAGCGCTGAACGCGTCTCGCGGCAGCCCGCGCGCGGATTTTCGTGATTTCCTGCAACGAACGAGAGCCTCCACGGGATGCGACTCCCGTGGCACCGTCCCGGGATCCGGACTGGGCCGGCGGAGGGGTCCCTCGATTGCGAGCGGCGGGCCCGGAAGCGGCCTAGGACGGCTGGGGTGGCGAAGGGGACTCGGGGGCCGCTCGCGGCGCTCTTGCGGACTCGCGCAACGCTCCCGCCCTCGCCGGGCGGAGCGGCGTGCCCATGGCGGACCGCGCTCGCGACGGGCCGCCTTGGTGCGGTGCTCGGCCGCGGGGTCTGACCCGGATCGAGAGACCCGGGTGAGGCGCTCGTCGACGACACTGGCCCGAAGGAGAGCGGGAACGTCCGCGCAAGACGTGCTGCCGCTGGCGTGCGACCCGAGTCCGTCGAGGGTTCGGGCTCGGCGCCAGCGGCCCCGTTTTTTGGGGGGCGCGGGCCGCGGCCGGCCTGCGAGCGGCGGCACGGTCCCTGACGGAAGACCGAACGCGAGCCCAGACAACGCAAGTGATGCGCTGTCCGAGGATCACCACCGAAAGCAGCACCCGCGCTGGGTTGCTCGCGGTCGCATGGGCGATCTGGGTCGTGCTCGTGCAGGCGCTCGGCAGCGCGACGGCGCTCGTACATTCGCACGTAGGCTCGGACGGTGACGAGTACTTCGTGGCGTCGCAGGTGCGCGAGATGGACCTTGGGGAGTGGCACCATCGCACCCATGGCGACGACGAACACGAGCACGGCGGTGCGGTCGAGCTCGCGGATGGCTCGCTCGAGCTGTTGCTCGAGTTCCATGACGCGCCGCAGGTCGGTCACGACACGGCTCGCACGGCGCCCGACGTCGCCTCCTGCGAGCGCGACGAGGACTCAGGTGGCTGCGGAGCCGCCGATCATGAAGCCGATCGCCGCCACGAGGCTCGACTTCGCGTTCAGCGCGATGGCGACGATCGAGAGGCCGCTCGTGCAGCTACCTGCCGTGCGTGCGTCCTAGCCGAGGAGCGCGCCGCCGAGAGCGAGCAGCACTTACTGCACGGTCCCGTTCACGTGGAAGTTCGCGAGCAGGGTCGCCGAGGCGCTCGCGAGCTCGGGCCCGCCGCGCACGATGGCCGCTACCAGTCCGTCGAGCGGCAGGCCGAGCGCGAACCAGAGCTTCCAGCGCTCGCTGCCCGTCGGCTCGCGGAGAGCACAGGCCTCGGCGGAACCGCTCGAGATGCCGAGCCGCTTTCCTGAGCCCCACGCGAAGAGCGGCACGAACGTTCCGAGGGCCATGCTCGCGGTCCAGAGAGGGCCGCTCTGCACCTTGTCGCCTCCTGTGGGTCGTGAGCGCCTCGTGCTCAGGCCTTCGCTGCCGTCGCACCGCCCGACTGCAGCCGCGTCCACGCTTCCATGCCGCCGGTGACGTCGATCACGTCGTGCACTCCAGCCGCATGCAGCAGGCTGGTCGCGATCGACGAGCGGTAGCCGGAGCGGCAGATGACGGCGAGCTTCGTGTCGCGCGGCACTTCTATCATGCGCAGTTGGAGGCGGTTGAGCGGGATATGCAGCGCACCCGCGATGTGCCCGTTGTTCCATTCCGCCGGCGTGCGCACGTCGAGCACGAGCGGCGCGTCTTCCCGCGCGAGGCGCTCGGCGAGTGCCTGCACCGTGATGCGCGTCGAGCGATCGATGAGCTCGGGACGCTTCTCGAGCGCGCCCATGCCGCCCTTCACGTGGCCTACGACACGCTCGAAGCCGACGCGGCCGAGGCGCACAGCGGCCTCCTGCTCGCGGCCCGCTTCCGCGATCACGATCACCGGCCGCTTGGGATCGAGGATCGAGCCCGACCACGTCGCGAAGCTGCCCTCGAGCGGGATGTTGACGCTGCCCTTCATGTGGCCGCCGGCGAAGTCTGCGGGCGAGCGCACGTCAACGAGCTGGGCGCCTTGATTCGCGAGCAGCAGCGCCGCGTCGAGCGCCAGCGGCTTGAGCGCCTGCTCGAGCTGTGCATCGAGCGTTCCGCGCTCCTTGCGATTCAGCGTCGCGTTGTACGCGAAGTACGCGGGCGCGTCCGGCTGGTCCGCCGTGACGAGCGCCACGAACTCGTCGCGCGTCATCGGCTGCAGCGCGTAGTTGTAGCGGCGCTGCTCGCCGATCGTGGACACCCGCTCGTTCGACAGCTGCTTGCCGCACATCGAGCCCGCGCCGTGCGCCGGATAGACCAGCGTCTCGTCAGGCAACTTGAGCAGCTTGCCGTGGAGTGACCCGTGCAGCATCGATGCGAGCTCGCCCGCCGTGACGTCGACCGATGCGAACAGGTCGGGGCGCCCGACGTCGCCGATGAACAGCGTGTCGCCGGTCAGCACCGCATGCGGCTTGCGCGCATCCTTCGAGAGGTCGTACAGGACGATCGACACGCCTTCGGGCGTGTGGCCCGGCGTCTCGAGAATCGAGAGCCGCGTTTCGCCGAACTCGAGCGCATCACCGTCCTTCAGCGCCGTGAACTCGTACTCGGCCTTGGCCTGCGCGCCGAGGTAGATGCGCGCGCCGGTGAGCGAGCGCAGCTCGAGGTGGCCGGCGACGTAGTCGGCGTGGAAGTGCGTGAGCAGCACGTGGCTAATCTCGAAGCCGAGCTTGCGCGCCTCCTCGACGTACTGGCCGATGTCCCGCTGGGGGTCGATCACCGCGGCGACCTTCGAGTGCTCGTCGGCGATCAGGTAGGAGGCGTGGGCGAGGCAACTGAGGTAGTACTGCTTGACGATCATCGAGGGCACCTGTCTTGGGTTCGCCGAGCCCCTTACAAGCCCCGCGCCGCCCCTGAGGGAGCGCCCAGAGAGGCTCCCGCTGGCCCTCTAGTGCCCCCGGAAGCTTCCCTGACGGGGAAGGTCGACAAACCGAAATGACCCTACGGACGACACTCTGTCAACTCCAGTGCGCAGGAGCCCGCACCACGCAGCTCCGCCCTCATTTGCCCGCGTTGGCAAGTCCGTGCTTCTTGAGCTTCTTCCAGAGCGTCATGCGGCGGGTGCCAAGGAGCACGGCGGCGAGCGTGCGGCTCCGGCAGGTGCGCTCGATTGTGGAGAGGATCGTGGCGCGCTCGACGGCCTGCTCGGCGGTGAGGCCCGGAAGCGGCGTGCCCGCGGGCCTTCTCTACGGTGTGATCGGGCTCAGGCTCTCGCGCGCGGCGCGGACCGTGACCGGCAGATCGATCAGGCCGATGCGCCCGCCGCGCATCAGCACGAGGGCGTGCTCGATCGCGTTGCGTAGCTCGCGGACATTGCCGGGCCACGGCGCCTCGACGAGGCACTCGAGCGCGTCTCGCGTGACGCCACGTACATCCTTGCGAAGGCGGGACCGCAGCTCGTCGACGAAGTGCTGCGCGAGCAGCGGGATGTCGACGCGGCGATCGCGAAGGGGCGACCTCACGATCTCGAACACACGCACGCGGTAGTAGAAGTCCTCGCGGAAGAGGCCCTGATCCATGCGCCGCGCTCGAGCGCGCTCACGTCACTCTGGGCCGCGAACTCGATGCGTCGCAGCACATCGAGCTTGCGCTTCGACCTTCCGACCAGTCCGGCCAAGCGCCGCGCGTCCGCGTCGCCCGCATGGGGCGCCGGAGCCTGCTGCACGATCCACACCGTGAGGTCCGTGAAGGTGCCGATCGTGCCTTGCACGCGCGCGTCGGACCCGCGCAGCAGGCGCAGGTTGCCGAGCAGGCGCAGCGGGCGGCCGTGCTTGCCGAAGATGCGGCGGCGCTCGTTTTGGATACCGTCGCGACCCGCTGGGTTCGCGAGCAAGTGAGCGATGTTGCCGAAGCCGCGGCAGTCGGGGCCCTCGAGCGCCGAGCACGGCTGGCCCACGACTTCGTCGCGCGACAAGCCCGTGATGCGTTCCGCGCCGGAGGTCAACGAGGCGAAATGCCCTGCGCTGTCGACGGTGAAGCCCCCGTCGGCCATCGTCTCGATGACCCGCTCAAGCAGCTCCGGATTCTTGCGGTAATCGAGCTCCGCGAGGGGCAGAGGAGCACCAATCGCTGCGGCGGGCGCTAGAGGAAGACGTGCGCGGGACTAGCGTGCCGCGGCGACGCGCTCGGCGGAGCGCAGGACGCGCAGCAGGTTGTCGCCGAGCAGCTTGCGCAGGTCGGTGTCGCTCCAGCCGCGGTCGACGAGGACTTGGGTGAGGTTGGGGTAGTCGTCGACGCTGTCGAGGCGCTCCGGCAGCAGGGACACGCCGTCGAAGTCCGAGCCGATGCCTACGTGGTCGATGCCCGCGACGCGCGCGATGTGCTCGACGTGGTCCGCGACCTGCTCGACTGTTCCGCGCTCGAGGGAGCGGCTCGCGCGGTAGTCAGCCCACGCCTTGTCGTAGTCGGCCTTGTCCGGGAACTTCGCCGCGAGCTCGCGCTGCACCTTGAGGTTGTCCTGCGTCTTCGCGGCCGTGTCGGGATGGATGAAGCTAGAGCCGAAGTTGACCATCACGAGGCCAGCGTGCCGCGCGATCTCGCGCAGGAGGTCGTCGGACAGGTTGCGCGGGTGATCGGCGAGGGCGCGTGCGGAGGAGTGCGAGGCGATCACGGGTGCGCTCGAGAGCGCGAGCACGTCGCGCACGCAGTCGTCGGAGATGTGCGAGATATCGACGAGCATCCCGATGCGGTTCATCTCGCGCACGACCTCCTCGCCGAACGGCGCGAGACCGCCGTGGCGTGGAGCGTCCGTCGAGGAATCGGCCCAGGCGGTCGTGAGCGAGTGCGTGAGCGTCATGTAGCGCACGCCCAAGCGGTGGAACATGCGCAGCGCGGCGAGCGAACTCTCGATCGAGTAGCCGCCCTCGATGCCCAGCATGCAGGCGAGCTTGCCGCTCGCGCGAATGCGCTCGATGTCGGCGGCGGTCGAAGCAAGCTCGAAGTGCTCGGGCCAGCGCTGCACCATGCGGTGCACGAGATCGACTTGCTCCAGCGTGCGCTCGAGCGCGTCCCCGGCGGCCTCGGTTGAGGCGGAGACGAACACGGACCAGAACTGCGCGCCGACGCCGCCCGCGCGCAGGCGCGGGATGTCGGTATGGAACTCCGGGCGCGGCTGCGACAGGTCGCAGTCGTCGAAGCCCGAGCGTGTGCGCTCACGCATGGCGCCGGGGAGATCGTTGTGGCCGTCGATGACGGGGAGCTCGGCGTGCAGGGCGCGCACGCGCTCGCTGACAGTCGCGGACGGTTGCGTCGAGTCGGTGGGGCGCGCGGGGGCGGCGCAGGCGGCCGCGAGGAGGCAGAGCAGGAGGGCGGGGCGCATGGGGCGATGGTAGCTCGCGCGGCTCGGATCGGCCGCTACCCTGTGCGCGATGTCGAGCGACCTGCAACTCTTCGCTCTCGCCCGGGAGGGACTGCGACCGCTCGCGGTCGAGTCCGGCACGGGCACTGTCCACGATCTGCTCGAGCGCATGCCCGGGGGCGTGTACTCGGCGCTGCGCACGTTCGGGCACGACCGCTTTCTCTGGCTCGAGGAGCATCTGGCGCGCACCGAGCGCTCGATGGCCGGCCTCCAGTGGGGGAGGCCTCTCGATCGCGCGCGACTGTGCGCGGCACTCGATGTGGCGGTGCGCGCCTATCCGCTCGCCGATGCGCGCGTGCGCTTCGACGTCTTGCCGCTGCTGCACTCGGTGCAGGGCACGAGCGCGGACATGTTCCTCGCGCTCTCGCCGTTCGTTCCGGTGCCGGAGAAGTTCCTGCGCGAGGGCGTGACGCTCGACTTCGCGCCGCACCTCCATCGCGCGCAGCCGTTGATCAAGACCACCGACTTCGTGCGCGAGCGCAAGCCGCTACCGCTCGGCGCTCAGGGACGCTACGAGCACGTGATGGTCGACGGCCAAGACCGCGTGCTCGAGTGCTCGAGCTCGAACCTCGCGTTCTTCCGTGACGACGAGCTCGTCACGGCGGGCGACGGCGTGCTCGAAGGCATCACGCTGATCGTGCTCCTGCACCTCGCGCCGAAGCTCGGCCTGCGCGTCCGCCGCGAGCGACTGCCGCTCGCGGAGCTCGCGTGCGTCGACGAGTGCTTCCTCTCGAGCTCGGCGCGTGGCGTCGTGCCCGTCGTGCAAGTTGGGGAGCAGCGCATCGCCGACGGGCTTGTCGGCGAGCGCACACGTCGCTTGACCGCCGCGTACTACGAGTACGCCGAGCGCGAGGCGCGGCGCGCCGTGTAGCGCGCTCAGGCTTCGAGCAAGAGCAGCTCCGAGCAGAAGCCCGGGCCCATGGCGAGCAGGACGCCCTTGTCGCCGGGACGCGGCGGGCGCTGTTCGAGCGTGCGCTCGAGGATCAGCATCACCGAGGCGCTCGAGAGGTTGCCGGCGTTGCGCAGCGACTGCCACGAGATCGCGACCGCGTCGTCGGCGAGTCCGAGCGAGTCGCGCGCAGCCTCGAGCACCTTCGGGCCGCCGGGGTGGCACACCCAGAACGAGATGTCGCTCGGCGCGAGTCGGTGCTCGGCGAGGAACTTGGCGCAGTCGGGGCCGAGGCGCTCCTTGGCGACGCTCGGGACCGAGGGCGAGAGCACGATCTTGAAGCCGTGGGCGCCGATGCGCCAGCCCATCACATCCTCGGTGTCGCGGTAGAACACGGAGCGCGTATCGACGACTCGCACGCCATGCGCAGGGTGGTCCGCGCCCACGACGACCGCGGCGCTGGCGCCGTCACCGAACAGGCCGCACGAGATCACGTGCGCGAGCGAAGTATCGTCCTTTTGCCAGGTGAGCGAGCAGAGCTCGATCGTGAGCACGAGCGCGACGCCCTTCGGACAGCCGCGTACGAAGTCCGTGGCGCGAGCGAGCGCAGCGGCTCCGGCGACGCAGCCGAGGCCGAAGAGCGGCATGCGCTTCACGTCGGAACGGAAGCCCATCTTGTTGCACAGGCGCGCGTCGATCGACGGGGCAGCGAGGCCCGTGACCGTCGAGAACAGGATCAGGTCGACGTCCCGCGGCGCGAGACCGGCGCGGTCGAGAGCCTTCTGGACCGCCTCCTGTCCGAGCTCGAGCGCGACACGAATCCACTCGTCGTTGAACTGCGTGAAGCCGTCGAGTTCCTCGTAGCGATGGATCGGCAGCGCGAAGGCGCGGCCCTCGACGCCGCAGTTCTCGAGCAGCACGGGCAAGCGCCGCACGATCTCGGGCTTGTGCGCCCAGATGCGCTCGAGGCGCTGCTGGACGGTCTTCTGGTCGTAGTAGTGCTGGGGGAAAGCGCTGGCGGCGGAGGCGATTTTCATGACTTGATCCGGGGCGACAGGAGCGGCACGGCCTCGCGATAGCTCGCGAAGCGCTCGCCGTGGATGCGAAGGTAGCGGGCTTCCTCGTGAATTGGCCCGCGAATGCAGTTCAGCGTCCAGAGGCTCGCGAGCGCGAGTCCGTCGAGCGTGTGCACGGCGCCGGTCCACAGCGTGAGCGCGAAGCCGAGGTACACCGGCTGGAGACAGGCGTGGAACAGGCCGTGGATCGGGAACTCGCCGTACGCGACGCGCCTGCCACGCAGTACGGTCGTCCAGCCGGTCGAGCCCGTCTGCAGCCCGAGGTCGGCATCCCGCAGGGCCTTGACGCGGAACGGCTAGCTCGCGACGAACTTGGACTTCCACGCCCGCGGCGCTGCGCCTTCCGTCTCGTGCAGCACGATCTGCGTCGGTGACCACGGCACGAACGTGACGGGCACCTGCAGGCTGCCGAGCAGGGCGAAGCTCGTCGGCGCGAGATCGCGCGCGACGCTCGCCGGTGCGAGATGCCCGAGTGCAGCCCGACGGCCATCGCGAGCGCTGCAACGGCGAACGTGAGATGCGCCGGGAGGCCGAAGGCGAGTGCCAAGGCGCTGCGGAGCGAGCGGGTCATGAGCTCGCCACCTTTCGGAACAGAGCGCCGTAGCCGCCGGAAACCTCGGCGCTGCGCCGGAGCGCGATCGCCCAGCGCGAGACCGTGCGCGGCACATCGACGGAACCGCCCTGCGAAGTCTCGAGCACGGGGCCGTACTTCCAAGCGCACGCGCGAAGCTCGTCGGACCCCACGAACAGACGCGCATCGTGGGTGCGCGCGGCACGAGGCCGATGCCCCCCGCAACGCCGACTGCGAGAAGTCGTGCGTGCAACGTGCGGTGGATCGCGTTGACGTCGAGATCGCCGCCGGGCTCGAGCAAGCTCGCTGCCGCGGCGTCCGCTGCGTGGAGTGACGGCACATGCCCGAGCACATCGGCGGCGAGCACGAAGTCCATGGCGGCGTCGGCCATCGGAAGCCGAGGATGTCGGCGCGCGCGAAGCATGCCCCGAGGTGCTTGCTGCCCGCGCGCAGGCTCGCGCCCGAGAGATCGACGCCGCTCCACTGCACGCCGCGCTGCGAGAGGTAGGCGCTGAGCAGTCCGCCGTCGCATCCGAGGTTGAGCGTGCGCTTCTTGTGTAGACGATCGCCTCGCCATTCGTCGAGCAACGCAGCGTGGAACTCGTTCACGCGATGGAGCGGGCGGAACGCGGGCGCGCTCTCGTTCCACCAGTCCGCCGCAGGGCGCTCGTAGATCACGAGGTCGTTGGCGCGCGTCGCCAGCTGCTCGATTGCCTGCCGCTGTGGCTTGACCACACCGCCTTTGCTCGCGCGCTCGGCGCGCGCCTCGGTCGCGTCATCGGGCTGGACGCGGCCGCTGTCGAGCTGTTCTGCCGTCACGACTGGACGGGCAACGTGCGCGCGCTCGAGAACGCCGCCGAGCACCTGTGCGTGATGACGGAGGGAGCTTCCATCGAGCCCGAGCTGGTCCGGCGCCACGTGCTGCGCGGCGCGGATACGGCGGGCGCCGTGCCGACCCTCAATCTCGACGAGTTCGAGCGGCGCGCCGCAGTCGAGGCGCTAGCGCGCCGCCTCCGCCGAGCTCGGGGGCGCGCTCAAGATGCTCTACAACAGGCTCGAGCGCTCCGGTCTGCACACCTGATCGCGCGTCGCCCGGTCAGTTGGGCAGGGTCAGGCGGAAGTGCGTCTTGCTGCCGTCTGGCGGGATCACGATGCCGACCTCCTGCCCGCGCCACGCGCCGTCGGGCGAGAGCCCGACGCGCACCGTGCCGCCGCCGTGCAGAAAGCGGAACACCCCGCCGCTCGTGGCGAAATAGCGACCGGCGGTCTGCTTGAGTTGCTGCCCGGGGATGAACTCCGGGGCGGGCGCGTAGGCGCGACCGTCGATGTCCCGCGCGCTCGCCGGGCCGTCGGGCATCGGAAAGCCCTCCGGATTGACGAACTCGATCGTGATCTCCTGCGCCGCAGGCAGGCGCACATCGAGGTTTCGCGCGGCTGCCAGCGTGATCTTGGGAAGCGGCAGCGAGTAGTGGTGGACGAGACCTTCGCGCTGCGGGAATACGAGCAGCGTCGCGTCGACGAGCTGCGGCGCGTTGGGGCGCGGACCGAAGATCTCGTAGCGGCCATCGGGACCCGTGACCACGAAGGGCGGATGGAGCTCGGGCTCAAGTTCCGGGGACGTATCCCCATCCTGCTGCGGGAAACGGCCGAAGCGCGCGACGCTCTCGGGGCCACTGCGTAGGGCGTCGACCATGACCATCGCTCCTGCGAGCGGCTGGCCATTGGAAGTCAGGATGCGGCCGCGTATGGGCGCGCCGCGTGGCTCGAGCACCACGTGCACGCAGTCTTCGACCTCGCGGCGCTCGAGGTCCAGCACGAAGATCCGCGGGTGATGGCCCTCGGCCCTGACCTGCACCACGTGCACCGAGCTCGGAAGCGTCGAGAAGCTCGTCAGTCCGCTGGCATCCGTGATCGCCGTGGGCTGGGCAGCGAACAGTGGACAGCCCACATGCAGGCTGGCGTCGTCCTGCACCGCCACGACGCGCACCTCGGCCTCTTCGATCGGCTCGAGCTCGTCATTCCACGCCGTCCACGCGCGGAGCGACAAGACCGGTCCGCCAAGTTCCTTCGTCAGCGTCGCCGTCTGCCCTGGCGCGAGCACGAGGTGCTCGCACCAGCCCGCATGGCCGAGCGGAGTCGCGCTCACGCGGACAAGCCCGGCCCTCACATCCAGCGTGAAGCGGCCGTCCTTGTCGGTGCGGGTACGCCGCACGCCAAGCTGCTCGAGCGCGCCTTCGATCGGCAGCTGCACGACCGGCGCCTCGAGCGTCCTGTCGAAGACGACTCCGTGAATCCTCTCGATGGTCGTTTCCTGCTCGGTGCGCGGAGTCGCATCTTCACGCAGCGGCACTTCCGCGGGAGCGCGAATCGCGCGATTGGCCTCGGAATCCACGACGTCCACGGGTGCCGACGGGCTCGCCACGTTTTCAGGCCCCCGTGTCTCGCCGGCGGGGCGCAGCAACAGGAACGTGAGCGTCAGCAGCGCGAGCGCTGCGACGACGACAGCGAGGAGGAGCTTCTTCACCAAATCAGGTTCCGTTGCATCGACCGTGGGCAGGGTCCGGGCTCACGCGGCACGGGCCCGGCCCCTCGCGGTGGCTCGGAGCCGATGGAACTTCTTTCCGAGCGTGCCCTGCCGCGGCGTTCAAGGCAGCTCCACGCGCACATCGGCGTCACCGTTCGTTGGCACGACCACATCGAGCGTGTGCGGCAGCGCCACGGTCGGGTTCCCCTGTTCGTCATGCAGCGAGATGCCCACGCGCAGCGGCCCTCCGACATGTTGGAGACGCACCTTCCCATCTGGCGCGGAAAATAGGCGGCCGGTGTGCTGCGGTCCGAGCCAGATTGCCGGGTACCCCGCGGGCGCATGTGGCATGCCGTCTTGGTCGCACGCGCTCACGAGGCCGCGCGCGGGCTTGCCGTCGCGGCCATGGATGTGCAGCGTGATGCTGCGCGCGGCAGGCAGTCGGACGAAGACCGTCGAGCCGTCGCGTTCGGAGGTGTCGAGGTCGACGGACCAGTGGTGCACGAGGTTCGGGCGCCGGGGCTGCACGACCACGCGTGCGGAGAGGATGTCGATCACTTCGGGCCCGGGGCCCGGCAAGGTGAAGGCGCCCTGCTCGTCGGTCCATGCCATCGGCGGCTGGGCAGGCTCGAGCATGCTCGGCGTCCAGTTGCCGCTCTCGCGCGTCACGTAGCCCGCGCCGGCGCTGTCGCGGATGTCGAGAAACACGGCCGCTCCGGCGAGCGGGCTGCCGTCGGGCGACTGCACGATCCCAGAGATCGGCGGTCCCTCGTTGCGCAGGCTCACGTGCAGGCAGCCGTCCTCGGCGTCGAAGCGCGAGGAGGAGATGAAGGGGCTGAGGTCGAGGTGCGAGACCTGCGACACGAGCCCCTCGGCGCTGACCTCGATCAGGTAGGGGCCCTCCACATCGGTGAGCACCAGCGCCCGGCCGTCGTTGGACGTCTCGAAGCCGAGCGAGTGTGAGAACAGCGGGGCCAACAGCTGCTCCGCATCGAGTTCCTCGCAGGCCGCGAGCCGCACGCGCGCTCGTCCCACGGGTACGAGTTCCTCGCCTTCCCGGCGCCAGACCTGCACGCAGTGCTTGCGGTTCGCAGCCAGCTCGCGGTCGTAGCGCACGTCGCCATCGGCCGGGAGCTCGATCTTGTCCCACCACGCAGGCGCGTTCGGCGGTGCCGCGCCGATCTTGCGTGAGCCGGGCTCCGCACGCAGCTCGAAGCGGCCTTCCGAGTTGGTGCGAGCGCGCACCTCGGGTCCCTCGCCGTCGAACACGACGATCTCGAGGTTGGCCATCGGCACGTGCAGGTTGCCGTCGAGCCGCACGATCGTCCCGCTGACGCGCGTACGCGGATCTCGCCGGGCCGTCCCGATGCGCTCGGGTGCCCTGTACTCCGAGCGCTCGACGAGCGGCGAGATCGACTTCGCTTCCGGGCTGCTCGGCTCGACGACGTCCGGCGTCGCCGCCGCGGGCTCGGCCGCGGAATCCGCGGGCCCCCCCGATGCGTCGTGAGACAGGAAGAGCCCCCCGGCTACCAGAACGGCGAGCACGAGCAGAACGGCGAGGAGCTTGCGCACCGTGCAGAGACTAGCAGGACGTGGTCGTGGCGCGAGGCGCGCGCCTGCGTCATCATCTTCGCGCGATGTCGCTCCTCTCCGTCGACGGGATCTCCAAGAGCTACGGGGATCGCGCGCTCTTGCGCGGCGTCTCGCTGATGATCGGCGAGGGCGAGCGCGTGGGACTGGTGGGGCCCAACGGCGGGGGCAAGTCGACGCTGATGAAGATCCTGTGCGGGATCGAGCAGCCCGATACGGGTACGCGCGTGCTCCGGCGCGACCTGCGGCTCGGCTACCTCGAGCAAGATCCGCAGCTCGACGGCAACGCCACGGCGCGCGAAGTCGTGCGCGGTGGGCTCGTGGAGCGCGAGCGGGTGCTGCGCGATCTCGAGCGCGTGCATGAGGAGCTCGGTCGCGCGCAGGGCGACGCGCTCGACAAGGCGATCGCGCGACAGGAGCGCCTCGAGACGGAGCTCGAGCGCTTCGGCGGTCACGATGTCGAGCACAAGGTCGAGAGCACGCTGCAGGCGCTCGGCCTGCGCGATCCGGAGGCCCGCTGCGGATCGATGTCGGGCGGCGAGCGCCGTCGCGTGGCTCTGGCGCGACTCCTGCTCGCCGGGCCGGAGCTCCTCCTGCTCGACGAGCCGACCAACCACCTCGACGCGCTCGTCACGGACTGGCTCGAGGACTGGTTCCTCGAGACACGCACGCCGCTCCTGCTCGTCACGCACGATCGCTACTTCCTCGATCGGGTGTGCGATCGCATCGTCGAGCTCGACCGCGGGGACATCTTCTCCTACGTCGGCGGCTATGCGGAGTACCTCGAAAAGCGCGCGGAGCGGCTGGCCAGCGAGCGCAAGACCGAGGACTCGCGCCTCAACCAGCTGCGCCGCGAGACCGCGTGGATGCGGCGCGGCGCGCCTGCGCGCACGACCAAGCAGAAGGCGCGTATCCGCCGCTTCCACCAGACAGTCGACGCTGCGCCGATCGCGCTCTCGTCGGATCTAGAGATGCAGTTCCCCGCAGGACCGCGCCTCGGGACGCGCGTGCTCGAGCTCAAGGGCATCTCGAAGCGCTACGGCCAGCGCGTGATCGTGCCCAAGCTCGACCTCGAGCTCGGGTCGGGTACGCGTCTCGGGCTCGTCGGTCCCAATGGTGCTGGCAAGACGACGCTCGTGAAGATGATCCTCGGCGAGCTCGCGCCCGACACCGGCACACGCAGCGTCGGCGAGACCGTGCACTTCGCGGGCGTCGATCAGATGCGCACAGACGTCAAGCTCGATGCGACGCTGCTCGAGGAACTCGCGGGCCGCAGCGACGTCGTCAAGGTGGGGGAGCGCGTCGTGCGCGCCGAGAGCTACCTCGATCGCTTCGGCTTCGCCGTCTCGCAGCAGCGCTCGACCGTGCGCCAGCTGTCGGGTGGCGAGCGCAACCGGCTGATGCTGGCGAAGCTCATGCTGCAGGG
>SXKQ01000204.1 GCA_005778045.1 Planctomycetia bacterium
AGCTCGACCGCATCGGCGCGGACTTCTACTTCTCGGTGCAGACGATCATCGATCGCCTCGGCGCCCGCCCGGTGCCGATCCAGATCCCCGTCGGCGGCGAGAAGGACTTCCGCGGCCTGATCGACCTCGTGAAGATGCGCTACCTCGAGTTCGTCGAGGACACCGACGGCAAGAAGTGGAACGACCTCGACATCCCCGCGGACATGCTCGACAAGGCGAAGGAATATCGCCACAAGATGCTCGAGTTCGCGGCGGAGAACGACGAGGAGCTGCTCAACCTGTTCGTCGAAGACAAGGAAGCGCCGATCGAGATGGTCAAGCGCGCGCTCCGCAGGGGCACGCTCAAGATGGACATCGTGCCGGTCGTGTGCGGCTCGGCGCTCAAGCACAAGGGCGTGCGCTTCATGCTCGACGCGGTGGTCGACTACCTGCCGGCGCCGATCGACGTGCCGTCGGTGGAAGGCTCGGTCCCGCGCAAGCCGGACGAGAAGCTCCTCCGCACGTGCGACGACAGCGAGCCGCTCGCCGCGATGGCCTTCAAGACGATCGCCGACTCGACGGGTGACCTGACCTTCGTGCGCGTCTACTCGGGCGTGCTCAAGCAGGGCGAGCGCATGACCAACCCGCGCACCGGCAAGTCCGAGCGTGCGACGCGCATCGTGCGCATGCACGCCAACAAGCGCCAGCCGATCGACGAGATCCGCGCCGGCGACATCGCGGCCGTGATCGGCCTCAAGCTGACGGTCACCGGCGACACTCTGTGCGACGAGGACAAGCCGATCCAGCTCTCCAAGATCACGTTCCCCGAGACCGTGATCGCGATGTCGCTCGAGCCCAAGAAGTCGTCCGACCGCGACAAGCTCGGCGAAGTCATCGGCAAGCTGATGCGCGAGGACCCGACCTTCAAGGCGACCACCAACGAGCAGACCGGCGAGCTCGTGATCGCCGGGATGGGCGAGCTGCACCTCGACATCATCGTGACCCGCATCGGTCGCGACTACGGCTGCGAGGTCATCACCGGCAAGCCCAAGGTGGCCTACAAGCAGCGCCTCGCCAAGGTGATCGACACCGAGGCTCGCTACATCCGCCAGTCGGGCGGTCGTGGCCAGTTCGCCGTCATCAGCGTCAAGTTTGAGCCGGTCCAGACCGAGGGCAACGGCTTCGAGTTCGTCGACGGGATCGTCGGCGGCTCGGTGCCGCGCGAGTTCATCCCCGCCGCGGAGAAGGGCCTCGAGGCTGCCTTCAACTCGGGTGGCAAGCTCGGCTTCCCCTTCGTCAACGTCCGCGCCACGCTGCACGACGGCAAGGCCCACGACGTCGACTCGAGCGAACTGGCGTTCCAGTCGGCCGGTCACCTCGCCTTCCGTCAGGCGGCCGAGAACAACGTCACGCTGCTCGAGCCGATCATGAAGATCGAAATCCGCGTTCCCGAGGAATACCTCGGCGCGGTCGTCGGCGACCTCAACAGCCGCCGTGGCGAGGTCAACGAGGTAGATTCGCTCGGCAACGTTCGCATCGTGCGCGGTCAGGTGCCGATCGCCGAGATGTTTGCCTACTCGTCGGCCCTGCGCGGCGCGACTCAGGGTCGCGGCTCCTACGCCATGGAGCTGCACGAGTACCGCGACGTCCCGCGCAACATCGCCGAGAAGGTGATGAAGGGCGAGGAGAAGTAGCCCGCGCCCCGCAGGTTTGCCGCGTGTGCCGCGGCGCCCGCCCGCGAGCCCAACGCAGGCCGTCCGGTCGATCCGGGCGGCCTGCGCCGCTTTTCTGCACCGCACCGCTCGTACTCGCCGGGCCCCGCGCTCGCTATCCTTTCGCAGGCCATGACCAAGACAGCCCGCCGCCGCTGGTCGCGCGAGTTCACGAGCGAGGTCGATGGCATCGCCATCGGCTCGGGCGGAGCCGTGCTCGTCCACCTCTACGACCAGCCCGCCGGTGACAAGTGGATCGACGACGCGATCCCCGGCAAGCTCGCGCTGCTCGACCGCGCCAGCGGCGAGCCCAAGTGGACCTCGCCCTGCGAGGTGGGCTACGGGCGCGGATTCGGCGCCGGCTTCGGCCGCAAGGGCGATGTCGTGGTGCTCGGGCCCTCGACCTCGGGCAACCGCATCGTGCGCATGTCGATCGAGACGGGCGAGCTGCTCGCCGCCGCCAAGCTGCCGGTGTTCGACTCGGCGTTCGTGGGCCCCGACCTGTGCGTGGTCGCGGGGCTCGATCGCATCGCGGCCTACGACAGCGAGACGCTCAAGGAACTGTGGCGCTACCAGCGCGACGGCGAGCGCTACCACGCCCTCGCGCGCTCGGGCAAGCGCGTGTTCGTGATGTACTCCTCGAAGGCGAACAAGAAGCGCGGCGTGCTCGCGCTCGACGCCGCCAAGGGGCGCTTCGACGGCATCCTCGTCGGTCCCAAGCAGCCGACGATCCACGACCTGTGCGCGGACTCCGGCGCGGTGATCGCGCTCGTCGACGACCTCGAGTCGGCCCTGCCGCAGGAAGCGCTGCTCAAGCTGCTCTCGCAGGCGACTGACGAGGATCTCGGCCGCCGCGGCCCGTCGCTGCTCGCCTTCGCGCCCGGCGCGAGCGAGGGTGACACGCCACTGTGGTTCGAGAAGCTTTCGTTCTCCGACCCTGAAGAGAGCGCCGACCTCGCCGTGAGCGCCGACAGCGGCAAGCTCTACATCACGACCGGCGCGATGGTCGAGGTGCGCGACTCGCTCACCGGCCGCAAGCTCGGCGACCTAGCGGTGCCCGGGCTCGACGAGCGCGTCGGCTGGCAGGTCGCGCAGGGCGCGGGCCTGCTCGCCGAGGAGACGCGCGTGTCGATCTTCGAACTGCCCGCCTGATCCCACGCTTCCCGCACAGTCCCTCCCGCAACGGCTCCCAGAGTCACCCCGAGCGACACCATGGCCAAGAAGGACACCAAGCCCCAGACCGAAGTCGACGCCGACGGACTCGTGGTGCAGAAGTACCGCAGTCTCGTACTCGTGGTCGTGCCTCCTGCCGACTACGGCGAGCAGGCGCTGCGCTACGCGCGCTCGTCGCTCTACAACGTGCACGTCGGCACGCGCTCGGTCTCGACCCAGGTGAGCGACCTCATCAAGGGTGCCTACCAAGACGAGTTTCTCGTCGACGACCTGCTTTCCAACGCCAGCATGGAGGGCTACTCGGGCCTGATCCTCGTCGGCGGCGCCGGCGCGCTCGCGCTGGCGGATGACGCGGATGTGCAGCGCCTCGCGCGCGATGCCATGGGCAAGGGCAAGCTCGTGGCGGCGTGGGGACACTCGGTAGCCCTGCTCGCCAAGGCGGGGGTACTCAAGGGCCGGCGCGTGTGCGCCAATGCCGCCGTGCGCGAGCTGCTCGAGCGCGCGGGCGCCAAGTGCTCGACCCGGCAGGTCGAGGTCGATGGCAACCTCGTCACGGGCCTCGACGACTCGGCCGGAATGCGCTTCGGCAAGGCCCTCGCCGAGAAGGTCGGCATCTAGGCCCACGGTCCGCGCCCGGCGCCGGACCCGTCCGCGAGCCGCTCCGCGACCCCGCGGAGGCGGCTCGCGCAACTTTCCCGGCAGGGTGGAGCGGGGCGGGGCTATCCTTATGGCGGTCAAAAAGCCGCGACCGTGGGCGCGACCCGCGCGAGCGAACCATCCCGAGCTACGAGGCTCCCCGTGACGTCCATTCACATCGTCGAAGAACTCGCCCGCGAGTTCTCGATCTCCCCCGAGCAGGTCCAGTCCACCCTGGAGATGCTCGACGCAGGTCTGCGCGCTCCCTTCATCGGCCGTGTCCGTGGTCCCGCCACCGGGGGACTCCCCGAGCGCGTGGTGCGGATCGTGGCCCAGCGCCGCGAGCAACTCGCGGAGCTCGACCGCCGCCGTGGCACGATCCTGCGCTCGCTCGAGGGCGACGGCAGCCACGCCAAGGCCGACGAGCCGGCGCTCGAGCGCGTGCGCCGCTGCATGGACCGCTTCGAGCTCGAGGACCTGTTCCTCCCGCACCGCCGTCCGGAGCCGGAAGTCCAGCTCGCGCTCGACCGTGGTCTCGGCCGTCTTGCTGACGAACTCGTCGCGCCGCTGCCCAAGGAGCTGCGCGCCCCATCCGCCGAGGGTCACGATGCGGAGAGCCATGAGGGTGACACCGCCGAGGGCGATGCCGCGCTCGCCGACGTCTCCGCGCTCGCCGACGTCTCCACTCACGAGGAGCAGGCTCCCGCCGAGCAACACGAGCCCGCACCGGGCGACGCTCCGACAGCCGGGGCGGTCGCCGAAACTCGCTCCGACGCCCCGCAGGAAGCCCAGCAGGAGGCCGCCGCGGCCGAGGGCGGCAGCGAGGAAGCGGCGGAGGCCAGCGAGCCCAGCCCGACTGTCAAGGTCAGCCTCGAGGGGCTCTCACCTGACGAGCATAAGCTGCTCCACGGCGAGTACGAGGTCACCCCGGAGCTCGCGCGCCTGTGTGAGCAGTACGTGAGCCCCGACAAGGGCCTGCACACGGCCTCGGAGGTCCTGAAGGGCGCCCTGCGCATTCTGTCCGACCGCCTCGGCCGCAACCCGCGCCTGCGCGGCACGATCCGCAAGCTGCTGCGCAAGAACGGCCTCGTGACCGTGCGCGCGGCCGTCGAGGACAGCCGCCTCGGCCGCCACCGCCCGATCGCGCGCCTGCGCGCCCCGCTGCGCCAGCTGCAGGGCCACAAGCTGATCGCGATCCGCCAAGCCCAGAAGGAGCGCGCGGTCACGATGGCGATCAGCCTCGATCGCCGCATCGCGCTGCCGAAGGTCCGCGCCGCCCTCGGCGCGCACCTCAAGCCCGAGTTCAAGAGCGTGCTCGACAGTGTCGCGCTGCAGACGCTCGAGCACCGCCTGCTGCCGCTCATCGAGGGCGACGTGCGCCTCGAGCTGAAGGAGCGGGCCGACGAGGAGGCGCTGCGCTTCCTCGCCCAGCACCTGCGTCAGGTGTTGCTGGCCTCGCCGCTCGGTCGTAAGGCCGTGTGCGGCGTCGACGTCGGCGCCAAGGGCGACTGGACGATCGCGTTCCTCGACGAACAGGGTGCCGTGCGCGGCGCTCCGGCCAAGATCGAGCTCGGCGACAAGGACGACGCCGCACTCGGCGCGGAGCTCAAGGCCGCTGCGGAAGCCGCCGGAGAGCCGCGTCCGATCGCGATCGCGGTCGGTCACTCGAAGCCCGCGCGCAACGCGCTCACCAAGCTGCGCGCCGCTCTGCGCACGCTCGATGACCGCACGCCGGTGATGCTCGTCAACGACGCCGGGCTCTCGAGCTACACGAACTCGGACGCCGCGCGTTCGGAGTTCGAGGAGCTCAACGTCCCGCAGCGTGCGGCGATCTCGCTCGGTCGGCGCCTTCAGGATCCGCTGTCCGAGATCCTCAAGATCGACCCCAAGCACCTCGGCCTCGGCGCGGAGCAGGGGCTCGTCAGCAAGGCCAACCTGCGCCGCAATCTCGACGAGACGGTCGAGAGCTGCGTCGCGCTCGTCGGCTGCGACGTCAACCGCGCGCCGATCTCGATCCTGCGCCACATGCCGGGCCTCGACGAGGCCATGGCGCAGAAGCTGATCGAGCGCCGCAGCCAGTCGCCGTTCACGAGCCGCGACGACCTGCGCAGCGAAGGACTGCTCAGCGAAGCCCAGTGGACGAACTGCGCCGCGAGCCTGCGCATCGCCGGCGGCAGCGAGCCGCTCGATCGCACCAGTCTGCACCCCGAGCAGTACGACATCGCGCGCCGCGTGCTGGAGAGCTCGGGCGGCTCTGTGGCCGAGAGCCTCGGCCGTCCGGGAGTCACCAAGGGCCTGCGCCGCGTCGACTTCAACGTCGATGACCACGTCTGGCGCGACCTGATGCGCGAGCTGTGGCACCCCGGCCGCGATCCGCGCGTGCCGCTGCATCTGCCGCACTTCCTCTCGCACGACACCGACCGCGTCACGCTGTCGAGGGACCGCGTGATCGAGGGCGTGATCTCGAACGTGGCGAGCTTCGGCGCGTTCGTCGACATCGGCCTCGAGCAGGACGGCATGGTCCACGTCAGCGAGATCTCCGATCGCTACGTGCGCGATGCGCGCGAGCTCGTGAGCATCGGCGACTGCGTGCGCCTGCGTATCGTAGACGGCCAGTCGGCGCGCGTGGCGCTGAGCCTCAAGAACGTGCCCGATCCCGAGCGTCCGCCGCGCCGCGAGGAGCGCGGGGAACGTCCGCCGCGCGGCGAGCGTGGCGAGCGTGGCGAGCGCGGTCCCCGCAGCGATCGCCGCGAGGGCGGTGGCGGTGACCGGCGCTTC
>SXKQ01000205.1 GCA_005778045.1 Planctomycetia bacterium
AGGCCGATGATGCGCCCGTTGGGGATGTAGGCGACGTGCACGCGGCCGTAGAACGGCAGCATGTGGTGCTCGCACAGGCTGTAGAACTCGATGTCCTTGACGAGCACCATCTCCGAGCAGTCCTCGGTGAAGATGCCCTCGCCGATCACGTCGGCGACCGAGATCGACGAGCCGCCCGTCAGCTCGCGCAGCGAGCGCTCGACCCGGTCCGGAGTAGCCTTCAGCCCTTCGCGCTTCGGGTCTTCGCCGAGCTCCTTGAGGAGCTTCGAGACGAGCTTCGCGATACCGCCTTCTCCGGGCCGAAGTACTCGGCCCGATTGGCGCGACTTTCGTTCAGACGGATCCGGTAGAGCTTGCATCCCTTGAAGGCTCGCAGGGCCGGTTCGAGCTCGTCCCAGAAGGCGACGGCGACGTTTTCGGCGGTGGTGATCGTGCCCTTCAGGAACGGCACGTCGTGGTTGAGGTGACGGTGGTCGACGCGCTCGATGATGCGCTCGATGACGAGGCGGCTGAGGCGGTTGAGGTCCATGACCATCCCGGTCTCGGGCTCCACCGGGCCGCGCACGGTGACCTCGACCGAGTAGTTGTGGCCGTGGTCCGTGAAGCAGGGCCCGTACAACTCGCGATTCTCCTTCTCCGAGAGATGGGCGCTCACCAAACGGTGAGCGGCGGAGAACTCCTGCACGTGAGTGATGTCGACGATGGGGCGCGGCATGGCTTGCTCTCGCGCATCCTAGCGCCCCCTGCGGGCGGACAAGTTACACGCAGTTCCGAAAGTCAGCTTTCGGCCATGCAGCGGCTTGGGAACTTCTTTCCGCACGGCGGGGGCCACAGGGCGCAGGCGCAACAAAGTTCACTCGCGGCGGGATTCGCGCACGGTTTCGCGGGGCGTTCCGGCTCTTCCCCGTGTATCGAGTCCCGCAACTCAAGCTAGGTACCACCCCCATGCACCCCAAGAGCTTTGAGAAATCCGAGGCCGAGCGCCTGCTGCCTCTCGTCCGCGCCATCGGGCGCGAACTCGAAGAACGAAACCGCGCAAGCGAGGTCCTCGAGCGCCGACTGGGCACCCTCTCGATCGACCAATTCGAGCAGCGCGAGGAGATCGCGCGCCTCGAGAGCCAGCTCTCCACCCAGCGACGCGAGTTGCGCCGCGCGGAAAAGGAGCTGGCCACGCTTGGCTGCAGCCTTGACGTGGATCACCCGTTGCGCGTGCTCTTCCCGGGGCGCGGCGAGACCTTCGCCTGGGAGGGCCCGCTGGGCCGGACGACCTTCTACCGCCGCGCGGAAGAGCGCGCGGCGGGCTAGTGCATTGCCACGAGGGTGGCTCGGCTCGGGGCTTCAGGGGGAAACCCGATCCAAGCAGCGCGACGGATGGGAGGGCTAGCCTCCGCCGTCGCGCTTCTTCTTGCTGCCCGTAACCGGGCGCGCGCCGCCCGCGGCCTCGCGACGCAGCGCTTCGATGCGCTTCTCGAGCCGCGCGCGTTCCGCCGCGGCTTCTTCGGGAGTGGCTCCAGACTCGGCCAGCTTGCCCTCGAGCCCTTCGCGCAGGTTGCGGAAGCGCGCTTCGACAGGATCTTCCGCGGGAGCGCTCGCGGGCTGCGCGGACTCCTTGGGCGCGGGCGTCGGCGCCGCAGCCGGGGCGACGGCCGAAGCCTGACCGCGTTCGGCGTCCTTGACGCGCATCTCGGCGATGCGGGCCTCGAGCCGCTCGCGAACGTTGGCCGCCTGCTCGGGCGTAGCCTTGTCCTCCTTGAGCTTGGCCTCGAAGTTCTCGCGCAACTCGCGGTCACGCTCGTCGGGCGAGCGCGTCAGGTCGCGACGCGAGCCCGGCGGCGGCCTCGGCGTGGAGCCTTGGACGATTTCGGCGAGTTGCCGCTCAAGGCGCGCGCGAGCCGCCTCGGCTTCCGCAGGCGAGGCGTTGGTCTCGGCCAGCTTGAGCTCGAGGTTGGCGCGCAGCTCCTCGGCACGCTGCTCGAAGGTGCGCGACTCGGCCGGCTCCGCGGCGCCTTCCTGCGCCACGCGCTCCGCGGCCTTGGCGCGCATCTCGGCGATGCGGGCTTCGAGCGACGCTCGGGCGTTCGCGGCCTGCTCGGGCGTGGCCCCGTCCTCGAGCAGCTTGGCATCGAGGTTTTCGCGCAGCTCGCGGTCGCGCTCGTCGGGCGTCCGCGTCGGATCCCGACGGGAGCCGCGTGCCGGCTTGTCGGAGGCGGCTTGGGCAAGCTCGGCCAGCTGTCGTTCGAGCCTCGCACGCGCCGCCGCGACCTCTTCGGGACCGGCTCCACTCTCGCGCAGGCGCAGCTCGAGCGCCTCGCGCAGCTCCGCGGCGCGCTGTTCGAGCGAGCGTTCGACCGGCGCGCTCTCGGTGACCTCCTCCGACGAGCTGGGACTCGCCGCGGCGGGCACGCTCGTCTCGACCGGAGGCGTCGGCTGGGGGTGCGCGACGTATTGGTCGCCGAGGTTCTTGCGCAGCGCTTCTTCGATCTTGTGCTCGAGCTCGTACTGCGCCGTGCCGGGCCGCGAAGGAGCCGGGGCTGCAACCACGGGACTCGCCGAGCGCGCGGGACTCACGGGAGGCACGGGAGACGCGACCTCGGGAGTCGTCGTCGGAGCGACCGGAGCCGTCACTGCGGCCTGCAGGTCGGGCGCGATCCGCCGCTGCTGCCGGCCGAGCAAGGTGACGTAGGCGGCGAGGAACTCCGGCTCCGCGAGTATCCGATCGCCATTGGAGTCCGCTGCGTTGCAGTCGCGGGGACCGAGGCCCGCCACGGCGGCTTCTTTGAGGTCGAGCTGGCGATCCCCGTCGAGATCGGACGACTGGAATAGGGCCTGTGCCGCGGCGAGCGTGACTTGCTCGGGCGGAACAGGGACCGGAGTCGTCATCGGCGGCGGGGCCGGAGCCTTGGGGGCGGGCGCGCCACTTCGCCCTTGGGGAGCGCCGCTGCGACCCGTCGGAGGCGTCGGAGCCGCGCCCTGCCCCCCTGCCGCAGGGGCCGAATCGTCTGGGTTGGCCGGTACCGGCCGCTCGGCAGCCTTGCCACGTCCGCCGGGCTTGGCGGGTCGCCCCTGGACCTGAGGGGCGCCCTCCGAGCTGCGCCCACGCTCCTGAGCGGCGCCGGGGGCGACGAGTAGAGAGGCGACGAGCAGGACGAGGAGGCGCGCGCGCATGGGAAGAAGGCTGGGACAGGCCCTTCGACCCTCCAAGCTACGTTGGACGACCGAGCGAACCAAAATCCAGCCCGGTTCTTTTCGGCTCTCCGCGCTCTGGCGCGCGAGCGTCGTCTGCGGGCCGGATAGGATCCCCGCCATGGATGCGGTGGACGAAGCGGCGCGGCGCCGGGCCCAAGGGCGGCGGGACGCGCTGCATCTGGGCGTGGGCGTGACGCTCGGGGCGGTCCTCGGCCTGTTCGGGGCCCGCCTGCTCGCCCGGGCCGAGGATCCGGACGCCGCCACCTACCGGGAAGTTCGTTCCTTCGTCGAGCGGACCTACGTGCGAGAGGTCGGGCGAGAGGAGCTCCTCGATCAGGCCCTCGCCGGGATGATCGAGCGGCTCGACCCCTACTCGAGCTATTACGGTCCCGAGGAGGTCGCGGCGGTCGAGCGTGAGACGAGCGGGCACTATCAGGGTATCGGCGTGGTGTTCGCCCAACCCGTGAGCGAGTCGCGCGTGCTGTTCACGCTCTCGGGCTCGCCGGCGGAGAAGGCTGGGTTGCGCGTCGGCGACCAGATCGTGCGCGTGGGCGACGAGTCCACGCTCGGCATGGCGAGCAGCGAGCTGCGGCGGAGGCTCGGCGAGCGCGATCGCGGGCCGCTCGCGCTCACGCTGCTCGGCCGGGACGGAGCGGAGCGGACCGTCCAGATCGGACAAGAGGCGCTCGTCGATCCGACCGTGCGCCACGCGCGCCTGCTCGCGCCGACCGTCGGGTACATCGCACTTTCGGCGTTCAGCGGCGAGACGCCTGCGGAATTCGACGCGGCCGTGTCGGACCTGCGCGAGCAAGGCGCGCGCGGGCTGGTGCTCGACCTGCGCGGAAATCTCGGCGGAGTGCTGCGCTCCGCCACGCGCATCGCCAACCGCTTCCTGCGCTCGGGCCTGATCGTCTCGCATGAGGGCCGCGACACGTCGCAGCGCTACGAGGCCAACGAGAGCGAGGCGACACTCGCAGACATGCCGCTCGCGATCCTCGTCGACAGCGAGTCGGCGAGCGCGAGCGAAGTGCTCGCCGCGGCGCTGCAGGAGCATCGCGTGGCCGTGACCGTGGGCGTGCCGACGTTCGGCAAGGGACTCGTCCAGCGCATCGAAAGCTTCGGCGACGGCGAGCGCGTGGTGAAGCTTGTCAGCGCGCACTACTACACGCCCTCGCACCGCAACATCGAGCGCACCGTCGAAGGCTCGTGGGAGCACGGGCTCGAGCCGGACCTGCAAGTGGCGCTCGCGCCCGACGAGGAGACGCTCGTGCGACAGTTCCTCGCGAGCTACAGCCCGCCGCGCTCGGCGCTTCCCGAGCTCGTCGCGTGGGAAGCAGACGTCGGTCGCAGCGTGTACCCGCGTCCGCCCTCGGACCCGCAGCTCGACGCCGCGCTCGCGCTGCTGCGCGGCGAGCACCCGTGCGCGGTGGAGGACGTGCGGTGAGCGAGCTCGTGCTCGGCATCGAGTCCTCGTGCGACGAGACCGCAGCGGCGGTGGTGCGCGCGGGACGCGAGATACTCTCGTCGGAAGTCGACAGCCAGGTCGCGGAGCACGCGCAGTACGGCGGTGTCGTGCCCGAAGTCGCGGGCCGCTCGCACCTGCGCGCGATCCTGCCCGTGATCGATCGCGCGCTCGAGCGCGCGAACGTCTCACTCGACGAGCTCGGAGCGATCGCGGTGACCGCGAAGCCCGGCCTGATCGGCTCGCTGCTCGTCGGGCTCTCGACCGCCAAGGCGCTGGCGTTCGCGCGCGGGCTGCCGCTCGTCGCCGTCGATCACATCGAGGCGCACGTGTATGCCGCAGGCATGGGCCTGTCGCGCGCGCCGTGGCCGTGCGTCGCGCTCGTCGTGAGCGGCGGACACACTGCGCTCTACCATGCGCGCTCGCCGCTAGAGATCGAGCGCCTCGCGAGCACGCTCGACGACGCGGCGGGCGAGGCCTTCGATAAGGTCGCGCACATGCTGGGGCTCCCCTACCCGGGCGGGCCGAGCGTCTCGAAACTCGCGGAGTCCGGCGATCCGCGCCGCTTCGAGTTCCCGCGCTACAGGCCGCGCGTCGAACGCGGGGAGACGCCGCCGCGCTTTCCGTCGTTCTCGTTCAGCGGTCTGAAGACCGCCGTGCTGTACCACGTGCGCGGACAGAACGCGCAGGCACCGCTGCCGGCACCGGAGGCGATCCCGGCACGCCAGCACGTGGCTGCGTCGTTTCAGGAGGCGGTGGTCGACGCGCTCGTGGAGCCCACGGTGCGCGCCGCGCTCGAACTCGGGCTCGAGGATGTGCTCGTCGGCGGTGGCGTGGCCTGCAATCGCCGCTTGCGCGAGAAACTGACGGCAGCGGCCGCGAGCCGCGGCCTGCGCACCCACTTCCCCCCGCCCGCCTTCTGCACGGATAACGCGGCCATGATCGCGGGGCTCGGCTGGCAGCGCTGGAAGGCCGGGAACGTGGCCGATCTGGCACTGGATGCGGCCTCCAACTAGCCCCGTTGAACCTCGAGGCCCGCGCAGTCGCGCGCGGCGGGCTCGCTCGTCATAATCCGCGCTCGCTCGGCCGCCCCCTTGGATCCCCAACCGCTCGAACTGCTCCTGCACGCCGTCCGCGACGGCCGCGTCGATGTCGCCGAGGCCATGGCGCAACTGGCGGCCTTGCCGCAGCGCGAGCTCGGCCACACCACGCTCGACACGCACCGCGCGCTGCGCTGTGGACACCCCGAAGTCGTGTTCGGCGCGGGCAAGACGCCGGAGGAGCTCGTCGACATCGCGATCGCGCTGCTGGAACACCATGACCGCCTGCTCGTCACGCGCACGACGACCGCTGGTCGGGCGGCACTTGCGGCGCGCTTGCCTCGCGCGCGCGTCTGGGAACGCTCCGGCTGCGTCACGGTCGAACCCGAGCGTGCGCGAGTGCCATCGGGCCTCGTGCTCGTGATCAGCGCGGGTACTTCCGACGGTGCCGTGGCCGAGGAAGCCGCCGTCACGGCACGCATGCACGGCGCATGCGTCGAGGAACTGCGCGACGTCGGCGTCGCCGGCATCCACCGCATCCTGCAGCACACCGAGCGCCTGCGCTCCGCGAACGCGCTCGTCGTCGTCGCGGGCATGGAAGGCGCGCTCCCGAGCGTCGTCGGCGGTCTCGTCGACCGCCCCGTGATCGCCGTGCCGACCTCGGTCGGCTACGGAGCATCGTTCGGCGGCCTCTCCGCGCTGCTCGGCATGCTCAATTCGTGCGCCTCCGGCGTCACGGTCTGCAACATCGACAATGGCTTCGGCGCCGGTTGCGCCGCGGCCCGCATCAACGCGCTCGCCACCACCCCGCGACACGCAAGCACCCACCCATGAGCTCCCACGAAGAACCTGCCCCCACAGCGTGGCTGGCCCTCGAGACTGGCGTCGTGCTCCCCGGTCGCGCCGTCGGCGCGCGCGGCGAAAAGAGCGGCGACATCGTCTTCAACACCGCCATGAGCGGCTACCAGGAGATCCTCACCGACCCGTCCTACTTCGGACAGGTCGTGGTGATGACCTATCCGCTGATCGGCAACTACGGCATCGTGGCCGAGGACGACGAGAGCGGCGCCGCTTGGCCGGAGGCCTTCGTGATGAAGGAGATGAGCTCGATCCCGTCGAACCGGCGCGCGACGAGCTCGCTGCCCGACTGGCTGGCCGCGAAGGGCGTAGTCGCGATCGACGGCGTCGATACGCGGCGCCTGACGAAGATCGTGCGCGAGGAGGGCTGCCTGAAGTGCGTGGTGTCGACGGTCGACTCGAACCCCGAGTCGCTCGTCAAGAAGGCCAAGAGCACGCTCTCGACCGACAACCGCGACCTCGCGCGCCTCGTGACCTGCAAGCAGGTGTACGAGTGGAACCATGACTTCGACCCGAGCTACCCGGCGCTGGTCGAGCGCTGGAGCGGGCCGCGCAAGCGCTGCGTGGCGTATGACTTTGGCGCCAAGCGCAACATCGTGCGCTCGCTGGTACATGCGGGCTTCGACGTCACCGTCGTACCGGCGACCACCAAGGCCAGCGAGGTGCTCGCGCTCGAGCCGGACGCGATCTTCCTCTCCCACGGTCCCGGCGACCCGGCACCCGTGTGCGCCATCCCCGAGATCGCCAACCTCGTCGGAAAGAAGCCGATCTTCGGCATCTGC